>CAYNAO010000001.1:0-24342 GCA_964395435.1 uncultured Candidatus Saccharibacteria bacterium
ACTATAACATTTGCTCTTTGTCCTGTTGTAGGTTCGTTCGGAATATCTCCTTCCCAATTAAGTCCACTTTCTGGATTACGAGTTGAAGCCTTACAATTTTTTACATTCTTAAGTGTCCAAGATAAAACAGTTCTTCCATTAATAACTCTTGTATTTCTAAAAGTTATTCTTTCTTCTATTTGAGATACATTTGCATAACTAATACTCTCTCCTCCCGGACCAGTACAAGTCAAGGTAAATGTTGTTGCTCCAGGTATATTTTCTACAAGTTGGTCGCCAGAGGTATTTTTATTACCTTGCCATAGTCCTACTGGGTTACTTGAAGCATTACATGATGTTGCATTAGTTGAAGTCCAAGACAGAGTCGTAGATCCTCCAGGGAAAACAGAAGTCGGACTAGCAGTCAAAGAAACAATTGGTTTTCCTAAAACACTCACATTCACGAAATTCTCAGCTTCTCCTCCCGGACCAGTACAAGTTAGAGTAAAGACTGTATTTACAGTTATGTTATTGATAGTTTCTGTGCCTGATAAAGCTTTGTTTCCAGTCCATCCATCAGACGCACTGCAGGTTGTTGCATTTTGAGTAGTCCAAGATAAAATCGTAGAACCTCCATTTTGAACAGAAATCGGATTAGCTGACAAATTAACAACAGGTGCTTGAGGGTTTACTGAAATAGTTTCACTAACAGAAGTACTACCTCCAATACCAAAACAATTCAAAGTATAAACTGTTGTTTGTGTAATATTTGGAATCAATTGACTACCTCCAGTTGGACTTTTGTTTCCAGTCCAGCCTCCGGAAGCGCTACAAGAAACTGCATTTGATACAGTCCAAGTTAATTGAGATCCTCCTCCGTAATTAACATTTTGAGGATTAGCAGTTAAAGAAATTACAGGAACCGGATTCACTGAAACAATAACAGAAGCATTTCCATTACCTCCCGGACCAGTACAAGCTAGAGTAAAAGTAGTAGTTTGATTTAAATTAGAAATAACTTCTGCTCCGCCAGCAGGAGTTTTTTCACCAGTCCAGCCTCCTCCCGCAGTACAAGTTGTTGCATTTTCAGCAACCCAAATCAAAGAAGTAGAACCTCCTACACCAATTTGTCTAGGATTAGCAGAAAGGTTTACGATTGGAGCTTGCGGATTCACAGTTACTTCTACTGTATCTTGACCTTGTCCGAATTGATTAGTACAAGTCAAAGTAAAAGTTTTATTTGAGGTTAAATTTCCTATTAATTGACTACCTCCATTTGGACTTTTATTTCCAGTCCAATCTCCAGAAGCGCTACAAGTCGTTGCTCCAGAAGTACTCCAACTTAATTGAGTTCCTCCACCATAATTTACATTCTCTGGTGTTGCAGACAAATTAACAGTTGGTAAATTACCAATAGAAACAACAACTGAAGCAACAGATGTTCCTCCCGCTCCACTACAAGACAAAGTAAATGTAGTAGTAGAAGTTATATTTGAAATCACTTGAGACCCACTAACAGCATTTTTATTTCCAGTCCAACCATTCGAAGCAGTACATGAAGTCGCCCCATTCACAGACCAAGAAAGAGTACTAGATCCACCAGATAAAACTTGACTAGGGTTAGCAATAAAATTGATTACCGGCTTTTGAGCAATTACAGTAACAGTTACCGAAGCATTTCCACTACCTCCTGGCCCAGTACAAGCTAAATTAAAAGTTGTATTTTGAGTTAAATTAAAAATTACCTGACTGCCACCAGAAGCATTTTTTGCTCCACTCCAACCTCCAGAAGCATTACATGAAGTCGCATTATTTGTTACCCAAGTCAAAGTAGTAGATCCCCCTGAATTCACAGAAGCAGGATCCGCTGTCAAAGATACTGTTGGAATTTGAGCTTGTGATCCAACGGTAACAGTAGCACTAGCTGATCCACTACCGCCCGGACCAGTACAAGTTAAAGTAAAAGTTTTAGTAGAAGTTAAATTAGAAATTGATTGACCTCCATTTGGACTTTTATTTCCAGTCCAACCATTCGAAGCAGTACATGAAGTAGCATTAGTAGAAGACCAAGACAAAAAAGTAGAGCCTCCATATGGAACAGAATTAGGATTAGCTGTCAGACTAACAGTAGGCGCTGGAGCAGGTCCAACTCTAACTAAAACTGATGCTGTTATATTATTACAAGTTATAAAAAAAGTAGTTGTTTGAGTTATATTTCTAACAGTTAAACTTCCACCATATAAAGTAGGATTTTGTTGATAGTACTCAAAAGCTTCTCTAGATATACCAATATTATTAGTACATGTATTAGGAGTAATACTACTACCAACCCTCCATCTAAAAAAAACTTTTCCATTATAAGCAATATCTATGGGACCGGTAGAAAAATCAGGATGATCTAAATCATAATCATCTTCTTGAAAATTTGTGGCGTCTACTCCTTCTAAGGATACAGACAAGGTTGCATGAGCTTTGTTTATATTAAAACCAAAGAAATTAAAAAATAAAAAACCAAAAACAAATATTAATAAAAAGTTAAAATAAAATTTTTTCATAATTAATTTAATTATACCAAAATATATTTTTAAAAAACAATATTTTTATTAATTTTCTCTATATTTTGGAACTGATGTTAATGAAGACGCTCCACTTTGAGTATGTAAATCCAAAGAAACTACAATCGGTGAAAGAGAATATTTTCCTAAACAAGTTAATCGGTAAGTAGTTTTTGCTGGTAGAACTGCAGTTACCGAAACTCCAGTCATAGATCCAAATACAGTTGGATTTTGATCAGCTTCAGTTGGAGGAGTTTTAGGATTATTATCTGACCAATTAAGTCCCGAAGAAGGATTAACCGTTGAAGCATTACAAGAATCTCCTAATATATTAGTCGCTCTCCAAGAAAGAGTTGTTGCTCCATTAATAACTCTAGAATTATTCAAAGTTAAACTCTCTCCTACATTCCTAGCTACAGAAATTGTAGAAGTATATTCTGTGCCAACTCCATCAAAACAAGTAATTTGATAATTTGTTGGATTATAAGGAGTAGATACAGTCAAAGAAGCTGGAGTAGTAAAACTAACTTGCCCATCCCATTCCGGAACAGTCTCTTCGTTTAAAGGATTACTGGAATTCGCAATACATTCTGTAAATACAATACTAGGATCTATAGGATTCCAATATAAAGTAGTCTCAAAATCTGGAGCCGAAGCAAAAGCCGGTTGCGCATAAAAATCAATATTTGTT
This sequence comes from uncultured Candidatus Saccharibacteria bacterium, assembly GCA_964395435.1. GTDB lineage: Bacteria > Patescibacteriota > Minisyncoccia > Phycocordibacterales > UBA9973 > UBA9973. The sequence goes on from CAYNAO010000001.1 coordinate 3,226, forward strand.
TGATTATCCTGAATTAATATTCCATTCATATCTATCCATCCAACATTATTTTTATGTTCATCAAAACCTCCCCAAGCATAACCAGACAGGACATTGTTCTCTATATTTAAAGCATGATTACTACCGGTTAATTTAACCCAACCATCCCAACCGCCGTTTTGATCATTTGTAAAGAAACCACCACATGTGTCTGGATTAGAAGCAGGAGAACAAAATCTAGCCCAACCATAAATAGTTCCATTAAAAACTCCATTCTCATAAGATCCTTCAAAATAAGCATTTTCTCCATTTTCTTCTGGGAAACCTGAAAGCCCTCCGAATTTTAACCAGCCAAAATTATGCGACCAAGCAAAACCAGTCACAAAAAATTCTTCTCCAACTTGGCTAATTTTAACTCCATAGTTTCCTCCAGAATTACAACTACCAGGTTCATTAATACAATTAAAAGATATCCAACCAGCTCCTGATTTGTCTTCTTCTGGCAAATCAATAGATCCATTATAATTTAAATCAAGGTAATTAGCCGCCCAACCAAAACCAAAAAAATTATCATTAGTTCCCGAAAAAATACTTTTAGCAAAAAATAAAGATATAAAAAGAACAAATATAACTATAAGATTTTTTTTATTTTTAAAAAAATTTTTCATTAATTATTTAAACTAGGATTTTTTAATAATTGTAAAATTTCTTGATCTGTTAAATTTTGATTATTATTTTCTTCTTTAATTTCAAAAGAATCAATTTCATTTTTAATTTCTGCATCATTTTTAATAGTTTGATCGGTTGGAGTATTTAGAGGTATTATTGTTTCTCTTGTTGGCTCTCTATAAGACTCTAACTCTTCTATAATTTCTTCTCTAGTTTTTAGGGGAGTTAATTCTTTGTCTAAAAAGTCTGTATTTTTGTTTTTATTAAAATTTGAATTTTGTCTTTGAATAAAAAAATAGAAAAGCAAAAAACCTATTATTAAAATAAATAAAAAAATAATCAAAATTATTTTTTGCTTAGACACATATATATTATACATTATTTAAAAAATAAAGAATCAAAAATATGTTGTGGATAAATTAAAAGGTATTGTTTTTTTAAAAAAAAGTGATATACTATATATAAGTACAAGTCCTGCCAAAACGGGGCTTTTATTTTTAGAACAATTAAATATAGTCGTATTTACAAAACAAATAATAGATATTTTATCTATAAAAAAACATGTTAGATTTAAAAACATTCAAAATAGCTTTGGAACAATTAGAACAAGAACGCCGTATTCCAAAGGAGAAAATTATCGATGCTATTGAGCAAGCTTTGGCTGCTGCTTATAAAAAAGATTACGGTAAAAAAGGTCAAATAATTAGAGCAAAGTTTGATTTAGAAACAGGTCAAACAGACTTTTTCCAAATCAAAATAGTAGTTGATGAAAGCATAGTTAGAATTCCAGAAGAAGGTGAAGAAGAAAGTGAAGAAGAATATGTAGCACACAAAGAAGACGGCGACGAAAGAGCTCGTTTTAATTCTTTGCACCACATAATGCTTGAAGATGCTAGAAAAATTAAAAAAGATGTAGAATTAAATGATGAAATCGTATTTCCACTAGACAGCAAAGATGATTACGGTAGAATTGCAGCTCAAACAGCAAAACAAGTAATAATTCAAAGAATTCGTGAAGCTGAGAAAAATTCTATTATAGATGAATATGGAACAAAAGAAGGAGAAATCATAAATGGTATCGTTCAAAAAATAGAAAGAGGTAATATTTATATAGACTTTAACCGTGCTACTGGTATATTAAATGCCGATGAACAAATTCCAGGAGAACATTATTCTCGTGGTCAAAGAATTCGTGCTTATTTATATGGAGTTGAAGACTCTGGAAGAGGTATAAATTTAAGATTATCTAGAACTCATCCTAAATTCTTGGAACAATTATTCAAATCAGAGGCTCCAGAAATCGAAAGTGGTGTTGTAGAAATTAAAAACATTGCTCGTGAAGCTGGATCTAGATCTAAAATAGCTGTTTTCTCAAATGATCCTAGTATTGACCCAGTTGGTTCTTGTGTTGGTCAAAAAGGAACAAGAGTAAATACTATAACAACTGAATTATCTGGTGAAAAAATTGATATTATTCCTTGGTCAGAAGACCCAAAAGTATTTATTACTAATTCTTTATCTCCAGCAAAAGTATTATCTATAGAAATAGATGAAGAAAATCACAAAGCTGAAATTGAAGTTTCAGACAAAGAATTATCTTTAGCAATTGGTAAAGGAGGTCAAAATGTTCGTCTTGCTGCTAAATTAACAGGATGGAGAATTGATATTAAAGGAAATGAAGATACTGAAATATCAGAAAATACTGACGAAGAATCAACCGAAGAAAACAACGAAGATCTAGAAAGCTAAAATAATTTGATATACTATAATATAGAAGGTTTTTATAATTATTTTAAACTTTTAACTTTATAACTTTAACTTTATAACTATATATGGCAAACATAAATCACAAACCATCAAAATATATGCTAAATCTATTGCATGTATTACCTCCTTTTGCTGATGAAGAAAAAGGAATATTAAATGCAATCGTAGAAGTTTCTGCGGGTAGCATTAATAAATACGAATTAATAACAGAAACAGGTCAATTAAAATTAGACCGAGTTGGTTATTCTTCTTTAGCCTACCCTTTTACTTATGGAGCAATCCCTATGACTTGGGATTATGATGGAGATCCATTAGATGTAGTTATCGTAAATGTAACAGAACCTTTAGTGCCTGGATCTTTAGTAGAAGTTCGTATTATAGGAGTTATGAAATTCATAGATGGTGGAGAAGTTGATGACAAAATTATTGCTGTTATCAATGACGACAAAAGATCAGATCATATTAATTCTTATAAAGATTTAGGAGAATATTGGGAAAAGGAAACAAAATACTATTGGGAAAACTACAAAGCAATGAAAAAACCAGGCACCGGTATAGTAGAAACTTTCCATGAAAAAGACGAAGCTATAAATGTAATAAAAGATTGTGCAAAAAGATATAATGAAATTTATTTAAAAAATTTCGAAGAATAATAAAAATAAAACCACTTTAATAAGTGGTTTTATTTTTTAATTAAAAAAGTTATACTATATATATTAGTAGTAATTAATAATTTAAAATAAAAATATGAAAAAATACTTAATAATAACTTTTGTATTTATGATGATGTTTGGTTTAGATGCAAATGCTCAAACAGACGGAGTGAATACAAGAGAAAATATAAAACAAATAAGAGAAGATATTAGAGAAGAGAGAAAAGAAACTAGAGATAACATAAAAGAAGCGCGAGCAGAAAACAAAGAAGAAGTTAAAAATTTAAGAGAAGAATACAAAACAAAAATGGATGCTTTAAAAGAATCTCTTAAACAAGAAAAGGATGCTGCTCGTAAAAAAATCAAGGAACAAAGATTAAATAATAGAATCGAGGCTTTGGACAGATTTGATAAAGCTATAGAAAATATCAACAAAAACAAAACAAGAGTAGAAACTCAAATTAGCAAAATAAAAGAATTAGGTGGAGATGTTACAAATCCTCAAAATGAATTAGCAAAAATTGATGCAAAATTATCTGAAGTAAAAAATAAAGCTACAGAAATGAATGGAATATTGTCTCAATCAGTAGAACAATTAACCAAAGAACAAAAAGACAAATTGCGCACCCTTAGCAAAGAAGCTCAAGCATTATTGAAAGAAGCTCATTCTTATATCAAAAATTCTGTTAAAATGTTAAAAGAAATTGCTAAAACAATAAGGCCAACAAATACTCAAACAACAGAAGATTCTCCAAAAACAGGAGATGATTCTCAATAATTATTAACTAATTTATAAAAAATATGGAACCATTAAATGAAAACAAATCAAACGGATCATTAATAGGGATTTTGGTTATAGTTTTGATTTTAGTACTTGGAGGAATTTATTTGTATATGTCTAAAACTGCAAATGAAAAACTAAATCAAGAAAATTTAGAAAATACAAATATAGAAAATTCTGACAATACAAACCTAAACCAAGAAGATATTGTTAATGAATTAAATACTCTAGAATCTGAATTTGAAAACACAGAAGTCGAAGCTTCTGTCGACATTGAAACTTTAGAATAATAAGTTTTAAAGGAGAATACCAAAAGGGCGGCATTTTTAAAAAAAATGCCGCCCTTTTTGACAAAACAAACAAAAATAAGTAAACTAAACCTTATATGAAACACAAAATCACAAAACAACCTAAAAGCATAGTAGAAATTGAAGCAGAATTAGAAGCAGACATTTTCGAAAGATATTACGAAAAAGCTTTTAAAAACATATCTGAAAACATGGAAGTAGATGGATTCCGCAAAGGAAAAGTTCCGGAAAACATAGTTTTATCAAAAGTACCAGAAATGTATATTTTAGAAGAAATGGCACAATTAGCTATTTCTGATCATTATCCTAAAATTATTCTTGATGAAAAATTAGACATAATAAGTCGCCCAGAAATCTCTATCACAAAAATCGCTCGTAATAATCCTTTAGAATTCAAAGTCACAGTTACTGTATTGCCAGAATTCGAATTAGGAGATTACAAAAAATCTTCTCAAGAAATCAACAATGAAAAAGAAGAAGAAATCACAGTTACTGAAGAAGAAGTAGAAAATACAATTAACGATATTCGTAAATCTCGTGCAAAAAACAAACAACATATCAAAGAAATAAAAGCAGATGATTTAGAAAAAACCGAAGAAAACAAAGAAGAAGATTTACCAGAATTCAATGATGAATTCGTCAAAGCTATGGGTCCTTTTGAAGGAGTAGAAGATTTCAAAAACAAACTAAAAGAAAATATAAAATTAGAAAAAACAAATCAAGCTCGTGAGAAGAAAAGATTAAAAATTGTAGAGAAGATTATTGAAGATACAAAAATAGAAACTCCAGAAATTTTAATCCAATCCGAAGTAGAAAAAATTATTCAAAGAATGGAATCTGATATTGCTCAAATGGGACTTAAATTCGAAGACTACTTAGCAAATATCAAAAAAACTCGTGAAGATTTAGAAAAAGATTTCCATAATGATGCAGAAAAAAGAGTTAAATTAGGTTTAATCTTAAACAAATTAGCTCAGACTGAAAACATAAAACCAACTGAAGAAGAAATAGAAAAAGAAACTAAACACATAATGGAACATTATCAAGGCGCAGATCAAGAACAAGTTCGTATTTACACAACCAATGTTCTAACTAACGAAAAAGTCTTTGAATTCTTAGAAAATCTAAAATAAAAAAATTAAAAAAACCTGATTCTCAAAGAATCAGGTTTTTGATTTTATGACATCATTTCTTGCTCTGTTTGATTTTCTTTATCTATATTTTTAAACTCAAAAGAAAACAAAATATGTAGAACAATAAATCCTACAAAATAAAATAATATTTCCGATCTTGTATGCTCAGGCCACACAAACAAAGAAGCAAATAACAAGTAATAAATTATCCACTTTTGCCAACCAAAATCTCTGACCGGTAATTTGCTTTTACTTGCCTGTGTTTTACCAATTTTCTGCCAATTGGTTTGTTCTTCGTTATACCGATGAACATTTTCCCAAATTCCGCCCGCATAAATAAAATAAATTTCTGTGGCAAAAAACCATATCAAAATAATTCCAGCCACAGCCAAAAGGAATATCCAAAAATTAGCAAAATAAGTTATCACAAGCATTGCAATAATATGAATTAATTTATTAGAACCTTCGTAAATCGGCCCTCCTTCTAATTCATATTGATAAATTCGATTACTTTCTTTTGGTTTTCTGGTTCTCATCACAGAAGTAGATCGATCAACACAATCAGTAACCTTGTAAACAAACCACTCTCCACCAAGTAAAACCCTGGCAAAGTCAGACAAAAGAATGAGGCAAGTTATCATAACAATAACGACTGCAAAAATCAAAAAGCTAGAACTCATAATCAATAATTTAAAAAGTGATTTAAAATAACATTCCCCTAAACAATACTCAAAAACACTCTACTTGTCAAAGATTTTTAAAATTATACTTATGTGCTATAATCTTTCTACAAAACAGTCGACTTTATTACTTGATAAAATTTTAAATTATATGTTAATCCCAACAGTTATCGAAAAATCACAATTCGGCGAAAGAGCTTATGATATTTATTCTCGTTTGCTTCGTGAAAGAATTATTTTCCTAGGTGGACCAATAGATGACCACAGTGCAAACCTAATTATTGCTCAATTATTATTCCTAGAATCCGAAGATCCAAAAAAAGATATTTATCTTTATATTAATTCTCCTGGAGGCTCTGTTACTTCTACTTTAGCAATTATAGACACAATGAATCATGTGCGTCCTGATGTTGCTACTTTTTGCGTAGGAATTGCTGCTTCTGGTGGAGCTTTGGTTTTATCAGCTGGTAAAAAAGGTAAAAGATATATATTACCAAATGCCGAAGTCATGATTCATCAACCGTTAGGCGGAGTAGAAGGTCAAGCAACAGATATAGCTATTTCTGCAAAGCATATTTTGAAAACTCGAGACATTTTAAACAAAATGCTTTCAAAAAACACAGGCAAATCTCTCTCTCAAATAGAGAAAGATGTAGAAAGAGATTTCTATATGGACGCCGAAGAAGCCAAAAAATATGGAATTATTGATGAAATAGTAACAAAATCCAAAGCTGAAATTACTAAAAAATAGAAATTAAATACAAATTAACCAAAAATACCCTTCTTTACAGAAAAGGGTATTTTTGATATAGTAAAATTGTTAGAATTTACAAATTTATTTTAATCAGTTTATAAAAATATCCATTATATATGTTAATCCGAAACCAATTTTTGAAGACAAATTTAGAAAAAAGTTTAAATAATCAAAAAAAAATCTCTAAAGTATAGATATACTGGTGTGTTTTTGTAAGCTGTAACAAAGCTTATGAGTTTAACAACAATAATACTTATTGGAATAGGCGCTTTGCTTTTGGGTGCTGTTATTGGATATTATCTTCGTCTAATAATTGCTCTAGGTAAAAAGCGTTCTATCGAAATAGACATCAAACAAATGATGGTTAGTGCCAAAGAAGAAGCACAACGCATCACAGATGAGGCAAAAGCTAAAGCCGAAGAAAAAATAGCTAAATCAAAAGAAGAAGAACAAAAAAGAGAGGCTGAATTCAAGGAAACTGAAAAACGCCTTATCAAGAAAGACGAACTTCTAGATTCTCGTCAAGCCGAAATTGACAAAGAAATAGAAAACATCAAATTAAAAGTTGATGAAATTAAAAAAATAGAAGAAAAAGTAAAAAATAAAGAAGAAGAAAAAATCAAAGAATTAGAAAGAGTGGCAAACTTATCAGCAGAAGAAGCAAAAGAAGAATTACTTCGTGATATAGAGAAAAAATACGAAGAAGATTTGCTTATTCGTATGGTAAAACTTGAAAATAGTAATGAAGAAAAACTAGAAAGAAGAGCAAAAGACATCTTGGCTACTTCTATCCAAAGACTTGCTTCTAGTACTGCTGCTGATTTATTAGTAACCACAGTCCAAATTCCAAACAACGAAATCAAAGGTAAAATCATCGGTAAAGAAGGTAGAAATATTCGTGCTTTCGAAAGAGCAGCTGGAGTAGAATTAATAGTTGACGATACTCCAGGCTCATTAGTAATTTCTTCTTATGACCCTGTTCGTCGCCAAGTTGCTCGCCTTGCACTTGAGAATTTAATTTTAGACGGTCGTATTCAACCAGCTAAAATAGAAGAATTAGTAGAAAAAGCGAAAGAAGAAATTAACAAAATCATCAAAGAAAAAGGAGAACAAGCAGTTTATGAATGCGGAATATTCAACTTTGATCCTCGTTTAGTGACAATTATCGGTAGATTATATTTCAGAACAAGTTATGGTCAAAATGTACTGCAACACTCAATCGAGATGGCTCATATTGCTGGAATGTTAGCTGAAGAATTAGGTGCTGATGTTCAAATAGCAAAAGCTGGAGCATTAGTTCACGATATTGGTAAAGCCCTAGATCACGAAGTTTCAGGAACTCATGTCGAAATCGGTATGAGAATATTGCAAAAATTCGGTGCTGATGAAAGAATTATCACTGCAATGAAGTCTCATCACGAAGACTACCCTTATGAAACAATCGAATCTATAATAGTCCAAACAGCAGACGCTATTTCTGGAGGACGCCCTGGAGCTCGCCGTGATAGTGTTGAGAATTACCTAAAAAGACTAGAAGAATTAGAAGGATTAGTAAATTCTTTTGAAGGAGTTGAAAAGTCTTATGCCCTATCTGCTGGTCGTGAAATCCGTATTTTCGTAACTCCAGAAAAGGTTTCTGATGTAGAAGCAAAACTAATGGCTCGTGATATAGCTCTAAAAATAGAACAAGAGCTAAAATACCCTGGTGAAATCAAAGTAACAATGATTCGCGAGACTAGAGTCATAGAATTCGCAAGATAAATAACTAAAAAAGACCATTAAAATGGTCTTTTTTATTTTAAATAAATATTATTTAAAATACAAATCTTTCTTTTGTCAATATTTTTCTTAAAAAAGCATTATTATATAATATATATGTAGAATTTATAAGGTTTTATTGGTCGAACTTTCTGTTTCAAAAAAAACAGAAAACCAAAATTATCAGTTTAAGAAAATCAAATTATAAATTTTAATTTATAATTTGATAACTTTATAACTAAAAATATGAACAAACAAGCAATCGCTGAATTAGTGCAAGCTAAATTAGGTGGAACAAAAGTACAAGCAGAAGAAGTTGTAGATACAATTTTTGATGCTATCATTGGTACAATGAAAAAAGGAGGAGAAGTTTCAATCGCAGGATTCGGAATCTTCTCTGTAAAAGGACGCCCAGCTCGTATGGCTCGTAATCCAAAAACTGGAGAACAAGTTAAAGTAGCTGCGAAAAAAGTTCCAAAATTCAGACCAGCAAAAGGTTTGAAAGATGCAGTAGAATAATAATCGCAAAAAAGCCCCCGCTACGCGGGGGCTTTTTGTTTCCCATTTTTTTTAAAATAAAATTTAACAAATAAAAAAGAGCATTCCTATAAATAGAAATACTCTTTAATATTTTACCTGGAAGCTTTTATAATTTTTTGGCTCCCAATTCCTTCAACATGAAATGCATATGCACCAACGGGCACATCGAGCCAAAGTGGCTCACCTGATAATACGGAGAATTGTTTAACACAATTTCCGTTCATATCAAATACATATCCATTTCGTAATTCACCATCATTCCAATAAGGAATTATAGCACCTACACCGAAAAGATTTTTTACATAAAAACCTTCATCGTTTTTTTTGAACAACAAAGATTTTATTTCTGAAGCGTAAAGTTTAACTTCTCCAAATTGATTTTCTAAACCAACCGAACAAGTCAAAAACTTTTTATTCTCATCTCTTGTTATCTCTTTTTCTCCAGAAATTCTATTTCCAGAAATTTGATCAATTTCAATAATTTGACCTTCTCCATAAATTATGGAATCTGTATTATTATCGATGATCCAAAAGTAACTAGCACTCTCAGAGAGTTCGAGTCCTTCTACTTCTGCAAAATATTCTGCTTCAGTTTTCAGATTATCTTTTTCGAAATGATAATTCATCTCAAGAGAAACTTGTGGAGCTCTCATTGATATTGGTGGACTCTTATCTACAAAACGATAACCTCCCTCAATTTTTACAAAAATTGCAGAGAAAGAATATTCCACTCCACTTCTCAAAAACAATTCCGAAGGATGCAAAAGCTCGATCCCTCTTTCTGTAAATTCTGCTGGTAGTTCCCATACAGTATTAATCACTATTACAGGATCATAACTGCGATCAAATTTTACATCTGGCGGAATTGGAATCAATATATCCCAATCTCCGATTTCTGGATTGTAAGAAATTATTTTTATTTCTTCTTTCATCTCTTGTCCGAAGACAAAATTTGAAAAAATGAAAAATGAAAATAAAACTGTGAGGAAAAAATAAAAAGTCTTCATTGTTTAGGTTTTAATTTTTGAAAGAAAGTTGAGAAACACTCGTTCTCGTATCCACTATAACTATAAAATATATAAAAAATATGTCAAATAAGTTATCAACAATTAAAAAAATCCGAATAAAACTAATTATTCGGATTTTCAAAAATTTCTTTTTTCTTTGCAAAGAAAGCTATAGCTAGATGCAAAATAAAAAGTACACAAGGGGTCAAATAATCAATACCTTCAGAATTTTCTTCTAAATGAATTGCATAAATATGTAGCCCATACCCTACCGTGCAAATATACCAAGAGAGTGGATTTTCAGAATTAGGATTTTTTATAACTTCCTTTATCGTCGGATAAAAAGAAATTATATAACAGAAGAAAACTATCACATTTGCAAAGACAGCTTCTTTGAACTGCCACCAAACAAGAATAGCTAAAATTCCTAATCCTGAAACTCCGTAATTTTCCCTGCTCCACACTTCAAATTTTTTATGAAAGTATGCATACAGAAATATCGCAACACAGAGCAATGCATCAGAGAAAAATTGCAGACTCAAAAATAAATCTGTCATCTCTCGATAAGATAGAAAATTCAGCAGAGACAAAAAGCTCCAAAGCCCCCAACTAATTAATTTTGGCTCTGAATCCCCTCTTTTCATCTGAAAGTAATAAAGGACATATCCTAATGTATTCAAAAGGACAGCCAAATAAATAACTAACATAACCAAGATTTTTAATGATCAAATACACTAAAAATATACAACTTTATTTATAAAAATCCAAGTGAAACAAGGTGAGTAACAAAAAGCTAAATGTTTTGCAAAACATCAAAATATAGTTAATCACTATGTTTCATAAAATTTAAAACCATAAAACTATAAATAAAATATAGAAAACCTCAAAAGAAACACCTCACAAATTAACCTTTGGTCTATATTGCAAGGCTTCTAATATATGATTTTCTGTTATTTCTTGTTTATTATCTAAATCTGCAATAGTTTGAGCTATTTTTATAACTCTATGATACGCTCTCGGAGAAAGTCCTAATTTTGAAGCACTTGTATCTAAAATATTTCTAACCTCTTCTTTTAAATTAATAATATTAGATAAATCTTTTGCATTCATTTCGCTATTAGTTTTTATTTTTCTTTCATGCTTTAGGAATCTTTGTTGTTGCAACTGGCGGGCTTTGAGAATTCTGTCTTTGACAATGTGACTTTTCTCTCCGGTATTTTCTTCACTTAATTTTTTATAATCAATAGAAGAAACAGAAACCCAAATATCTATTCTATCCATAATCGGTCCAGATAATTTTCTTTTATATCTATCTAAATCAGTCGGCCTGCAAATGCAAACTTTGTCTTTAGTTCCAAAATTTCCACAAGGGCAAGGATTCATAGCAGCAACTAAAATAAAATTAGAAGGGAAAATAGCGCTTCCGCGAGCTCGCGAAATAGAAACAATATTATCTTCGAGTGGCTGGCGGAGAGATTCAATTACTCTTTTATCAAATTCAGGAAATTCATCTAAAAACAAAACTCCTCTATGGGCGAGTGTTACTTCGCCTGGCTTAGGAATAGCTCCTCCTCCGATCAGAGAAACATACGAAGCCGTATGATGCGGAGAACGAAAAGGAGGATTCACAACTAATTCACCTTGATTCGCTCCAACCACAGAATGTATTCCAGTAATTTCTAAAACTTCATCTTCAGAAAAAGAAGGCAGTAATGAAGAGAATGCTCGAGCAAGCATAGTTTTCCCTGTACCTGGCGGTCCATACATAGCGATATTGTGTCCGCCAGCAGCTGCTATTTCAAGTCCTCTTTTAGCTCCTTCTTGTCCGCGAATATCAGATAAGTCAAAACCCTTAAATTCTCTTTCATAATTTATTTCTGTTTTATCTTGGAGAGAAATAGTTTTTTTATTTTCTTTTTTCTCATCTAAATGCTCTACTAATTCTGAAAGAGAAGAAACTCCATAAATATCTATTCCCGAGATTAGAGCTCCTTCGAAAGCATTTTCTTTCGGTAAATAAATTTCTTTAAAATTCATTTTGCGAGCAATTTCAACTAAAGGCAAAACTCCTTTGACTGGGCGGAGGTTTCCATCAAGCCCTAATTCACCCAAGAATATTTTTCCTTCAGGATTAAATTTAATTTCTTCATTAGCTAACATATAACAAAGAGCAATTGCTAAATCAAAATAAGGTCCTTCTTTTTTCAAATCAGCCGGCGATAGTGAAACAATAATTTTTTTGTTTTCTGATTTTGGAGATTTGTATCCGCTATTTTTAATAGCACTACTTACTCGGTCTTTGGACTCATCTACTGCTTTATCCGGTAATCCAACCACAGAAAAAGAATGAAGTCCTCTAGAGATATCAACTTCAACAGTAACAATAATTCCAGAAAGTAAATTAACTTGCGCAGAGTAAACTTTTGCAAATGACATATAAATATTTTATCATTAAAACAAAAATCCCTCAAAGAGGGATTTTATGTTATTTTAAATTTTCTAATTTTTCTAAAACTGTTTTTAATCTTGCTTCTAAAACTTCTAGGATAGAACTGCGAGATTCAAAGTCTTCGGCTCTGTCTGCCATATCGTTTGGATCAGATTCATAATCTTCGTTTGCCATAGGGACCGCTTGCCATTTATTTGTTTCTGGATCAAGGACTCCAATATCTTTTAATTCAGAAATTAATAAATCTCTTTCTTTCTCTAAACTTTCTTTTGAATTTATATTTGTGTCTTCCATATCTAAATAATATCACTAAATCCTAAAATAACAAGTAATTATTTCTTAATTTTACTAGAATTCACCCGCAAGATTGCTTCGCGGACTGCTTGCTCGGTATTTGTAATTACTACGAAATTATCATCAATATAAACATACATCATTACAATTTTACCAGTATCGTCATATAAAATTCTAGCATTTTTGTTTTCAATAAAGCCGTCTTTGAAATCTTTGGTCAAAAGATAATTAGTAAATAGAGAAACATCATAACCGAAAAATCCATGCAAATCTAAAAACATTTTATTCTCCCAACTTTTGATTTGCTCAAAAGAAGAAGCAAAAGAAGAAGTTCTAAGCAGAATAAACAAATCAGTATCTTTTTTGAAATTTGAAAATACTGGAGTTTTTTCTTTAATTTGATTTTCTAAAACAACAGTTATGTTTTCACCTGCATTAGGATTATTTACTTGAGATAATTCTTTTGGTTCAATTTTAAATTTTATACCATTATTTAATTCTATATTTGTAGCTTTCTGTTCCAAAGACATTTGATTTATTTCTTGCTGTGTATAAATATCAGAAAGAGAAATTCCTCGAGTTGCACTTTCGATAGTTAACTCTTTGATTTTATTTTCATCATATTTAGATTTTAAAACTTCATTTAATAAATTCAGTCCAATTTGTTTTCTGTTTTCTGCTAAATTTTGATTTGAATTTAATTCATTAGCATAAATACCAAAAACTTGAATTTTATGATCTTCAAAAGGAATTAAATCTACTAAATAACTAATTAATTCTTTTGCCATTTTTAAAGAATCTTCATCTTTGAAAGTCAAAGTTCCTGTTTTGAAAAAATTAATATCAGATAAAATAATAAAATCGTCTAGTATTTCCCCTTCTTTAAAAGAAGCTTCATTTTGAGTATTTGTATTTTGATTGTTAGTATTATTGTTTGTATTAGGAATAGTTCTATCTGGAAAATCTATAGGATTTCCAACTGTCTCATCAAAATTCATAATTCCAATAAAAAAATTCTGATCAAAAGAATCTTCTTTCGGCACAAAAACAGAATTAACAGAAGCCAAAAAATTAGAGAAATTAACGGTTTTTTTATCATTTACAAAATACAAACCTTCTAATAAGCCGGCTTTTCTTTCATTTTGATTTACATTTTCTAAAACCAAAGCATTAATTTGGTCTTTATTTTGATTAGTTATATCTATAACTTTTGTAGTTTCATGGAAAATTAAAGGTGAAGTTTTTCTTTTAAATAAAAAAGTCTCAGCTTCTTCTTTGAAGAATACAAACAACAAAGCCCCCAAAGAAAGGATAACAAAGAAAATCGAAATCATTAAATAGATTCTATTTCTGCGATTATAAATTTCTCTTTGTTTTTTTTCTAAATCTTTTCGTTCTTCGGCGTGAATCATATCTTTGACGAAGCCGTCTTTATTTTCACGAATAGCAAAACCCATATCTTCTGATAAAGTGTGTGTGATTTTATTATTTGTTTCTTTGAAATTATCCATTTTTAAAAATAAATTTAACCCTGAGTTGGTTTAAAGAAATCTTTATCTGCATCCACGATAGAAAGTCCGATTTTGCCTGCTTCAGAATCAACTGAAATAACTTTAACAGGAACTATCATTCCTTCTTTTATTATATCAGCAACTTGCGAAACTCGGAAAGGTGCAATCTTGGAAATGTGTACTAAGCCGTCATTGTATTCATTTAATTTTACAAAAGCTCCGAATTCAGCAATACGCACAACTTCACCTTTTGTCATATCTCCTACTTTATATTCATAAGTCATAGCCTCTACTATATCGCGAGCATTTTTCACACTATCTCCTTTACCTGTGAAATACACAGTTCCATCATCTTCGATAGTTATTTCTGCTCCAGTTCTTTCTTTTATTTCTTTTATAGTTTTACCTCCTCCTCCAATCACAAGTCCGATTTTATCAGTATTAATTTTTATGATTTCTATTTTTGGAGCATTTGGAGAAATATCAGCTCTTGGTTCACTAATTTCTTTTGTAATAGTTTCTAGAATTTTCAAGCGAGCATTTTTAGAATCTCTTAATGCTTCACCTAGAATTTTAATCGGCACTCCTTCTACTTTTACATCAAGCTGAATAGCGGTCACACCTTGTTTTGTTCCAGCGACTTTGAAATCCATATCTCCATGATGATCCTCTGGTCCTTGAATATCAGTTAGAATTTTATAATTATTATCATCTTGATACATAAGCCCCATAGCAATACCAGCCACAGGATTTAAAATAGGAACTCCTCCATCCATAAGAGCCAAAGTCGAAGCACAAATAGAAGCTTGTGAAGTCGAACCATTCGAAGCTGTTGATTCAGAAACCAAACGAATAGTATAAGGGAATTTTTCTTTTGGAGGCAAAACCATAAGCAAAGCTTTCTCAGCGAGCGCTCCATGACCTACTTCTCTTCTATTTGTATTTCCAAAACGACCTGTTTCTCCGGCAGAGTATGGAGGGAAATTATAATGATGCATAAATCTTTTTTCAGCAGTAGTTTGCATGCTATTTATAGTATTACGATCTTCTGGTCCACCCAAAGTCAAAACTGATAAAACATGAGTTCCTCCTCGATAAAAAATTCCAGATCCGTGCAAAATACTAGATAATCCTCCAGCTTGGGCATACAAATTACGAACTTCAGTCATAGCTCTACCGTCGGCTCTTTTGTTTTCAGAAATTGCTTTTTTGTGCAAAATTTCGTTTTCTGTTTCATCAAACAAATTATCTTCTGGAGCAAAATTATCCCTCTCTGAATTTTTATAAAATTCTTTCACTAATGAATTCCAAACACTATGTAATTCATCAATTTTCTTTTTACCAGGTCCAGCAAAAATAGCTTCTTCCATTTTTGGTAAAATATTTTCATTGAAAAGTTTTACAGATTCTTCACTAATTTTTTCAAATTCAATGACTCTTTTTTCTTGCCCAATTTCTTTTTGAATTTGTTTTTGGAATTCTTCTAAACGAGATATTTCTTTGCTTGCTATATTTAAAGCTTTTTCTAATTCATCTTCATCAACTTCTCTTGCCGCAGCTTCAATCATATTCACATTGCCGTTTTTACCACAAACAGTTAAATCATATTTATATAATTCATCTTCGCCACGCAAACTTTGAAAAGCATTAATTTCTAAATCATCACTTCTGTATTTACCAACTCGAACTGCTCCTACTGGACCTGCCCAAGGAATATCAGAAACAAGTAATGCAAGCGACGCCGCATTCACTGCTAAAATAGTAGGATCATTATCATCCACAGCAATAACTGTTACAATCACTTGGACTGCGTGACGAATTCTTTGATCAAACAAAGGGCGAAGTGTTCTATCAATAACTCTCGAAGCTAAAATAGCTTCTTCTGATGGGCGACCTTCTCTTCTTTGAAAACGAGAACCTAAAATTTTACCAGAAGCATAAAATTTCTCAGCATAATCAACTGTTAGATTGAAAAATCCTAAACCAGCTTGAGCATCCTTGCTCATACAAGCAGTCGCCATCACTATTGTTTCACCATATTTAAGCATAACCGAACCCCCTGCTTGATCTGCTAAATCAGTAAAAATAGCAGTCATAACTCGACCACCAATTTCTAAACTAAATTCTTTTTTTTGCATGTTATTTTGCCGTATTTAAACGGATAGCTTATGCTCAAACTACAGTATTGTTTCTCAAAACGAAACATTACCTTTTGTTTGAACACAAACTGATTAACTTATAAATATTCAAAATTACTTGAAATATACTATAAGATTAGCATTTTTTATGCTAAATGCAAAAAACCTAATGATATTTTTTTCTGTGGTCTGGTTGAGCAAAGCGACCCGAGGACCCAGAAAAAATATTATTAGGTTTTTAAATACAAAACAAATCAAATACTAAGAGTTTTTAACACCGATCAAATATTTTTTTGGATTTTCAGAAAGATCCAAAAAATCATCACAAGCTTCTATTAGATTCGCCGAAGTTGATTTCCCAAAAGAAACAACTTCTACTTGAGTCCCAATAATCTGCAAATACTCAACAAGAGGAATATAATCCCCATCTCCAGAAATTATTACCACTGAATCAAGTCTCGGTGCCATTTTAATAGCATCCACAGTCAGTCCCACATCCCAATCTCCTTTTTTAGTTCCACTATGAAAAACTTGTAAATCTTTTGTTTTAGTTTCAATTCCTAATTTTGTTAAAGCATCAAAGAAATTCTTCTCGTCTCCTGCCTCCGTAGTGATAACATAAGCCACCGCGCGAACTAATTTGCGTCCCGCTACTGCATCACGAAGAACCGCTCCAAAGTTTACTTTGCGGTTATATAAATTACGCGCTGAATGATATAGATTTTGAGTATCAATAAATACTCCTACCCTTTGCTCTTTGTGTTTAATTACTGTCATAAAATTGTGCTACTTAATAAGTGTTATAAAAAAGAAAACGATTAAATACTTCTCGCCCCGCACTAACTTATTAGTTGCTGGGGTGTTTAATTACTGTCATAAAAAAATTATAGCATTTTAAAAAATAAAAGATATTTAAAAAACTTCACCGAAGTGAAGTTTTTTAAATAAATTATTTTAAATCCATTTTTGCAAGTAATGCACTGTGGCGAGACTTATCTTTTCTTTCTAAGTATTTTAAATGCTTTCTACGATCAGAAACCATTTTAATAAGTCCTCTGCGAGAGTGATTATCTTTCTTGTGTTTCTTCAAGTGTTTTGCAAGCTCATCAATTTTTGTAGATAAAACAGAAACTTGAACTTCTGGAGAACCAGTATCTTTATCGTGAATTTGATTTGCTTTAATCACTTTTTGTTTTTTCTTTGTTGTTAACATATCCTATATACTATCATAGATTAAAGAAAAAAGCAAGGGCCGTCGCTCTTTACCCCGTCAGTCGAGACTGACTAGGGGCGACTGATGCCCCAACTCGTAAACAATAAGAAAATTCATAAATCTTGCATTTTTTTAAAAATGTGTTAATATTAAAATGAGTTTTGGTTATTTCTTTCAAAATAAAAAACAAAAAAATGAGTGAAGTGTTTAAAAAAGGCAAAACTAGTGTTACCCTAAAAAAGGCAACAAAAGAAATTCAATTAAATTATGCCGACTTGAGAAAGGCAGTCTTGGTTCTAAGGGCAGTCAATCACCCTATCCGCCAAAGGTTTATTAACCTTTTGGAAAACGGTGATTCGATGACAGTAACGGACATTTATATCAAGTTACGCCTGGAACAATCTGTAGCTTCTCAGCATTTGGCTATCCTTCGTAGAGCCGGTGTAGTAGGAACAGAAAGACAAGGGAAGTATATTTACTATTCCTTGGACACCGAAAGAATCGATCAGATTTTTTCTTTAGTCGAAGATTTGACTATTTGAAAGAATTTATTCACATGGTAGAGCGTTGCATTTATTTATATAAATGTAGCGCTCTTTTTATTTTTAGCCCTTCAATCGAGACTAACAGAATTTTTATATTGTGCGACACGAAAGAAAAAATGATAAAATAGTAATATATGTCAGAAATAGAAAAATTAAAAAAATCTTTTTTAGAATATTTAGAAATTGAAAAAGGTTCTAGTATTAAAACTATTGAGAATTATAATCATTATCTCTCTAAAATAATTTATCAAAATAAATGGACGAGTGTCTCCGATATCACAGATCAAAGCGTGCGTGAATTTCGTATTTGGCTCAATCGTCAATACGCAAGTCATAGCGGAATGAAAAGAATCGAAGGAAAAACTATTTCTAAAAAAACTCAAAACTATTATATGATAGCTCTGCGTATGTTTTTAAAATATCTAGCTCGGATAGATATCAAAGCTCTCCCAGCCGACAAAATAGAATTAGCAAAAATCGGAGAGAGAAGTATTGATGTTATACACGAAGGAGAATTAATTCGACTACTCGAAGCTCCTACTTTAAATGCAAAAGCAGATGATTTGAAAGCTTGGCGAGATAAAGCAATCCTAGAAATGCTTTTCTCAACTGGGCTTCGTGTATCCGAGCTTTGCTCACTGACTTCAGACATAGATTTAAATCAAGATCAATTCTCTATTCGCGGTAAAGGAGGTAAAGTTCGAGTAGTGTTTTTATCCGAAGAAGCAAAAACGGCTTTGAAAAAATATCTATCACTTAGGAAAGATATGGAGGAAGCTTTGTTCGTTCAAGTCGGCAAAGAAATTCCTAAAAAATTAAAAACCGCAAACAACCCCGTCCGTCTCGACCGACAGGGCAAGAACACAAAGTTAATGCCAACCGGAGCTTTGACTCGTAGAAGCGTCGAGAGAATTGTTAAGCAATACGCAATCAAAGCTGGTATAACAAAAAAAGTCACTCCTCATGTCATCAGACATTGCTTTGCTACAAATTTATTAGGCAACGGTGCAGATATTCGTTCTGTGCAAACTATGCTCGGGCATTCTAATATTTCAACTACTCAAATATATACTCATGTCACCGACAAGCAATTACTAGAAGTCCACAAAAAATTTCATAGAAAAAAATAAACAAATTAATTTTGGAGGGGGTTTACTTATGCTATAATATTTTTATGAATCCCGTTAATAATTTTAAGTGACGTGGATTAACAATAAAAAGGTTATTGACTAAATACAGATTTTTAAACATTAAAAATTAATCAAAAATATTTAACGGGATGAAAATAATTTCTTGGAATACTAACGGTTTACGGGCTACTATTAAGCAAGGCAATTTCGAACCTTTATTTAAAAAATATAATCCAGACATAGTTTGCTTCCAAGAAACAAAATCCGAAGCCGAGCAAATTCCCGAAAAATATAGAAATTACAAAGATTATCATTCTTTTTTCTCACATTCAAAAACCCGCAAAGGCTATAGCGGAGTTGCTATTTATACTCGCGAAAAACCTATTTCTGTATCTGAGGGTATGGGAATCAAAGAACTTGATCAAGAAGGTCGTCTACTGGTAGCAAAATTCAAAAACTTTACCTTGATAACTGGATATTATCCTAACGGAGGTCAAGGCCCTCATAGATTAGAATACAAATTAAAATTCTATGAAGCTTTTTTAAAATATATTTTAAAACTGCGCAAAAATGGAGAGAAAGTTATTTTCTGTGGAGATGTAAATACAGCTCACACAGAAATAGACCTTGCTCGCCCAAAAGAGAATGTAGAGAATACTGGTTTCTTGCCGATAGAGCGAGCTTGGATAGATAAAGTCATTAAAAATGATTTTATAGATATTTGGCGAGAAAAAAATCCAAACAAAAAAGAAGTCTATACTTATTGGGATCAGAAAACTCGCGCCAGAGAACGCAATGTTGGTTGGCGTATAGATTATTTCTTTATAGATAAAAAATTAAAAACAAAAATCAAAGATGTTGGCACAATAGAAAAATATCTAGGCTCCGACCACTGCCCTATTTATTTGGAGTTTTAAATAAATTTAAATTATTTATGTTAAAATGTAGAAATGGACTTTATTTTAAATTTTATAAACAACTTAACAACTAACCAAATAATTGCTGATATTATTGTTATTATTTTAATTTTAATAGAAATAACTTCTAGAATTTTAAAAAATAAAATTAAAGCAAAATATAAAAATCAACAAGTTAAAATTGGTGAATTTGAAGAAGCCGAAAAATTATCAATAACTTATTATCGTCAATATCAATGGATAGATATTTTTCGTTTATTTAGCTTTTTGATTGGTTTTGTTTTAATTATCGCAGTATTAAATATACAAGCTTGGTCTGTACTTGCTATCGCAGCCGGTGCTTTTATTTTAACTTTAAGAGAAATGATTCTTTCTTTTATTGCTTTTTTCTATATTATTACTTTGTATAAAACTGGGGACGATATTCAAATAGAAAATGCTTTAGGAGAAATCATTAGAATTAATCCTTTGTATGTTGCAGTAGCTGGTAAAGACGAAGACGGCGAATACAACGGCAAGCTTCACAGAATTCCAAATTTTAATTTCATTGGTAAAAATGTAGAATTGCAAGATTTGAAAACCGATGATTATCGCAGAATAGTTTTAAAAACAATTTATTCAAATGATATTTTTAAAGATTCTTTTTCTGTGTGGCTAGAAAAAGTCAAAGCTCACCTAGAAGAGAAATTACCAAAAAGAGAATTAGGACGAGTTGGAAATTACAAAGGCTATACTGGAATAAAATATAAATTAAATTTTGATTACGGAGACAAAGGAGAAATTATTTGTAAAATATCTTTTGTGGCTCGTCATCCATATCAAATTGAATTTAAAGAAAACATAATTGAATTTATTGAAAGCTTAAAAAAAGAAAAGAAAGAAAATTAAAAA
>CAYNAO010000001.1:24442-38748 GCA_964395435.1 uncultured Candidatus Saccharibacteria bacterium
AAAAAAAATATCCTAATTAATATACAACTTTTTCAGAAAAAAGCAAGGCGGCAAATAATAAATTAACTAAAACTAAAATCAATATGTTATTATTTATATATGCATATATTTATTGAAATTGGTATTATTTTGAGCATCGCTACTATAGTTTCTGCTTTTATGCGCTTCTTGAAGCAACCTCTTGTCGTAGGTTATATATTAAGCGGAATTATTGTTGGTCCTTATTTTTTAAATATTATTACTTCTCTTGAATACATAGAATTATTTTCAAAATTAGGAATTGCAATATTATTATTTATTGTAGGACTTTCCCTAAAACCTGATATTATTCGTGAAGTTGGAAAAGTTTCTCTGATTACAGGAATCGGTCAAATTGTTTTTACTTCTATCATAGGATTTTTCTTGATTAAAACTTTAGGTTTTAATAACACAGCTTCTTTATACGGAGCAATTGCTTTGACTTTTAGTAGTACAATTATAATTTTAAAATTACTTTCTGATAAAGGAGACTTAAATAAACTTTACGGGAAAATCTCAATTGGATTTTTATTAGTTCAAGATGTAGTCGCAACTATTATTTTACTTTTTGTTTCACTATGGACTTCTTCTACAACTGGAGGAAATAATGAAAGTCCATTATTTATTTTGCTCAAAGTTTCTTTATTCTTTTTAATTCTTTATTTCTTGGGTAGATATGTTCTACCTAAATTATCAAACTTCTTGGCAAAGTCTCAAGAGTCTTTATTTTTATTCTCTTTAACTTGGGGTCTTGGACTTGCTGGATTATTTTATAATTTTGGTTTTTCTTTAGAAATCGGAGCGCTCGCTGCTGGAGTATCTTTGGCTGTCTCCCCTTTTGCTCCGGAAATAGCTTCTCGAATGCGCCCACTTCGTGATTTCTTTATTGTAATTTTCTTTATAATGCTCGGAGCTCAAATAATAATCACAAGTTTATCTAGTATTTTAATTCCAGCAATAATTCTTTCTCTTTTTGTTCTAATAGGAAATCCAATCATTGTAATTATTCTTATGAATTTATTAGGATACAAAAGTAAAACTGGTTTTATGGCGGGATTAACCGTTGCTCAAATTAGTGAATTCTCTTTAATTCTTATGACGCTAGGATTAACTACTGGTCATTTAAACCAAGAAATAGTTTCTCTAATAACATTAGTCGGAGTTATAACAATTGCAGGTTCTACTTATTTAATACTTTATGCAGATAAAATCTATAATAAAGTCCATAATATTTTAAAGATTATAGAATTCAAAAAAAATAATCACGGCGTAGAAACAGAAAATCTAGAAGAAAACTATAATATGATAATTTTCGGATATGACAGAGTTGGTTTTGATTTTGTAAATGTAGCTCAAAAATTAAATAACAAGCATTTAGTTGTAGATTTTGATCCACAATCAATAAACAGACTAGAGAAACATGGAATACCTTATAAATACGGAGACGCCGAAGATGTTAATTTCTTGGAAGAAATAAATTTACAAAAAGCAGAATTAGTTATTTCAACTATTCCTGATTTTAAAACAAATTTAAATTTAGTTTCTTATTACCACAACCACAACAAAGACGGAGTAATTATAGTAATTTCTCATAACATAAAACACACCAAAGAATTATATAAATATGGAGCGTCATTCGTAGTTATGCCTCATTATTTAGGAGCAAAATACGCATCCGAAATGTTGCAAAGTCACGGTATGAATAAAAACGAATTTGATAAAAAGAAAAAAGAACACTTAGAATACCTAGAAAAAAGAGAAAAATATACAGGGTAAAATTTAATGTTATTCATGAAACGTGTTTACTTATTAACATTATGTTTCGCGTGTAACGCTTTTAGTTCTTGTTCTTCAAGATTTTCTTTAGTTTCTTTTGCCTTATTTGCTAAAATAGCTAGATTTTTATCGTCTAATTTGTCTAATTCTAGTACTCTTGCCTTTAAAATATCAGTTTCATTAAGTTTAGGATCATCCAATACTTCTTCTAAAAGGACATTAAGTATTTGCCCCATTCTAGGCCCAGGTTTGATTCCTATGTCTTTTATCAAGTAATTACCATCTATTTTTAATTGTTTGACCGATATAGGGTCTCTTAGAGCTTCTTCTATCATAGCATGATATTTGCGTAGTCTGTATGGAGCTTCTACTTTGCTCATGCCTACCCTATCACATTCTCGGACCTTCATCAAAGTCCAAATGTTATCCACACCTACCTTCGCAATTATTCTCCTAACTGCAGAAAGTGTAATTTGCTCAGTGTCAGAGAAAAACATATGGTTATAAACAAGTGAGTAAACTAAATCAATTTCTTTTCGAGAGAATTTTAATCGTTCCATTATTTTTTTAGTCATCCTAGCACCAACTACTTCATGACCATAGAAAGTATAAGGTTTTTTAAGAGAAGTAAAAGAAGTTTTTTTGATGGTCTGGCCGAGCTTGGAGCGAGGAGATCCGAGGACCTCAGAAAAACTTTCTTTTGCTTCTCTTTTTACACCAACAAATCTCCTAGTTCTAGGTTTTCCAATATCATGAAACAAAGCAGATAACCTTATTTCTAAAGGCCAATTTTTATCTGCTGAATGTTTGAGTGCTTCTAATAAATGATTATATACATCAAACTTATGCGCTCCTCCTTGCTCGCAATCAATCCCTTCTTCTAATTCAGGAATTATATTTTTTAGTAATCCTAATTTTTGAAGCAATACAATTCCCAAAGCAGGATTAGGAGACATGATTATTTTTACAAATTCATCACGAATTCTTTCTGAAGAAATATTTTTAATTAAATCTTTATTATTAAAAATACTTAAAGAAGTTTCAGAAGATAAAACAAAATCCAATTCCACAGAAAAGCGAACAGCGCGAAGCATTCTCAAAGCATCTTCAGTAAATCTATCATCGGCCTCCCCTACTGTTTGAATTTTTTTATTCTTTAAATCTTCTAAACCATTAAATAAATCCTTAAAATCTATCTTTTCTTCTAAAGGACAAAAAGCTAAAGCGTTCACAGTAAAATCTCTTCTTTTTAGATCATCTTCAATATTATCACTAAAGGACACATCATCGGGATGCCTAAAATCAGTATATTTACCCTCTTTCCTATAAGGAGTTACTTCTATTATATGATATTTTTGGGTTTCATGAATAACATAATCATCTTTTGTTTCACTTGAAACAGAATTTTCTGTATTTTCACCCCCGTTCACTAAAACTTCAGAGGGCAAGCTTGAAATTATATGGCTTAAATTTTTATTTGTTTCATGTGAAACTATAGTATCTTCTGTTTCACTTGAAACATTATCCTTAGGCATATCCTCATTGGCATAGCTTTGTACTGGCAAGCATACAGCAACAGTACCAAAACTATTCTCATATACAGTTTTTTCAAAAAGCTTAATTATGTCTTCAGGTTTAGCATTTGTGGTGATGTCCCAATCTTTTGGTTCTTTGTTTAAAAAAAGATCACGAACACAACCTCCAACCAAATAAGCTTCGAAGTTATTCTTATCTAAAACTCTAACAACATCCAAAACATAATTTGGAATTTTATTTATTAAATTTTTGTAGTTATTTTCCATTACTTTGGAATTTGTGCGGTGTAGGAGAATCGAACTCCTGTCTCATCCTTGGCAAGGACGTATTCTACCACTAAACCAACACCGCAAATGTATTATTAATAATTTAAAACAACTTTAGTATTATAATATGATAATAAAAAGAAAGCAATATTTTAAATTTGTTATTTTAAAATATAAATGTAATAATAAAAAATACAAAAGCACTCGTGGTGAAATGGATATCACTACGGTCTTCGGAACCGTCATTGGGGGTTCGAATCCCTCCGAGTGCACACAAGAGAAAGTAAATTATTTAATTAAATACTGAAGTTATACAAAAGTAAAATATAATGTCCTTTTAATTTTAAATAAGCCTTTAATTATAAACAAATTTGACATAAACCCTGCCTGACGGCAAAGGCAGGTGTGGATAACTATGTGATTATTGTTTATAAAGGACAATAAAAATTATGTCCTTTGAGTCTTATATATTTCAAAATAACATTATAAAATAAAGGTTTTTTAAATAAATTAGGTAAAATAAGGTTAAAATGAGTTATTAACATTTCACGTGAAACAACTTAATAAAAGTTACATATGTAACAAACAAAATGCCAAAGAAATTTACTTCAAAAACTCAAAAAATAGGAGAAATAGGTGAGAACATATCTGTTAAGTTTTTACTAAAGCAAGGTTTTGCTATTATTGATCGTAACTATACTAAAAAATGGGGAGAAATTGACATTATCGCTAAAAAAGACAATAAGCTATATTTTATAGAGGTAAAGAGCGTTTCACGAATAACAGGACTAGATAATGTTAAACATGAGACAAATAATTACAGACCTGAGGACAATATGCATCCATATAAGATAAAAAGACTGTATCGGACAATCCAAACCTATTTATTGTCCTATAAAGAAGATTTGGATTGGCAAATTGATTTGATTGTTGTTTATATAGATATGAATAATAAAAAAGCTAGAATAAAAGTTATCCCCAACATAATAAATTAAGTTATAATATAAATATGAACATTGAGGGATTCGTAAAAAAAGATAGCTTTGAAGAAAAAATAAATTCACATATTAATGAAACTATTTCTTATTACCCAAAAAATTTAAATCAAGAATTCTACAAAGAAATTGAAAATTTAAAAAATAAAATTTTAAAAATTAAAAAAGGGGAGATAGAAAAAAATAATTTAACTCAAATTAAATATGATTTACAAAAACAAAGTCCATATTTCTTAGACGAAAGGAAAGATAAAAAATATATTTCAATAGGTGATATAGAAGCAAATATAATTTGGCAAGAAAATTATTATTTAAGTTATGATTCTTTTAATGAGGATAAAGATGTAGGCGGAGAATTATATTCTAAATATCTAGAAAATTACACTAAAACAGAAACTTTAAAAATACTAAATAAATATATTTATGAAAATGAAATTATTGTAAATAATACTAAAGATAATTTCAAAAAAAATGCTTACGAGCAAAGCTTAAAAGAAAGTAATAAAGAAATACATGAAATGAGATCTGGTATATTAGCTGAAAAATTAGTAAGATCTTTTTTGACTAAAATTTTTGCAAATCAAAAAGACTTGGATATACAAATTGAAGAAGTAAATATTTATCAAGACATAGAAAATAAAATAGACTTTTTAATCAAAACAAAAACACATAAAAGGGGAGTAGGGGTGGAAACTGATGAAATAGACGAAGAAAAGATTCGTAAAATTCAATTCACGATAAACGATTCTTTTAAAAGTAATGAAATAAAAAATAAACAATTAGAAAATTTAAGTGATGTAATTTTAGTAAAAATCCCAGAACTTGAAGTGAATCAAATTATTAAAACTTGGCAAAATAAAAAAGAAAAACACATATCTCCAGATAGATACATAAAGAATGAAACTAAAGTAGAAATTATAGAAAAAATCTTAAAAGATTTTATAGAAGAAGAAATGCTGGATAAAATTAAAAAAAGTGCTATAATCTAATTTGTTGATTAAAAATCAAACCAAAATGCATTATGTTTATTTATTATTAAGCATGAAAGATAATAATTGGTATACTGGATATACTAATGATTTAAAAGCAAGAATTTCAAATCATAATTCAGGTAAGGTAAAATCAACAAAAACAAGAGTTCCTTTAAAATTAGTTTATTATGAAAGTTGTGTTAATATGCTAGATGCTAGAGCCAGAGAAAGATTTTTAAAAAGTGGTCCAGGTAAAAATTATTTAAAGAAAAGATTGAAATTCTTTTTATCTGATAACGGGCTGTAGCCCGTTAAGGTTGATTGATTATAAGTATCAAATTTTAAAGTATATTTTGAAAATGTTTATAGAATGTAAAATAAACTTAAATCACACAGGGCTGTAGCCCGTTAAAGTTTATAAATTACGTTATACAAATGTTAAAGTGTATTTATAATAAAAACGTTCATTAATAATTTATAGCAAACAATAAACTTTAACGGGCTGTAGTATACCGGTAGTACAAGCGCTTTGGGAGCGTTTAGACCGCGTTCGATTCGCGGCAGCCCGACAATATAATATTGAATATTTTTTAAAATTTGATATTATAGAAATGTGAAGTTAAGCGGGCTTGCCCGCCGAAGCTTCAGCGAAGGCGGGATTAGTTTAATGGTAAAATAACAGTTTTCCAAACTGTGGTTAGGAGTTCGATTCCCCTATCCCGCACACATTAAAAAACACCAATAACCTTGGTGTTTTTTAATATTGTTAATATTTCTACTTGCAAAAAAATTGCAATAAGAGTAATCTTAGATTATGACTATAGAATATATTAATTCTTTAAATATGAGTAGCGTTTATATGTACTCTTTTATTAGTGTTTTGTTTGTTAGTTTTGTTTCTTTTATTGGGGTTTTTGCTTTATCAATAAAAACAGAAATCTTGAAAAAGTATTTAACTTTGTTTATTAGTTTAGCTGTTGGTGCATTATTGGGTGATGTTTTTATTCATTTGATTCCTCATATTTTCGAAGAAGGACATAATGAATTTGCTGGATTATTATTTATTGTAGGTATATTAGGATTTTTTATACTTGAAAAATATTTACATTGGCATCATCATGAAAACGATGCAGATGAAAAACATATTCATCCAGTAGGGAAATTGGTTTTAGTTTCTGATGGTTTGCATAATTTTTTAGATGGAATAATTATAGGGGCGAGTTTTATGGTAAGCATACCTGTTGGCATAGCAACAACAATAGCCGTAATCTTGCATGAAATACCTCAAGAAATAGGGGATTTTGCTGTATTATTACACAGCGGCTACAGCAAAGTAAAAGCTCTTTGGCTTAATTTTGCTTCAGCTTTGGTTTCAGTTTTGGGACTTTTATTTGTTTTCACAATAGGATCAACAAGCGAGCATTTAATAGATTATATTATTCCTATTGCAGCTGGAGGTTTTATTTATATTGCTTTAGCTGATCTAGTACCAGAATTACAAAAAAGCAAAAGAACTAAGGACTTCGTAGCTCAAATAGCATTTCTAATTATTGGAGTAGTTATAATGATGCTTTTAGGTTTATTTGAAAGTCATTAATAATAAAGCACAAACTAAAAAAGACTAGTATTAATTTCTAGACAACATATTTGTGTGCTCACAAATTGCTATGCTCGGATCGTCAGCCTGCGCAATGTCTATAAATTAATACTAGTTTTTATTTTGCCCAAGAGTTATCGAATCCTGGATTCTTTGCTCCACGAACTTCGAAGTGAATATGAGGACCAGTTGAGCGTCCAGTATTTCCAACATATCCAATAATATCCCCTTGAGATACTTGATCTCCAATAGATACAGCTAATTTAGATTGGTGAGCATAGAAAGTTTGAGTTCCGTTAGGGTGAGCAATAATAACTAAATTACCGAAAGCTCCATTCCAACCAACTTTTGCAAAGATAACACGACCAGGAGCCGAAGCATAAATAGGTGTTCCTGTAGGACAACCAATATCGATAGCATAACGATTGTGCTTGCCTTGAGTTAGTCTACATCTAGGGCCATTAACTGGTTTAATAAAGTATCCTGGAACTGGGGTAGAATTATCAGCACTTCTAAAGTTATTAGGAATAACTCCACCTTGAATATTTCTATTTAAATTAGTTAAGCCACTAGGTTTAGTATTAGAATTTGGTTTTTTAGCAGAAATAGTAGTCTTTGGTTGTTCTTTGATTTCAGCCCCTGGAATAATTATCTCATCTCCAATAGACAAAATACTTTTTTCATCTAAACCATTAAATTCATAGATGTCTCGAGTATCTACTCCATAAGTTTTAGCTATATTTTTAATAGTATCTCCTTTTTTAACAATATGTTTTACTCCATCAACAGGTAAAATAATCAAAGTATCTCCTGTTTTTAATTTATCACCCTTTTTCATATCATTTGCCCATAGAATAGTATTAACAGAAACATTAAACATCTTGGCAATATCATTAATATTATCCCCAGGACGCACAACATAAATACTTATTTCTTCATAAGAAGAGAAATCTTCCTCTTCTTCTCCGCTGACTGTCAAAGGCCCCACAGAAGGCAAAAGAGCATCCCCTGCAATATTTAGGGAAATGCTCTCATCAATACTTTCTTTTTTGTTTAAAACAGCAGAAGAAGAAATATTAGCCGTCAAAAGACTAATATTTTGTAAATTTTCAGTAGTTTTTACCTCTTCTTTTGCAGAAACTTCTTTGTTTAATAGATTTGATAACAAATTCGCGTCCGCAGAACCAGGTAAAGCCAAAAAGCCCAGAAGTATGGGTAAAGTAGTCGTAAATCGGGATATTTTAGTAAATTTATATATAAAACAATGGTTTTTTCGCAAGAAATATGTCTCTATTCGTGTATATATAAGCCAAAATAGGCTTAAAAAATAGATTTTACAATAGACTCCCTTGTAAATTAAACAAATTTCATGCGATGGTTACTGTCTTTTCGGCTTTTCTGTCTAAAAGGTACTTTCTTCCGTCTCCGTACATATAAAGGGTAGCAAATGAGAGCTTTTAGTCAACCCTTTTGGGATTTTCTTGTGGAAAAGTAAAAATCGTAATTTTATAACCTTTTAAAACAAAGTCAATATCAAAATTTGACATTTTTGCTAAAAAATGATATAGTATTAAAGATAGTTATTTGTAAACCCTCTAAATTTTTAAAAATGAGGAATATAGTTTTTTTGTTCGCAGTCCTTTTCATGGTATTTTTTTCTTCATGCTCAAGTGGTTTTGTTCACTATAGAGTCAAAACCAGCGATGGTATGATTCTGGATATTCACAGAGAAAAAATTCCCGCCTTTAAGAAAGGTGACAAAGTGCAACTAAAAGAATACAGAGGTGATTGGGTTATAGATGAACACCCGGGCTGGTTTATGGACACACTGTATTTTATAGAAAGTGACTCCTTTCCCGATTTAATTATACACAAAAAAACCGCTATTATCGAAGAAATCATAGAATAATAGCAGAGGCGAGAATCAAAGTCCGCATTTCAAAAGAGAAATGCGGCTTTTTTATTTTCTTTTTTTCTGAGATAATATAGATATGGAACAAGGACCTAAAAAAAATACCAGCTTAGAAAATCAAGAACTATCTAATATTATTAGAGGAAACTTGACTGTAACAGGTAAATTCCCACCTATTAATACTAACAACATAGAAGAAATAGAAGTAATACCAGACCTAGCAAAGCAAGAAGATCAATTAACGACCTCTGAAGAAACAGAAAACAACAAAAAACTTCATTAGAAAAAAATACACAAGAAGAACCAAGATTTAAAAAAGCATTGAATGGGGTCTATTTAGCTGATAAATTAAACAGCAAGATTTTAGGAAAAATTGTTTATCAAAACTTTAAAAAAATTCAAACCAAAAAAGGAAAAGAATTTGTAAATCAAATACCCAACGAATACGCTTTTGAAGCAACACAAAAAGCAGGTTTTCATACTTTTGTATCCTGGGATAATAAAAAAGGTAATTTTTATATAGAATCAACAAAAAATGTAAATAAGATAGTTAATGAAATAAATAAAATTAATCCAAACTCAGAGATGTCTAATTTACTTGATAAAGAAAATCCAAATCAAATAATAGGTAAAATAAATAATATGACCGAAGAAGAATTTAAATCTATTTTATTAATGGATAATAAAGAAAATAAAATTAAAAAAGAAACAGAAGTAAAACTAGAGGAGAATACATCAGAAAATAAAGAAAAAGAAACAAGCCCAGAAATAATAACTCAAACAGAAGATGAAATAAGAAGAGCAAGAATAGACGAACTACTAAAGAATCAAGAAGAGAGGAATAAAAAAATCCTAGCTTTAGAAAAAGAAATTAAGGAATTAGAAAATGTTTTAAGAGAAATACAAGGCACAAAAACAGAAGAATAGAGAACAGTTTTTAATATTGGAACTTTTTAGATAAAAAGTTATAATAAAATATAATATATGAAAAATTCTACAGTTAAAAAAATTGAAGAAGTTTATGATCAAGCTCTAAAAGAATTAAGAGAATTAAAAGAACGCCAAGCCAAAATAATCGCAAAACATATAAAAATTTTAGAAAAAGAAAAAATTAAAAAATTACAAGAAGAACTACAAAAATAATTTATGGCTAAAAGAGAAAATAGAAAAAGTAATCCTAACGAGATAAAAGATTTAAGTGAATTAGCAAATATTAGAATTGAGGAGCCAGTAAGTCCAGATCAAGAAGAGATTGCAATAGAGCAAGCTATAAAAACAGGAGAAGCTCAGGTGAAAGAAATCGTATCTGAAATAGAAGAAGATAAAGAAAAAGGTTTGGATAAAGCTGAGGTTTTAGGAGGCGAAGAAGGTAGAGAATCTCTATCCGAAGCTTTAAAACCAATAGAAGAAGAAGAACAAAGTATTTTAAATAAAACAAAAAAAGAAATTAATGAACCTGTAAATACTGAAGAGATTTTAAATTCAATAAATGAATTAAAAGCAGGTATTGATGAATTGAAAGAAGAAGGGAAAAAAGATGCTTTAGAATTAAAAAAATTGCAAGAGGAAGAAGCAAATAATTCTATTAAAACTGAAACAAGAGCAAATCCAACCAAAGCTGAACATTTAAAAGAATTAAAAGAGCTTGAATCTAAACAAGATAATTTAAAAGCAGAACTAGAAGCAAAAAAAGAGGAAAACAAAAAGCTTGAAGCAAAGCAAAATAAAGAAGATTTAGAAACAACTGGAACCGGCTCAAATGAAATCAAAAACCCTAAATATAAAATAGGTCAAAAAATAAAAGTAAGAAGAAGTAGTGGAAAAGTAGAAGAAGAATGGTATGTTATTGCAACAATATTAAGAAAAGAAGGTAGAACAATAGTTGCTCAAAAAGGAGTAAATCCAATAGAAATACCAAACGCCCCAGAAGGCACCACAAAAAGAGAATGTTTAGAAACAGAAATAGATGAATTAAACAAAGAAAATGAAGAAGAATTTCTAAAACCTATTTCTTTGGAGGAGGAGGCAGAAAAAACTGAAGAAAAAACTCCAGAAGAAATTCAAACTATCGAAAATAAAAATGAAGAGGTTTTAAATCAAATAGAGCAAAATCAAAATAACAAGAAAGAAAAACCTAAAATAGACATAGCGAAAGTTCGCAAAATTGCTGAACAAAAAATAGAATTAATGGCTATTACTGAAGGAAGAGATTTAACAGATGAAGAAAAAATTAAAATAACACAAGAAGTATTTTTACAAGAAAAAGAAATTTTTGATAAAAACCAAAGTGAAAAAGCTGGAAGATTTACAAAAGCTTTAAATGCAACAGAAAATTGGTGGTTGGGTATTGATAACAAAGGAAATAAATTAGAACAAAAAGTATTGTCTAGATCAGCAAAAGTTGCCTTAGCCACTGCTATAACTAGTGTTGGAGCTATTATGACTAATGATGTATCAAGACTTGTAACTAGAGTTAGTTTTGCAACAGGAGTAAGCACAATCATCAACACAGCCCTAGCAAGCAATAAAGTTAAGGAAATCTTAAGTGGATTTAGTACAAATAAAAATGCAGAAGAAGATAAAAAATTAGCTCAAAAAATATTTAATGCAAAAAACGCAATTGGAGCACTTTCAGTTGGAACAGTATTTGTACTTTCTGGTCCAATTATGGCTCTTGTTGCTGGAGGAGGTGTTGTTTGTAGGGAATTAGTGAATTATTATTTTGACAAAAACATACCAAAATTACAAGAAGAAATTAAAGAACTAGAAAAAGGTATTACAAAATCAGAAAATGACGATGATTTTGATATAAATAAACTACTTGAAAAACTAAACGATATTGAAAAACAAAAGAAAGAACTTGCAAATACTGTTAGATGGGACCATAGATACAAAAGTATTTTAAATACAACCTTAACAGCTGGAATAGGATTTGCTTCTTATCAAGTAGCCACAGCAGAAAGTGGTCTTGAAAATACACCAAAATCCACTCAAGAAGAAATACAAAACAAAGAATTAAATCAAAAAGAAGATCTTGATAAAAAAGATGATACTGAGTTATTTAAAGATGCTTACAAAGAAGCAAAAGAAAAAAGTAGTAATGTTTGGGAAAGAGTAAAAAGCTTGAATCCTTTTAAAGGGAAAGAAGCTTCAGTAATAAAAAATCCAGAAGTAATTGATAATAAAAACGAAACAAATACCCAAGAAAATACAATAGTTAAAACGCCTACCCCTGAACCAACCAAAACAGAAATTCCAAAAGAAGCAATTATCGACGGCAAGGAACGCGTTGGAATTACTTATGCACTGCGTGATCAATTAAAAGCAAATAAAGAATTAGCTGATTATTTCAAAATAGATCAAGCAAAATTAGATGATGCAAAATATGTTGCTAAAGTAACCAAAGAATTAGCAATTAAATTCGGCTACATGGATAATGAAGGTCATGAAATCCGTATTTCTGAAGATGGAAAAAATAATATTGCTTATGTTTTCAAATTAAACGCTGACGGCAAACCAGAAATCAATGAGATGAATGTAAAAACCGGAGCGATTATAGAAACTCATAATGAAGGATATAGTTTTGAAAAAGAAAATTTTGAGAAAGAGCATGAATATTTTGAAGATAAAAAATATTCATATCAAAAAACTGACAATGAAGTAGCTCCAGGTGAAGCAGGAGGAGAGAATTATCCAAAGCCAGAAAAAATAATTACTACAAATACAGACACAACAACACCAGATTCTTTAAAAGCAGAAGAGATAGTGCCACCTGAAAAAATAGTTAAAATAGATACTTATACTTATGCAAACATAGACAAATCTCCTATTTGGGAAAAGATAAAAGGGGAAGGTTTGAAAGACTTCTTTGCTATTGGTAAATCAAACATGAATGAAGAGCAAATAAAAGTTGCTGAATATTTAAGAGATCAATACAAAGTTGCAGTAGCTAGAGAACCAGAACTAGAGCAATATATTCAGCAAAACCCAAACATGACTTTGAAACAAGCCAACGAATTATATAATAATGTAATCAAAGGCAACTATAAACCAATAGATCTTGGAATTGAAGAAGAAAAAACTATAAACTCTGATGCATTAATAGAAAAAATAAAAGGGGATCAAGAATTACAAGAAATAAACAAAGTTGCTGATAAATTTGATTATGAAATTACAAAGGAAGACTTGGAAGAAATCAAAAAAGTAAATAATGAAAATATAAACAAGATTTTTGAAAACAATAAAGATGAATGGAATAAGTTAAAAGATTTTAGTGCTAGAAAATACATGAAAATCACAAATGAAGGAAAATTAAGTAATTATTTGGATCAATTACAAAAGGAGACTGGACTTAAACCAAAGAATGGATTCATAGGATTAGGAAAGAAAGAGCAAATTGATGAATATATTACTAGATGTTTATTAGAAGCTCAAAAGAATGGAAAATTATATTTAATAAAACCTATTATCGAAGAAGAATTTGATATAGAAAAAATGAAACCAGCTGGTCAATAATTATAAATTAAAAATAAAATGAATCCCGTTAAATATTTTAAATAATGGGAATAAATAATATAATGTTATCAGGTCAATAACTTGTATAAAAATTAAAAATTAATCAAAAATAATTAACGGGATGAATCCACAAATACAAATAAGAGAAAGTATAATTGAATTGTTTAATATAAGAGATTTGCCAGAAGATAAACAAGAAGAAACAATCAATAGAATAGGGGGGATAATTTTCCAATCTGTTTTAATGAGAACTTTGCCTATGCTATCTGAAGAAGATTTAGTAAATTACGAAAAAATGCTTGAAAATAATGTTGCTCCAGATGAATTAATGAATTTCTTTGGGGAGAAGATTCCGAACTTCCTTGAAATAGTAGCCGAAGAATCAGAGAATTTTAGAGCGGAAGCAGCCGAAGCATTCAGTAAATAAAATTAAAAATTCAGGAATTAAAAAAAGCGTTTTGGGAAATTTTCCAAAACGCTTTTTGATTTAGTATTTTTTTTCTTTTACTTTTACACCTTTGACAGTGTAAGTGGACTCTTGTCCTTCGGCATATAAATATACCAAGAACAGAGTGAGGTTTTTCCCTTCCTCGATCACATGTTTCTGCTTGCCGTATGTGATTGTATTATCTCTATTTGCATAGAGAATATAAGTCCCAGCTTCGTCGTTGGCAGGGCCGAAGGTTAAAAATTTGTCCGGCTCCTTCTTGTCGAAGGAAA
>CAYNAO010000001.1:38848-41396 GCA_964395435.1 uncultured Candidatus Saccharibacteria bacterium
TATGTTAAGATTAAATAATGCAACAACAAGAAAAAGAACATTTACTTGGTTTAAATCCTATGCAGAAAGAAGCAGTAATACACAAAGATGGACCGCTTTTAATAGTAGCAGGCGCAGGAGCAGGAAAAACAAAGACAATAACACATAGAATAATAAACCTTATAAAAGAAGGCGTAGAACCGCAAAATATCCTTGCCGTAACTTTCACAAACAAAGCTGCCAAGGAAATGAAAGAAAGAATCCTAAAAGAAATGGAAAAGAATACCAAAGGCCAAAATAGCATTCCACTAATTGCGACTTTTCACTCTTTGGGAGTATATATTATCAAAGAAAATGCGAATTTATTAGGCTTAACAAAGCATTTTAGTATTTTAGATGAAGGTGATGCTGTTTCTATTATCAAAGAAAGTTTAAAAGAGCTTAATTTAGATCCAAAAGAATATGAACCAAAGAAAATAAAAGGAATTATTTCTCGCGAAAAAAGTAAATTTACAAAATTAGAAGAATTCAAAGAAAATGCAATAGCTTTTAACGAATATTTAAACAAAGTAGCAGCTCAAGTTTGGGAATTATATGAAAAGAAAAAGAACAAAGAAAACGCTTTGGATTTTGATGATTTATTATTGAAAGCAGTTAAATTATTAAAAGAAAATGAAAATATAAGAAAAAATTATCAAAATCGTTTCAAATATATTCACATAGACGAATATCAAGACACAAATGAAATTCAGTATTTGATGAGCAAATTACTCGCAGAAGAACATAAAAATATTTGTGTAGTAGGAGACGCTGATCAGAATATTTATTCTTGGCGAGGAGCGAATTTAAAAAATATTTTAAATTTTGAAAAAGATTACAAGAATGCAAAAGTAGTTTTACTAGAAGAGAATTATCGTTCAAGTCAAAATATTTTAGAAGCAGCAAATGAAATAATTAAAAAAAATAAATGGCGTCCAGAGAAAAATTTATTTACAAAAAATAAACCTGGGGAAAAGATTTCTTTATATGAAGCAAATGATGAAAATGATGAAGCGGATTTCGTAGCAACAAAAATTTTAGAGATAATGGACAAAGATAGTGAAGATATCTTTTTGAAAAACATTGCGCAGGCTGACGAGCCGAGCATAGCAATCCGCGAGCACGCGGATATGAGCGTTTTTCAAAATGATGTCTTCACTAAAAAAAATTTATTCCAAAATAATCAAAATAATTTAGACCTTTCTAAAATAGCTATATTATATAGGGCTAATTTCCAATCTCGTGTCCTTGAAGAAGCAATGCTCAGATATAATATTCCTTATCAAGTATTAGGAATAAAATTCTTTGAAAGAAAAGAGATAAAGGACATTTTATCTTATATCAAAGCAAGTCTAAACAAAGACAGCTTGTCCGATATAAAAAGAGTTATAAATTTTCCAGCTCGTGGAATAGGGAAATCCACAATTGCAAAAATCTTTGCGGGAGAAATTGAGAGCTTGCCAATCAAAACAAGATTAAAGATAAATAATTTTTATGAAATTTTGGAAAAAATAAAAAATAAAATTGAAACAGAAAAAACTTCTGAAGTTTTAAAATTTACTTTACGAATAACTGGTATCGAAGAAGAATTACAAAATGGTGATGAAGAAAATCTTGAAAGATTAGAAAACATAAAAGAATTAGTTACTTTATCTTTGAAATATGATGAAATGGAAAATGGTATTGAAAAATTATTAGAAGACGCTTCGCTTGCCTCGGATCAAGATTCTCTGTTAATAGGAGAAAAGACCCAACTTCGCCAAGGCTCCGCTGGGCAAGGAAAAACTGGAGTAAAATTAATGACAGTTCATGCTTCAAAAGGGTTAGAATTCAAATATGTTTTTATTGTTGGATTAGAAGATGGGCTTTTTCCGCATGAAAAATTAGGAAGTAATACAAATGAAATAGATTCCGAAGAAGAAAGAAGATTGTTCTATGTAGCAATCACTCGAGCCGAGAAAAAACTTTTTCTATCTTATGCAAACTTTCGAACAATTTTCGGTTCAAGACAAATGAACAGTATTAGTGAATTTATAGGAGACATACCGAGAGATTTATTAGAAAAAGAAGGCGAGGCTCCAGGAATAAAAACGATATACATATAGTGAGTTATAAAGTTATCAAGTAATCAAGTTGAAAGAAAAATACAGAATAATAAGTTGAAAGTAGAAAGTTATCAAGTTAAAAAATAATCTGTTTCCGAAGGGTAACCCTTTGTAAAAATAAAATGCAGGAACAAGAAAAAAATAAAAAATTTCATAAAGCAAAAAAAAGTTTAGGTCAAAATTTCCTGAAATCTGTTTTAGCTTTGAATGAAATTATCAAAGCAGGCGAAGTAAAAGAAGGGGATATAATTTTAGAAATTGGCCCAGGTAAAGGAGCTTTGACTGAGAAAATACTTGAAGCTGGAGGAATAGTTTTTGCAGTAGAAAAAGACAAAGATTTAATAAATCTGCTCCAAGAAAAATTCCAAAAATATATTGAAAATAAAAGGTTTTTCTTGGTAGAAGGAGATATTTTAGAAATTGAT
>CAYNAO010000001.1:41496-45825 GCA_964395435.1 uncultured Candidatus Saccharibacteria bacterium
CGAGATAAAAAAGAAAGTTTATTATCTATTTCTATCAAAGCATACGGAGAACCAAAAATAGTAATGAAGGTTTCAAAAAGATATTTTTCTCCAAGCCCAAAAGTAGATTCAGCTATTATTTCCATAAAAAATATTTCCGACAAACTTTTCACCACAAATAAAATTGATCAAGAAAAATTCTGGGAAATATTGCATTTAGGATTTGGACACAAAAGAAAAGTTTTATTGAGTAATCTTAAAAATTCTAATTTAGAAATTGATTTTGAAAAAATATTTCAAAAAAATAACATAAAAGACAAAGCTCGCGCCGAAGAATTAAATATAAATGACTGGATAAATATTCTAAAGGACATAAATACACAAAATTAGCTTTTATTTTTTTTGATACTTGATATAATATAATTATGAAAAAAGTGAAAATAATTTCAATAGCTATTTTAATTTTTGTATTAAGTTATTCTCTAACAACTTATGCTCAAGGTTCATTATCTCGTGGAAATTATTTTGGAGGAAGAATAATATCTTTGAAATCTTATGAAGTAGAAACCTATGAATCCGCAGGATTTATCTGCGATGTACCAGGAACAAGTATAGAAATCAAGCCAACAGGTGGCAGACAAACAGAAACCAGTTTTTTAATCTCAACAGCCTCAGAAAAATGGACACCTAAATATAATTTACGCCAAGGTCAATGGATTCTAGGTATAAACAAAGGAACAACTAGAATAAATTGCAAAAAATGTGAAGAAGCAGAAGCTGAATCAGGTGAATGCTACGAAACAAGCTTTGAATTACCCACAGTAACTAAATACGGAACATCAAGATAAAATATGAATTTTTCAAAAATACAACAATATTTACCAAGTAAAAAATTCCAAAAAATTATTGGAGCAGTATTGATTGTCGTTATCTTAATTTTAGGCATTAATTTTATTGTTTCTGGAAGAGAATCCTTTAAAAATAAGGATATTTTAGCTGTTAACAATAAAACTATATATGAAATCCGAGACACAGACACAGACTATGATGGGGTTTATGACTGGGAAGAAACATTATGGGGTACAGACAAAGAGAAGAAATTCACTTTCGATGGAATCGCTGATTATGAATATATCCAAAACAAGAAAAAAGCCCTAAACACAGAAGGTGAAATTAATTTAAGAGAAATAACTGAAACAGAAAAATTCGCTCAAGAATTTTTCTCTACTTTTGTTGCTTTGCAAAACACCGAAGGAGTAGACCCTTCTGATATCAATAATTTTTCTGATGCTTTAGGTCAAAATCTAGTTAGTCAAGAAATTCCAGATTCTTATACTTTATCCCAAGTCAAAACTACTCGTTCAACTGATGCTGATTCACAAATTGATTACTATATAAAAGTTCAAGAATTATTCCAAAATGCTCAAACTCAAGGTTTAGGAAATGAGCTTGAAATTACTAGTCAAAATCTAGTTTCATATACAAATCAAGGCAAAACAACAAATATAAACGAATTAATATTAATAGGTCAAACTTATATAGACTTTGCAAGTAAAATGATGCAAATAACTGTACCTATTAATTTACAAAATAATCATTTAGATATTGCAAATGCATCAAACAGTGTAGGCAAGAGTGTTTTGAATATGGCAAAAGTAACCGAAGACCCGGTAGTAGGATTATCAGCGGTAGCGAATTATCAAAAATACAGTCAAGAATTAGTGGATAGTGTTAATAGCCTGGAAAAAGAATTAGAAAAAGTGTTATAATTATTGTAATAATAATGAGTAAAGAAATAAATAAATATTTTTTTAAAATCATTACCTTAATACTTATATTAAGTACTTTTACTTTACCTTTCTTGGGAACATCTCAAGTTTATGCTCAATCTGGCAGTTATAGCTCAGGAGGATCTTATAGTAGTGGGACTAGCATAACAGGAGGAATAGGTAGTTATATAGAATTAATAGGTCCAGCAATTCAAGAATTACCATTATGTAGAGACAAAATCTCTAATATAAACATAAAAAATCTATTTAGAAATACAGATGCAATCAAAAAAAGTGGAGAAGCTTTGGGGGATGCAACAAGCCAATTAGGAATTGATGATGATGCAGGTTTATTTGAAGAAACTATTCCAATCAGAGATGACAAACAAATATCACAAAATGCAGAAATACAAAAAGATCAAGCAATCATTAAAGATAAATTAACTTCACTAGAAGAAAACGATACTTGTTTGAAGAGTATTGGTAGAATGGTTGTAAAATTACTTTTACAAAAAATAACTTTTTCAACAGTAGAATGGATCAATAACGGCTTTGAAGGTAAGCCATTATTCCTAGAAAATCCAGGAGATTTCTTCAAAGATATAGCTACAAATGAATTACTTATGTTCCGAGCAGAAATAAGCGACCCGAGTCTTTATCCTTTCGCAAGAAGCTTCCTAAGACAACAAGTAAATGCTATCAATAGGACTTTTGCTCAAAATGCTCGTTATTCTGCAAACGAACTTATTCAATTAACAACTCCAGAATACACAGCAGTACAGTTTAGCTCAGATTTTAAATTTGGAGGATGGAATGCTTGGACTATTACAACTCAAGTTCCTGCAAATAACCCAATAGGATTTAATGTTATCGCAACCGAAGAATTATCTTTTAGATTAAGCGGTACAAGTTCTTCTGAAGCTGAGAAAAAACAAAAAGACCTTGACCAATCAGGAGGATTCTTGGGAGTAGAGAGATGTGTAGCTGATCCAGAAATAACCAAAGCTGAACACAGAGCAGCTCTTGAAAGAGCAGAGAAACCAAAAATTAGAGTACCTATTTATGTAGACAACGAAGCAGCAGGAAATAATCCAGACACAGCAGAAATAGAATACATAGAAATAGATGAACCAAATTCAGAGATTATTGGTATTTGTCCTGGTAATAAATGGGAATACGTAACTCCAGGTAAAGCAGCTAGTGAAGCCTTAACTAAAGTATTAAATTATCCTGATAATAACATCCTTCGTGCTGATGATTTGAATGCTGCAATTGCTACTATATTGGACGCAGCTTTGAACAAATTTGTGCCTACTTTATTAAACGAAGGATTAGCTAGTATTTCTACCGAAGGTAGAGATGGGGCTTTTATATATGACGACAATAACAGAACTTCGGGTTCTTATACTCAAGTTTCTTTAGACTTTCCATCTTCTACCATCAGAAGTTCTTGGCTCAGAGAAAATTCAGATTTCAATATTAGAACAGACTTGACCCAAGCCGTAATAGACGAACAAAGAATTTATCAAAGAAAATTACTCGAACAAAATGAGGTGCTAAATGACCTTATAACGACTGTTAGACAGCTTGATTATTGTATTCCGGGACCACATCCTGGTTTTGAAAACACATCAGAAAGAGTTTTAGCGGCTGTAAAAAATGCAATTCCAGCAAAAAGTTTTGCTGATTTTGACAGAGATGCAATAGGTGAAGACGAGGTAAAAAAAGTTGCTTCTACTGTTGGTCCAGTAGTTGGAGCAGTCGCAGCAACTGCAATAATAACAGGTACTGCTTGGGGAGCGACACTAGGTTCTGTTGTTCCTGGAGCAGGAAATATTCTAGGTGCGGCAATAGGTGCGGCAATAGGTGGATT
The DNA here is from genome assembly GCA_964395435.1 of uncultured Candidatus Saccharibacteria bacterium. Classification (GTDB taxonomy): domain Bacteria; phylum Patescibacteriota; class Minisyncoccia; order Phycocordibacterales; family UBA9973; genus UBA9973. The sequence continues at coordinate 45,118 of CAYNAO010000001.1, forward strand.
AGTATATCTTTTTACAGTAATAAATGATGGACCAGAAGAAAGATTAGATACATATTACGCATTAATAATGGGAGGATTGACTGGATTACATTTAAGTAAAGAGGGAACAGAAACTGCAAAAATTACGGGAAAACAAGATGTAACAATAGCTCTAGATACAATGCTTGGAAGATATGTTCAATTAATCCGAAAGTATTACACTCCAGATTTTTTGCCAACAATAACCCCAACAGCAAGAATAGAATTCAGAAAGATAGAAGGCTATAGTAAAAAAATAGAAAATAATGAGTTTTCTAGTACTCAATTAGAAGGTATAATAGTTCGATTAGCAAAATTAAAGGATGAATTAGATAAATTAAATCCTAGCGTTAATACTTATGCTGAGTATTTGCCATTCATAAATGAATTCGCAAGATTATCAGGTAGCATGGTAACAGGAAACGATATCGCAAAATTATATGATGATACAAAAGACTATGCTGATCAAATAAAATATGTTTATGATGATTTATTAACTGGACCTTATGGTTGTGAAAAAGATCTAGAATTACAAAGACAACAACCAACGTTAAGCGAAGCAGGAGGAGATAAGAGATTCTTCTTAAGACAAACAAAAAGAGCAGAATATCCTTTCCCAATTTGGTATGATTATAATAAATTAGGAATAAATGAACCTATTCCAGTACCAGAAATATTAGTAGAAAAATA
>CAYNAO010000001.1:45925-50956 GCA_964395435.1 uncultured Candidatus Saccharibacteria bacterium
GGGGTTTATTAAAAGTTAATTTATGAAAATGATAAAAAATATATTACAAAAATTATTAATACTGAGTTTGTTTTTGTTGCCTTTAACTTCAAGTGCTAGTATAGACAGCATTAACTTAAATATTTTTCCAGGTCAAGGCCAAGCAGAAGTAGAAGCAACAATAACTCAAACATTACCATTTCAAAATCCAACTTACTACCCAAGAGTTATAGGTGATTTTAAAATAACAACAATCCCTAGCAATAATTGTGCGAACATAGCACCAACAAGCTCTTTGCCTTATACTTACAACCCAGACGAACCTGACTTTCTGTATGATGGTCAAGGAAATTTTTTAGGACAACCAGGGCAAATAGTTTACCCTGATCCAGTAAGGAAAACATTCAACAACCTAGAAGCTGGAAAAACTTATTATGTTTGTTTTTATGCAACAGAAGGAACAACAACCTCAACTCCTTTTTATGGTGAAGTATCTTCTTTCAGAACCCTACCTGAAATAACCCTAACTGCAAGCACAAACCCTCTACCTCAAGGAGGAAATACTGTTTTAACTTGGGAAACCAAGGGAGCTACTTCTTGTAGTGCAACAGGAGGATGGAGCGGCACAAGACCTGTAAATGGTAGCGAAGAAATTAGAGATATTCGAGTGAGAAGAACTTTTACTTTAACATGTAATAATGGATTTCCTGGAGGAAACAGTATTGCAAATATCACAATCGACATCAAAGCTACTGCTACTACTCAAAACATAGGTCAAGTAATTACTTGGGAACCAAAAGCTTCTTCTTATCCAGAAGTTGATTTTCAAGTAACCGATAAAAGCGCAACTCTCTCAGGTAAATTAGTAAGTTCTTTCGGTGGAGACAAAAATTACGCTTATTTTAGAATTTCAAAAGTAGCAATACCTCCAATTTTTTGTAATGATGTTTTCGGATCTAATATGTTTTCCGTAATTGCAACCTCTCCGAACAAAGACGGATCAGTTAATTCTGGAAATAGATTTACTGCAACGGTAACTAATCTAGAACCTGATACAGATTATGCTGTGTGTGCTGTTGTATCAAATCATGCAACAAGACCAACAGAAATAAGATATGGTGAAGTTGTTACTTTTAGAACTAATCCTTGTATTGGTTGTCCTCACACAACTATTAGAACTTTGCGTCCAGCTCAAACAGGAACAAATGCTGCAATTCTACGCGGAACATATAACTCTACAAGAAGAATAGAAACTTGGTTTTTGATTAAAGAAAAAGGTTTTGGTCAACAACAAGGAGAAGATGGGGGAGACGGAACTGGAAGCATAGAAAATCCTAGAAAATTAGTAGAATCATATATTTTTGGTTTTCCAATTTTAAAAATTAGTCAAATTGGAACAAATCTAATCAAAGAATCATTAATTTTACCTAGATTGAATGCAGCAATTCCTTATCAAGACTGGACTATAGTAGGGAAGACTTCTCATTTACTAAGAAGAAACTACGGAACCAAGCTTTTCACAGTCAAAAATCTAAAACCAGAAACAACTTATCAATACAGAATAGTAGCTAAAACAGTAGATGATCCAAATTTAATATTCCAAAACCCAGTTCAAAATTATAACGGGCAAATAGTTGAATTCACTACAAAAAAATTCAGCAATGATAGAGATATTTTCTCTCATTGTTTTAACGGAGTTCAAGATTTCGGTGAAACTGGTATAGATATAGGAGGAGCTTGTGGAAACGGAACTACTCCTAGATGTCCTGCGGGAACTGTAGGAACATATCCTGATTGTATTCCGCCGCTTCCTTGTGGAGATGGATTTACTGGAACTCCACCTAATTGTGTGCCTATCGATGATGAAAATGGAGATGATAATGATGATGAAACGGATGAAGACTGTCCTCCTGGAACTATAGGAACTTATCCTGATTGTATTCCGCCGCTTCCTTGTGGAGATGGATTTACTGGAACTCCACCTAATTGTGTGCCTATTCCTTGTCCAGCAGGATTTACAGGCACTCCACCTAATTGTGAACCACCAGAAATTTGTCCCCCAGGATACACAGGGACTCCACCTAATTGTGAAAAAATAGAAAATAATTTTATCCATGTCACAGTAACAGCAAGTCCTTCATACATAAAGAAAGGGGGACGAAGTAGTGTGAATTGGACTTCTATTGGAGCTACTAGCTGTTCACTAAATGGAACTAATAAATACGGCACAGGAAATGGAACTAGTGGAGGGTTTTCTTTAGAAAATATTCAAACTAATCAATCTTTTAGTGTTACTTGTAGAAACAATGCTGGTAGAACTGCAACAGGCAGGGCAACTATCACAATATACGATAACGGAAATTTTGAAAATGATTTTATTTTTGTAAACCTAACAGCAAGTCCTGCTTATGTAAAGAAAGACGGCAGAAGTACTATTAATTGGACTTCTGTAGGAGCGACTAGTTGTCAATTAGCTGGAGGTAATAGCTACGGAGCAGGTGCTGGACCTACTGGAGGATTCTCTATATTTGATATACAAGAAAATAAATCTTTTAGCATTACTTGTAAAAACGACAAAGGCAAAACAGCAACAGACACAGCAACAGTTACTTTATTTAATGATAATGGAAGTTTCGAAAATAATTTCATGTTTGTAAACATGACAGCAAGTCCTTCTTTGGTAAAGAAAGGAGGAAATACTGTTATTTCTTGGACTTCTAAAGGAGCAGATTCTTGCAGATTATTCGAACCGTCAAGATCAACAACAAGAGACATAATTACGGCTAACCCTATAGGATCAGGAGGAGGATTAACTGCGAACGACTTAGACACAATAGAAGGAGCGGGAACTTCTGGTAGCTTTACTTTGTTTGGAGTAGATAGTACAAGATCATTTAGTGTTACATGTACAGGTAAAGCCGGAACAGCTTCTGATAGTGCTAATGTATCAATATTACCTGATTTTGGTGGAGATGATAATGGAGGTCCTACTATTTGTCCTTCGGGATGGACTGTTTCGGGGGATTCTTGTTTACCTCCAACTAAGTGTGCGCCAGGATCTACTGGAATTTTCCCAAATTGTAAATTTACAGCACCTTGTGCTAATGGAGAAACTTGTCCTTGTCCTAGTGGTTATGAAGGAACTTATCCAAACTGTAAATTTGTTCCTCAGTGTCCTCCAGGTTACACAGGAACTTATCCTGTTTGTAAAAAAGATTTACCAAATCATTGTACTAATGGTATTCAAGATTTCGGTGAAACTGGAATTGATGTTGGCGGACCTTGCGGAAAACCAGCTCACTGTTTCAACGGAATACTAGACGGTGATGAAACAAGTATAGACAGGGGAGGATCTTGTGGAAATGGTACAACTCCGAATCATTGTTTCAATGGAATATTAGATGGTAATGAAACAAGTATAGACAAAGGAGGTTCTTGTGGAAACGGAGGAGGTAAACCAGCCCACTGTTTCAACGGAATCAAAGACGGGGATGAAACAGGAGTTGATATTGGTGGATCTTGTTCTGTATATATACCACCAACTTGTCCAAGCGGATATACAGGAACTCCACCTAGATGTATTGGAGAACCTCAAGCTTGTACTTTCCCATTAACAGGAACTTGGCCTAATTGTAAAATTACCGATACTTGTTTCCCACTTTCTGGAACTTATCCTAATTGTGAATTTCCAACCATTTGTCCAGCTGGAACTACAGGAACTTATCCTGATTGTGAATCAATCAGCGTTGGAGGAACTTGTGTATTCCCATTAACTGGAACCTGGCCTAATTGTAAAGGTCCTACTGATTGTCCAGCTGGAACTGTCGGAACTTATCCTAATTGTAGAGTTATAACTACTATTTGTCCTCCGGGAACTACAGGAACTCCTCCTGATGATTGTAAGGGCATACCTAGAGTTTGCCCAATCGGATACACAGGAACTTATCCTATTTGTATTTTAGACAACATTTCTAATCCAATTGGCCCTATAAATCATTGTACTAATGGAATTCAAGATTTCGGAGAAACTTCTATCGATAGAGGAGGAGGCTGTGGAGGAGTTTTTGTAAACAACCCAACTTGTTTCGATAATATTCAAAATGGTAGTGAAACAGGAGTAGATACTGGAGGACATTGTGCCGATGGTCCTGATAATACAGGTCAATATCCTTCATGTTTTGACGGAAAACAAAATGGAGGAGAAACAGGAATAGATGAAGGAGGGCACTGTGGAGGAGGAGCTGGTCCTAATTGGGTAGATTTCTATATTCCTAACTTAACAGGTAGTGGATATTTAACTGGAGCATGTCAAAACGGAGTTTGTAGTGGTCTTGTTGATTATATTGCTCCTGATTTAGGAGACGGAACATGGAACGGCCCTATCAATATAGGTCCAAATAATGTAGGAAATATTTCTCTTTCTTGTAAAGAAAATAAATGTACTGGAACTTGGGACGGAAATATTGGAACTTTGACTGGACCTACTTATGGAACACTAACTGGAGGAAACGGAATTGGAAATAATCCTAATTTAGACTATATAAATATGACTTTCCCTGGATTTACAGGAACTGGTAATGTTTATGGAAATTGTACAAACGGAATTTGTAGTGGATCATGGAACGGATTTATGCCTAACAATACAGACGGTCCAGTTATTGGAATCTGGAGTGCTCCTAATGGAACAGGTCCTTTTACAGGAAATTGTACAAACGGAATTTGTAGTGGATCTTGGAGTGGAGTAGTGCCTGGAAATAATGGACCTAATATTGGTACTTGGTCAGGAGGAAATGGAATTGGAAATAATTCTAATAACAATCCTAATAACAACAATATTGGAAACAATATTTATGAAATAGACTTTGACGGCGTAAACGGTACAGGAGTATTTAATGGAAATTGTAACAACGGCAGTTGTACTGGTCCTTGGAATGGACTCATTCCTGGACACAATGGTCCTATCTCTGGAAACTTTACTGGTCCTAATGGAGAGAGTGGAACATTTACAGGAACTTGTGATAATGGAGTTTGTACTGGAACTTGGAATGGAAA
>CAYNAO010000001.1:51056-52707 GCA_964395435.1 uncultured Candidatus Saccharibacteria bacterium
GAACATTTACAGGAACTTGTGATAATGGAGTTTGTACTGGAACTTGGAATGGAAACTTTGGTAATACCAACGGTCCTATATCTGGAACTTGGGACGGATCACTTGGAGATGGAATTATTGATTTAACTTACAACGGCGTAAACGGTACAGGAGTATTTAATGGAAATTGTAACAACGGCAGTTGTACTGGTCCTTGGAATGGACTCATTCCTGGACACAATGGTCCTATCTCTGGAAACTTTACTGGTCCTAATGGAGAGAGTGGAACATTTACAGGAACTTGTGATAATGGAGTTTGTACTGGAACTTGGAATGGAAAAATCAAAGACAAAGACGGTAAAGACATAAAAGGTAAAGTAGTAGGCACTTGGAAAGGCTCAAACGGAGACGGAAGACTAGAAGAATTATACATAGGCTACGAAGGTATTCCAGATGTTGATGATATTGTTAGATATAGAGAGGGAATAGAGCATGTATTTATAAGAAGAATTATGATAAACACAGAACTTGCTCGTAGATATGGATATCAAAAAGGTCAAAATCTACTTTACTTTGCTTGGGATTTAGCTCATAAATTCGCAAAAGAATTCGGTTATGTAAATAACGAAGGAAGAGAAATTAGAGTTAGTCAACCTGATGTTTCTGCTTATCAACTAAGACTAGTAGGGAACAAGTTAACAGTTTATGAATTTTATAAAAACAAAATCATAGACATAAGAAATACTACAACAATATTTAAAGACAAGAATTCTTATGAATATTATTTCGTAAAAGAATAAAATTAAAAAAGCTCTCAAATCATGAGAGCTTTTTTAATTTAAAATACACAAAAATACTAGTGTATCTAATTTTATTTTGATACAATATTTATATAGATGAAAAAATTTTTTTCAAAAATTTTAATTGCTATTTTTATGATAGGGATTTTCCTGAGCCCTCTTAATTTTTCAACAAACCAAAATCAAATTAGCGTTAAAGAAAATACTATCTTCGCGCAAGCAGATCCTAATCCATGGTGGTATTTAGCTAATTATATTGCTACGGAAAGCTTAAAAAGTTTCCCTAACCAAACTAGCTGTATTAACGCTCAAGAATTAGAAAATCAACAATCTATTAAAGTAAGCTGTAATAATGGACCTAAACCTACAGCAAGCACAGTATCTTCTTCTTATAATACAGACAATGTAGATCAAAATTATGTAACTAATGGAAAAACTTGTGGAGTTCATCCAAGAACCTGGCATGTGTGTATAGTAGGGTGGATACATTGGTTGATTTTTCAACCTGTAGCTTTTTTTGCTAGAATTGCTGCTCGGATTTTAGACTTCTTTATTTTTTACTCTCTGCAATCTTCTTCTTACGAAGCTCCTTTTATAGAAAAAGGTTGGTCAACTGTGCGAGATATAGCAAATATATTTTTTATAATTGCACTGCTTTATGTAGCCCTCAAAACAGCTCTCGCATTAAACTCTACAGACAACAAAAGAATGATAGGTACAATAGTAGTAGTAGCTTTAATTATTAATTTTAGTTTATTCGCTACTCAAATAGTAATAGATGCTTCAAATATCTTAGCAAAAATATTTTATGCCAACATAGAATCAGTCGATGAAAAAGGTCAAATATTAGTAGAAGAAACCAAAGAAAAATC
>CAYNAO010000001.1:52807-78585 GCA_964395435.1 uncultured Candidatus Saccharibacteria bacterium
GTATCTCTCACTATTCCAGGAGTAAAAATTCCTACTTTAGGTTGGGAAGAATGGAAGAAGCAACTTTTTGATAATGCTTTCGTTGCTCCGATTTTCGTATTTTTACTTTATTTGATTATTTTATTTGGAGATATTGTAGCTCTCGTCACCGGTAGTAGTTTTGATTCTAGTCAAACAGTAGGTGGAGCTGTAATAGACGGAGCAACAAATCAAACTTTTGATAAATATGTAAAAATAATAATTCCATTTATTTTAATATTCGTATTACTAAGAACAGCAAAGAATATTGCGGTTAAAATGTCTGGAGACATGGGTGAAGCTATGAGTAAGGTGACTGGATTTACATTAGGAGCAGCGGCAGGAGGAGCAGCTCTTGTTGGAACTAGTGTGATAGGTGGAGCAGCAAAATATCTAGGCACAACTAAATACGCTGAAAGATTGAGAAATGCTGGAACTATTAGAGACGAAGAAGGAAATGTGATTGGTGCCAAAAAAGGACTTAGTGCTTGGGCAGCAAGACAAAGCCTTAAAACAATTGACTCAACACAAAAAAGAACTTTTGATGCAAGAAAAACTAAACTTGGTCAATTATTTGAATCTCAAGGTGGATTAAATCTCCAAAGTGCTCAAATTGTTGGCTTGGGTAGTAAAGAAGGGGGCATAGATGGATACATAAAAAGACAAGCTAAAAAAATAGAAGAAGAAAAAGAATTATATAAAACTTCTATGACGGACGATCAAACAAAAGAATACACAATCAGAAGAAGAGAAGAGTATCTGGAGAAGAAAGCCAATGAAGCAGAAAAGGCATATAAAGAAACAAATAAAATAACACCTTTCACTAAACTAACAACAACACAAGAACAAGAAATCAAAAGAGCAAGGGATGATGCAAAAACAAACAATGCAGCTAGTGCTCCAAAAATATATGACAAAGCCGCTGATTTAGACAAAGAAAGAATGATTATGTTCAAAGACCGCTTGGGTCAATCAGACCTAATATCTTCTCTTGCTCATTCAACTGTAACCACATTCGGTGGAACTGTGACCAAAGAAAATTTCCAAAGTGGCAGGATGCAAGAATCTTATCTAAAAGCATTTAAAGAAAAGAAGAAGAAGAAAGAACGCGAAGAAAAAGCTCGCAAAGGAGAAGTCTTTGATGAAAATGATTTTAATACTAAATTCGAGGCAGATCACAGAGTAGGTACTTATAATGCAGAATTAAGTAGATTTGATGCTGATTTAGCAAAAACAATTAATGATAAAAGAGCTGAAAATGTAAAAATTGGTCTTGGTGCTGCAGCAACTGTTGCAGCAGGATTTGGTGGCGGTGCAGTATTTGGAGGAATTGCTGGAGCTGCAATTGGTGCAACAACAGGGGCAACTTTAGCAGGTCAATCTTATGCTGAGAAAAAAATGACAGAGGAGATTATAGACAGAATGGATAAAGAAGCTAAAAATTCTGAAAAATTAGCAAACAGAATTGCTGATCTAAACAAAACATTAAAAGATGGTAAGGGTCTAACTAGAACAGAAACTGACATTAATCATGTTCCATTAAGAGACCCTACAACAAATGAAATTTTGAAAAAGGAAATCGACCTATTTAATGGAGAAAATGTAGATAAAGATAAATTAAATAAGAGAATAGTTGAAAATGATACTGAAATAGAAATATTGAAAGAACAATTAAAATATAATTCTACAAACCCTAATTTAATAAACAAATTCAACGAAGCTAAATTAGAAAGGGAAGTCCTAATAGGTTTAAAAACAGCAGAAGAGAAATTATTTGAACTAACAGGCAAAAAACCAAATCAAGGTGGCAGTAGTGCTCCGAGTGCACCAACAACCCCACCTCCAACACCTTAAAAATAATTAACACTGCAGAAATGCAGAAAAATATATGGAATTATCAATAGAAGACATAAAAAATAAATTTGAAAAATTACCCGAAGATTTAAAATGGGCTATTATGAGTGCCAAAATTGATGAAAAAGTAGTAGCTATCGGGCAAAATTTCGGTTTAAACATAAGACAAATGGGTCAATTATCTTTAGAGATACATGCTGTTATGTTGGGTTACACACATCCTGATGATTTTGAAAATTCTATTTTGAAAAGCCTTAATCTCGGAGAAGAAAAAACAAAATTATTAGCAAATAGCGTTTATGAAAAAATAATTAAAGATGTTAGAGAGAGACTAATAGAATACAGAGGGGGAGTAAAGCCTACAAAAGATATAGTAGAGAAAACTTTACCAAAAGAAATTTTTGAGAAAAAAGAAGAACCTCAAAAAGGAATAATTAGTCCAGAAATAAAAACAGAAGAGAAGAAAGAAGAAATTCAAAATATAATTGAAGAAGATAAAAAAGTAATAAATAGTATTATTAGCAATAAATTACAAGAAAATATTAAATCCGTAAAAACAGAAACAGACCACTCAAACACAAACAACATGGCAGTAAATCAACCCGAAACTCCGATAAAAAAAATAGACCCCTACAGAGAAATTCCAGAATAATTTAATTAAAATAAAAAAATAGATTATAATTATAAATATGCAATTTAAAGTTCCACAATTCTTAGATATTGAAGATAAAATATTTGGACCTTTTACCTTTAGTCAATTCGCATATTTAGTAGGAGGAGCAGGTATTTCTTATTTTCTTTACAAATTATTAGGACTTACTTTAGGATTTATACCAATTGCTTTAGTAGTTAGCTTGGCTTTGGCTTTAACTTTCTATAAACCAAATAACAAGCCTTTTATAGATATGCTAGAGTCAGCAATTCTATATTTAGCTCAAGATAAATTATATATCTGGAAAAGAAGAAAGGTTAAAAAAGAAGCTCAAGATTTAAACAAAAAAGCAGAAGAACCAATAACCCACAACCCAAGATTAAATAAAAGCAAATTGCGTGATTTGGCTTGGAGTTTGGATGTTTTAGATTTAAAAAAAGATAACAATAATTAATATGGCAATTTTTGCAAAACCAACTCAAGATTTCGTACCAATCAAAGAAGTTCGTGATGGAATCATAACTTTAAAAGATGGGGGACTAAGAGCTATCATATTAGCTAATTCTATTAACCTGTCTTTAAAGTCTGGAGAAGAGCAAAAAGCTATCATTCTACAATTTCAAAACTTTTTAAACACTTTAGATTTTCCTATTCAAATCAATATCCAATCAAGAAAATTAGACATTAGGCCATATTTACTATTATTAGAAAACAGAATGAAGGTTCAAAATGAGCCATTACTCAAACTGCAAACCAAAGAATATATGGAATTCATTAAAAACTTTACCGAATCAGTAAATATAATGACAAAAAGCTTTTTTATTGTAGTTCCTTATACCGAAGCTGGTTTCAGTCAACAAAATTCAAGTTTCTTTGATAGATTTTTAAAAAGAAAAAATGCCGAAGAAGCAAAGCTAGCTGAGAAAATTGATTTCGAAGAAAAAAGATCTCAACTAGAGCAAAGAGTAAATATAATTCAACAAGGACTTAATCGTTGTGGTATTAAATCTGTGCAATTAGGAACCGAAGAAGCTGTTGAAGTTTTCTACAAAGTTTTCAACCCAGGCGAACTAGAAGGCAGAATAGAAGTAGAGGAGTAGTTATCAAGTAAAAAATTATTAAGTTATAAAGTTTTTATGCTAAAATTAATATAGGTTAAAGTTATATTTTTAATTTATTTAAACTTTTAACTTTATAATTATTTATGGGAATTTTTGATACATTATTTGGAAATAAAAATAAGCAACAAAAAGGAGTAAACACTTCACTCCTTAGCGTTCTCCCAGAACAAATCTACGAATCAGCTAAACTAGAATTAAAAGATATCATAGCTCCTTCAGCCTTAAAAATTGAAAGTAAATCTATTTCTTTGGGTGACAAAATCGCTAGAACTTTTTTTATAATTTCTTATCCAAGATATTTAATAGACAACTGGTTTTCTCCAATAATCAACCTAGACAAAATTTTTGATATTTCTATTTTTATTCATCCAATTGATACTTCATTAGTCCTAAGACAATTCCAGAAAAAAGTAGCCGAAGTTCAAAGTCAGATAAACATAAGAGAAGGCAAGGGTTTGGTGCGTGATCCTATTTTAGACACAGCATATCAAGACCTAGAAGCTCTGCGTGATAGTTTGATTCAAGCTCAACAAAAGATGTTTGATGTTGGAGTATATGTAACAGTATATGCTGATAACGAATTAGAGCTTTTTAAAGTAGAAAATGAAATCAAATCAATTCTAGAATCAAGACTTATTTATATAAAACCAGCCTTATTCCAACAAGAAGATGGTTTCAAAAGCGTTATTCCAATAGGTTCGGATTTATTAAAAATTACTCAAAAATTAAATTCAGATCCATTATCTTCTATTTTTCCTTTTATTTCTTTTGACTTAACTTCAGACAAGGGAATACTTTATGGTATCAATAGACACAATTCTTCGTTAGTTATTTTTGATAGATTTTCTTTGGAAAACTACAACTCTGTAACTTTTGCTAAATCAGGAAGTGGTAAAAGTTATGCTACAAAATTAGAAATTCTTCGTTCACTGATGTTTGATATTGATGTTATTGTAATTGACCCAGAAAGAGAGTATGAATATTTGTCCGAAGCAGTAGGCGGTAGATATTTCAATATTTCTCTATCTTCAGATCACCATATCAATCCTTTTGATTTACCAATTCCTCGTGAAGACGAAACCGCCGAAGATGTTCTAAGGTCTAATATTATTAATCTTGTTGGATTATTTAGATTAATGCTAGGAGGATTAACTCCCGAAGAAGACGCTATTGTAGACCGAGCAATTTCAGAAACTTATGCAATTAAAGACATAACCCCAGAATCAGATTTCTCAAATATAGAACCTCCTTTGTTGTCTGACTTTGAAATGGTGCTATCTGGTATGGAGGGTAGTGAATCTATACTACAAAGATTAACCAAATTCACAAAAGGATCTTGGTCAACTTTTATTAATAGGCCTTCGAATGTTGATATAAATAAAAAATTCGTAGTTTTTTCTGTCCGAGATATGGAAGACGAGCTCAAACCTATTGCTATGTATATCGTTACTCACTTTATCTGGAATACAATCAGAAAAACTTTAAAGAAAAGATTACTTGTAGTGGACGAGGCTTGGTGGATGATGAAATCCGAAGACACAGCTTCTTTCTTGTATTCTCTAGCTAAAAGAGGTCGTAAATACTACTTAGGACTTGCAACTATCACTCAAGACGCAGCAGACTTTATGAAATCTCCATATGGCGTACCTATTGTTACCAACTCTTCAATTCAATTACTTCTCAAACAATCTCCAAGTACAATAGAGGTTCTGCAAAAGACTTTTAATTTAACAGACGAAGAAAAATATCTTTTACTGGAATCAGGAGTAGGGGAAGGTATATTTTTCGCAGGAGTAAAGCATATTGCTATTAAAATAGTTGCTTCTTATACCGAAGATCAAATCATAACCTCAGACCCTTCTCAAATATTATCTATCAAAAAAGAAAAAGCTGACTTGGAAAATCTAGAAATAAACAAATAAAATTGTTATAATAAAAGTAATGTTAAAAAAGTTTTTAATCTTAATAATAATTTATTTTACTTTTTTGCCTTTTAGTATTTTTGCTCAAATTCAAGAAACTGATGTTATTTTAAATCTTAATCCTAAAGAACCAAAAGCTAATCAAAACATAACTGCAAAAATCTCTTCTTTTGTAATGAACACTAAAGAAGCTTATTATGTTTGGCGCATCAACGAAGAAACAAAATTAACTGGAATTGGTAAAGATACTTTTTCTTTTACTTTAGGAGAAATAAATTCTTTTACTGAACTAAGTGTAGATATTACAACAAAAGAAGGTAATAATATTAAAAAAAGTATAAATTTAGCATCTTCAGATATTGATTTGATTTGGGAGGCAACTAATTCTTATGTTCCACCTTTCTACAAAGGCAAGACCTTGTTTTCTCGTGAAGGCGAAGTAAAAGTAGTAGCCATACCGTCTATTTATAATCAAGGTATTAAAATAAATCCAAACAATCTTTCTTATTCTTGGACTAAAGACAATAACCCTCAATTAAAAGATTCTGGTTTTGGAAAAACTTCTTTTAGTTACAAAAATAGCTTTTTACATCAATTTAACAGAATAGATGTTAGTGTGTCTGATTTAAACAAACAATCAACAGTAAGCGCTACTTTAAATATTGTCCCACAAAATCCAAAAATCTCTTTTTATGAAATAGATGATAATGGAATTAACTTAAATAAACCAATACTAAATAATACTTATATACCAAAAGAAGGTAAAGATATTGCTTTAGTTCCTTATTTCTTCTCTCCAAAGAATTTAAACGCTAGTAATTTAGACATAAAATGGTATATCAACAATAAACAAGTCCCAAACACAACCAAGAAAAATATTTTGTCTGTTATTCCCGAAGCTGATCAAACAGGTAATGCAAATATAAAAGTAATTATTAGTAATTTAAATACTCTTTTTCAAGAATTACAAAGAAGTATAACTGTTAATTTTTAAAATGAAAAAACAAACTTTCAAAAAAATATTTTCTTTCATTGGTTTTTTTTCATTTATGTTTTTATTTTTAGTAAATTTAGCAAATGCTCAAGGAGTAGACCGTTGCCCAAACATACCAGGCAACCAAGTATCAATTCCACCTAATCACACATTAATAGCAGGGGAATGTGTAAATACTCATCAATTAAACGCCAACAATCAACTCAAAAGAACTTCAGATACATACGAACCGCTCGCAGAATTACCAGGATTAACTGACCTTAATTTTAGCCAAGAATGTCCTTTGGTTGATTATATTAATACAATTTTTCAACTACTTATAGGAATTATTATTATAATTGCTATGGTTAAATTAGTATTAGGTGGACTCGAATATATAACTAGCGAATCGATCTCAGGTAAAGCAAATGCAAAAGAATCCATAATAAACGCTTTTGCCGGACTTGTAATAGCATTAGGAGCATATTTAATCTTAAACACAATTAACCCAACCTTATTAAACCTTTGCCCTAAAATAGATAAAGCTGTGCAAGTTATAGATGAAGACGTCCCACAAACAGCAGTAAATGGATATTACGGTAATGGTAAATACAAAAAAGGGGCTGATTGGGACGAATCAATAGCTGGAACAATTCCAGCATTACCAAGAGGAGTTACTGTAAACAAGCAAGAGTGCACAGAGATAGGTCAACAAAACTGTACATCAATAAGAGGATTAAATACTTTAATAATAAACAGACTGGCAAATAAATGCTGGGAATCCAATGGAAACAAAGATTGCAATATAGTAATTACAGGTGGTACAGAAAACTGGTTGCACAGCGCAACTGGAACCCATAGACCAGGTAGTCCAACAATAGATTTAAGCCCGACAGTAGATGTAAATAAATACTTAACAGGAAACACAACACCACCTCCTCCTAACACAACAATAGGTAAAGATGGGGTAAAATATTATTATCATGCAAACTATGGAGGAGGGGGTTATCATTGGCACGTATATCAATAAATAATAAATATGTTAAAAAAAATTTCAATCACAATATTAATACTTCTAGCCTTATTCTTTTTAGTATTCCTTTTTGCTAAATTAACAAAAGACACAAACGTAGTTTCTGAAAAAATAGATAGTGTTAATTTTATTGATGATATTTTTGAATTCGGAAATTCAGGAGCTGGACCAATTGAAAACATAGTTGATTTTATAGAAGGAAATGACTCAGAAAATCAAAATGATGTTTCTATAAACAATGAAAAAGTTTTATTAAAAGTTTCAAGTATGCCTATTTCAGGTTATGGTATTTTAGACAAAGAAAGATATATTAGTGTTCCAGACATAAACCCAGAAGAAGTAATAACAGAAGGGGAGAATGTGGCCCCATCTGCTCCAGAAACAGAAATAGTTTCAGTAGTTAAATATGCAAGTAAAGAAAATGGAAATATTTTTCAAACTTTTGCTGATTTAATAGATGAAAGAAAATTTTCTGAAACAAGGATTCCTTATATTTATGAATCTTTCTTTACTAAAAGAAGTGTAATTATGCGTTATTTAGACAATAATAATATTGCTACTTTTGTTGGCGAATTACCTCAAGAAATTTTAGGTAAAGATTTAGCAAATGGTAATGAAATTTTTGGAGACTTCCTACCTGAAAACATTAGAGATATTTCTTTCTCTAAAGACGGCAATAAAATATTTTATTTAACTAATACAAATAAAGGTGTAGTTGGGACAGTTATGGATAGTGATGGATTAAATAAGAAACAAATTTTTGATTCGGCTTTTTCTGAATGGACTTCAAGCTGGACACTGAATAATAAAATAGTTCTAACTACTAAACCTTCAGGCTTAGTACCAGGATACTCTTATTTACTTGATATAAATAACGGAAATTATATAAAAATACTAGGTGACATAAACGGACTAACAACTCTAATAAATGATGATAATAGCTTGATGTTATATGCTGATCAAAATTCATCATTAAAAATTTTTGATTTAAACAAAGGCAGATCAAAAGACTTGAGATTATTTGGACAACCAGAAAAATGTGTTTGGGGAGCGGACAACATAACTCTTTATTGCGCTATACCAAAAAACATACCAACTGGTTTAATTTATCCTGATATTTGGTATCAAGGTGAAATTTCTTTTGATGATGAAATATTTAAAATAAATACAGAAACAGGTAAAAGAGATAAAATTCTTGACCCTAGTGTAGTAGAAGAAGGGGGAGTGATGGATATAGTTAATCTAAAATTAGACAAACAAGAAAATAATTTATTCTTTGTAAATAAAAATGATGCTTATTTATGGAGAGTAAAAATTAATTAATTTCCAATATACTTAATCACAACTCTTCTATTTGAACCGAAGCCAGAAGACTCGGTTTTTAAATCATTTTCTCCAGATAAAAATTCATGAACAATTCTTCTTTCAAAAGCTGACATAGGGTCAACTTCTATATTTGATTTAAAATAACGAGCTCTCTCTGCCATCATATGAGCTACAGCATGAATACTTTCTACTTTTCTTTTTTGAAAATCATTAATATCAATAACAATTTTATTTAAAATACTATCTACTTGTTCTTTGTTTTCTATTTCATTTTCTAAAACTCTTTTAATTAAATGAGTAAAAGAAAGAAGACCACTAGCATCTTTATGTAAAAAAGGGTGGGCATTGTCTAAAGAAACCCTAAACCAAGTACTAGCACTGCCGTCTTTACCGATAACTTCATCTATAACTATTTCATTAACCTCAAAACCAAGATTTGTGAACATTTCCTTTATTTTATTGTGAATTTGTTCAGTTTTCATATATTAATTAAGAATACTACTTTTTTGCTTTTTATTCAAATAAACATGCTGACCTGCTGCAAAAAGGTTACTAACTATCCAATACAAGGCAATTGCTCCTGAAATATTATAAGAAATAAACACTACTGCAATAGGGAAGACATATTTCATTTGTACTTGCATACTTTTTGCAAAACTTTGCATAAAATCAGACTGACCCGCTGTGTTTGTGTTTCCTCCTATCGGCATAACATAAGCTTGCAAGAATTGAGATAAACCAGCCAAAATAGCCAAAATCAAGCTTTTACCACTCAAATCAATAACTCCTAGGAAATAAGTATTTAAGTTTTCTGGTTTTGGTATAAAAGAATATAAAGACTCAGTATTAAAATTCAAACCTTTAAAAAATACATAATACAGAGCAAAAATAACAGGAATTTGAATTAAAATCAAAAGACAACCAGAAAAAGGATTAGTGTTATTTTTTTTATATAATTCAAAAGTTAAACGAGCTTGCTCTTCTTTTGATTTTCCACTATTTCTGATTTTAGCAAGTTCTGGTTCTAAAACCTTTAATTTCATTTGACCTTCTATAGATTTCTTGGAAAGAGGGTAGAGGATTATCTTTATAACGATAGTAAGTATAATAATAGCAATACCTAAATCCCCCCAAGGTACAACAGAAACAATTAAGGCTAAAAAGTTTAAAAAAGGTTCATAAAGTAAAGTATTCCAAACACTTTGTAATATATTCATATTTAACTATTTTAGCTCAAAAAGACTAAAAAACCAAATTATTTCAGATTATCTATTTGATTTTCCTGCCAAGGATGACATCTAGAGACCCTCTTAATGCTCAAGAAGGTTCCTTTAAAAATGCCATATTTTTGAATTGCTTGCTTTGAATATTCAGAACAAGTAGGGTAGAACACGCAACTTGGTTTTTTAAGCGGACTTATGTATTTTTGATAGATATTTATGAAAAATATAAATACTTTTTTAAACATATTATTTATTTTTTAAAACAAAATTTAAAATAAAAGCTATGTCTTTTTCTAGTTTTTCTAAAGATTTATTTTTGTTTAATCCTTTAAAAATAAGGTTATTTTTGCTTTTTGGAGTAAAAATAAATGCACCACAAAAACCAGCAGGTAATTGTGTTAAATATTTATATATAGAAAAATAACCTTTTCTGCGAAAAAGGTTCCTTTCTGTGGCTTTTTTAAATATATTTTTAGGTGTAATAAAAGAAACCCGAGGGCTAATATTTTCTTTATCTATAAAGAATTTTAAATTAATATTTTCAGAAAAAACCAATTTTCCTTTATTAAATATAAGATCTATTGATTTTGTATTAACTCTATTTTCTTTTGGTATCATTTTAAACTATTTTGAAACCGTAAGTTTAGCTCTACCTTTTCTCATTCTTCTTGCAATTACTTTTTTACCATTAGCGCTTTTTGAACGGGATAGAAAACCGTGAGTTTTAGCTCTTTTTCTTTTATTTGGTTGATATGTTTGTGACATGTTTGTAGTATATATTAAATTTTGTTTTATGTCAAAAGGGTTAATTTTATATAAAAAATAATTATCAACAGTTTATTCACATATTTACACAGATTTAAATTTTATGAAATCTGGGGAAAAATAGTATAATAACTTTTAATGGATACAAAAAAACTTTGGAAAGATTGTTTAGATGAAATAGAACTAGGTTTATCAAAAGCTAATTTTAGCACTTGGTTTAAAAATACTTCTATTGTCAAAGAAGAGGGGGGTATTATTTATGTAGGAGTCCCAAATGAATTCGTAAAAGATTGGCTTTTAAATAAATATCATAAATTAATAACTAAAACTATTGCTGGTTTATATGAAAACATGAGAGCAGTAGAATATATAATAACCAAAACTGAAATTTTAAAAGAATCTGATTCTGTAAAAAATGAAAGTTCTTTTATTAACAAAGAATTACCTTTAAAAGACCTATATATTAATCCTGATGATAATTTAAATCCTAGATATAGATTTGATTCTTTTATTGTTGGAGGCTTTAATGAGCTAGCTTATGCTGCTTCTCAAGGCATTATAGATAGTCCGGGTACAAAATATAATCCTTTCTTTGTTTATGGAAACACTGGATTAGGAAAAACTCACTTAATTCAAGCAGTAGGTAATGCTATTAAAGAGAAACATTCTGGTAAAAGAGTTCATTATATAACATTAGAGCGTTTTGCTACTGATTTTATTAACTCACTACAATCAAACAAAGCAAACTCCTTTAAAGAAAAATATAGAAAATATGATCTATTAATAATAGACGATATTCAATTTATTGGAAAAATGGAAAAAATTCAAGAAGAATTATTCCATACTTTTAATACTTTTTATGAAAACAATAAACAAATTATATTTTCTTCTGATAAGCACCCAAATTACATCCCAGAATTAGCAGATAGATTAAAATCTCGCTTTGCTCAAGGTATGATTGTTGATGTTTCCGAACCTGAATATGAATCAAGATTAGCTATTTTGAAGGTTAAATTAAAAGAACATAATATTGATATAGAAAATACTGTTTTGGATTATATAGCTCAAAGCATAAGAGGTAACATAAGAGAATTAGAAGGAATATTAAACACAATAGTTTGCCAATATAAATTAAAAAACAAACCTTTAAGTCTTTTAGATATTAAAAACATCTTGAAAAACAACATCAAACCAAAGAAAACCATATCTGTTAAAGATGTTGTAAAAATTGTAAGTGAGCACTACAACCTAGAAGAAGAATCTATTTATGAAAAAACCAGAAGAAAAGAAATAGTTAAAGCTCGTCAGGTTGTTATGTATATTCTAAGAGAAGATTTTAATGTTTCTTATCCTTTAATAGGGCAGAAGCTCGGTGGTAGAGATCATACGACAGTTATTCACTCTCACTTAAAAATTAAAAATGATTTAAAAGAAGATCCACAGTTATTACAAGAAATAGAAGATATAAGAATTATGTTTAAATAGTGTGGATAAGTGTGAATAAAGTTGGGTATTATTGTTAATAATTTATAATAAGTTTTTAGTAAAAAATAAAAACTTAAAAATAATTAACTTTTTATTAAAAATAATCAAGGTATTGTTAATAAGATTTTTCAAAAATACATTTATAAAACAACATTAAAAACAATTATCCACATATCCACAAGACTAATAGTATTAATAATTTAAATATATAAAATATAAACATATGAGAGTAGAATGCGAATTAGATAAAATAAAAAATGCAGTTAGTTTAGCAGAGAAAGTTACTGGTAAGAATTTAACTCTACCTGTGCTTAGCGCTATTCTAATAGAAGCTAAGGATAAAAAAATAAAATTTAAAGCCATGAATTTAAGCTTAGGTATTGAAATAGAAATACCAGCTAAAATAGAAGAAGAAGGAATATTGGCAATAAACGGAGTTTCTTTAACTAATGTTTTTTCTAATATTATACAAAAAGAAAATATTCACTTAGAGGGTAATGAAGGTAATCTTTTAATTAAAACAAAAAAGAATCAAATAAAATTAAAAGGTGTTCCTTTTGAAGATTTTCCTAGTATTCCTGTGGTTACAGGAGATAGTTTTACTATTGATGCTAAAAAATTAACAGAAGGTATTAAGTCTGTTTATTATAGTGCTTCTGTTTCAGATATTAAACCAGAAATATCTAGTGTTTATATTTACACAAATGAAGATAATTTAGTTTTTGTGGCAACAGACTCATTTCGTTTAGCTGAAAAGAAAATCAAATTAAAGAAAGAAATTAATGTACCTGGTATATTGATACCTTTTAAGAATATAAGTGAGATATTGAGGATTTTTGGCGAATCTAAGGGTGATATAAATGTGTGTTTCAATAAAAATCAAATATCTTTTTCTGAAGACAATATATATTTAACTTCTAGGATTATTGATGGTGTTTATCCTGATTATCGTCAAATAATTCCAAAAGAAGAAAAAACAGAAGCTTTGTTACTTAAACAAGATTTATTAAATGCTTTAAAAATATCAAATATTTTTTCTGATAAATTTCATCAATTAAATTTAAATATAAATGTTAAGGATAAAATTTTTGAATTATCTTCTTCTAATAATGATGTAGGTGAAAATAAAACTTATATTGATGCTGTTTTAAAAGGCGAGGATGTTTCTCTTTCTTTTAATTATAAATATTTTTTAGATTGTTTTCCTTCTATTGATACTGATAGTTTAAATATAAAAATAAATGGAGGTTCAAAACCTATTGTAGTTAATCCTGTTAATGATAAAACTTTTACTTATTTAATTATGCCAATGAATAGATAATGATTGAAATAAAAGATTTATTAAGTAAATTTAATAAACTATTATCAAACAAAGAAATACAAATTTCTTTAATTCAAGAAACTTTAAAAGAAATTTTATCTTTAGATGTATCAAAAGATAAAATTAAAATTATTAATAATGATATTTTTTTAGAAATAAAACCTATTTATAAAAATGAGATTTTTATAAACAAAGATAAGATTTTAAAATCTCTCGAAGAGAAAGCTTTGAAAAATAAAAATATTAAATTTAATTAATTTAAGTTTAAATTGAAATAAGTTATTATTTCATTTGTGTTGTATATTGAGTCTTGAATTTTTATTTTTAATTCATTTACTTCTTTTTTGTTTAAGATATCATCGTTTTGAATTTTGTATTCAAAAGAATTATTTAACGAATTTACAAAAGATCCATTTATAAAAATATCTATCTTGTTAATAGGGTAGAGGTTTCCTTGATCTGGAATAATTTTTAAATTAATAGGCGTTTCTAAATTGTATCTAATATTATTTACTGGTTCTACTATTGTAGCTTTTGGTTTGTTTAATCCATGAATGTTTTCGTATTCTGTTGGTATGTCATTTATGGTTGTGTTTGTGTAATTTTGATAATTTTTTGCCCACCAGTCTTGTATTGGAGTGTTCCAATTTATATACTGTCTGTTGTTTTCTATGTTTTCTGGTTTCGGTCCTAGTATATTGTTTCTATCTATCCAATAAAGTATAGATTTTACATTAGTTATAACTTTTTCTTCTTTCGCTTCTTCTGGTGTGTTTTCTGTGGCTAGTTTTCCTGTAATTTTGTCTATTATATAACTTTCATTTCCGTACCACACTCCACGCAATATTGGTTTTGTTGAAATGTTTATTTCATTTATTGGTAATTCAAAAGATTCAGCCGGTTTTTTACTTAAAGCAAAATTCATAAATTTATTCCAAATAGGTCCAGCCAGAGCACTACCTCCTTTTCTCATTGGTTGATTATCATTATTACCAGCCCAAACGCCAACAACTAAAGAAGGTGAATATCCAACAATCCAAGCATCTTTATTGTTATTTGTGGTACCTGTTTTTACAGCAACTTCTCTTCCTGGTACAACAAGAGGACTGTTTGCTCCAAAAGTAGGAATTCTTGCTTGGTTGTCGCTTAAAACATTTGATACTGTTAATGCTGTGTTTTTAGGTAAAACTTCTTTTGGTTTTTCTTCAAACTTTTCTAAACTATTTCCTTTAAAATCAAAAATTTCTAAAATTCCAGTGTGATTATTTTTTATTCCACTATTTGCAAATACTCCATAAGCAGAAGTTATATCAAGTAAACTAACTTCTCCACCTCCAATAACCAAAGTCAAACCATAGCGATTTATGTCACCCAAACTACTAATACCCATATCTTCTGCTGTTTTCAGTGAGTCTCTAAGTCCTGCTAAATAAAATAATTTTATTGCAGGAATGTTTATAGATTGAGCTAATGCATCTCTTAAACTCATTGGTCCTCTAAAAGCTCCATCATAGTTTTGAGGCATATAACAATCACTTTGTCTGTAGCCTGGCAAGGCTCTACCGTATGGATTACAAGTGCTTTGGAATTCTGTTGGTAAATCAAATAACACTGTTTCTGGTAAGAATCCTTTATTAAAAGCTGTGGCGTATATAAAAGGCTTAAAAGAAGAACCTGGTTGTCTTAGTGCTGTTGCAACATTAAAATTTCCATCAATTTCTTTATCAAAATAATCCCTAGAACCAACCATAGACAAAATTTGACCAGTTTTAGGATCAATTGCCACAAGGCTAGCATTTTTACCATTAAAGTCTTTTTCATTTTTTAAAGCACCTTCTTTAACATACTCTTCAGCTTTTTCTTGTAATTCCCAATCAAGTGTAGTGATGACTTTTAAACCACCGGTTTCTATTACATCTTTACCATATTTTTTTTCTAAATAATCTCTAATATAGAAAACAAAATGAGGAGCTTTGATGTTGTTAGGGGATTGTTTTTCAAAAACAACTTGTTCTTTTTTTGCTTGATCATGTTGTTCTTGTGTTATGTAACCAACTGTAAGCATTCTTGATAAAACTAGATTTTTTCTTTCTTCTAGTCTGTCTAAGTTTCTTCCAAAAGGTGAAAGTACGCTAGGGGATTGTGGTATAGCAGCTAAATATGCAGATTCAGCTATTGTTAAGTCTATTGGTTTTTTATTGAAATAAGCTTTTGAAGCTTCTTCTATTCCGTAAATTGTTCCACCATAAGGAACTTCATTTAAATATAATTCTAAAATTTCATTTTTAGTTAGAAAATTTTCAATTTTATAAGCCAAAACCCACTCCTTTATTTTTCTTATAATACTTCTTTCTGGAGTTAATAATGTGTTTTTAACTAATTGTTGAGTGATTGTTGAACCTCCACCACCAATACCTATTCCAAAAATATTAGAAAAAACAGCTCTAATTGTTGAGCTTATTCTTACTCCTTTGTGATTATAGAATTCAGAATCCTCAATCGCGATTGTTGCGTTTTTTATATTGTCTCCCATTTCTTCAAAAGGTATGCTTGTTCTTTTTATGTCTTGGTGAACATTATAAAGCAGAACTTCTCCTGTGCGGTCGTAGATTTTTGTTGAATTTACTATTAATCTTTCTTCAAAAGAAGCTAAATCTGGTATTTTTAAAGTTGCAAACCATATTAAAATAACTGAAACTAAAACCAACCCTAAGCCAATTAGTATATAAAATAAATTTTTTAATAAATTTCTTAAAAAATTCTCTTCTTTCTTTTTTTTATGTAAATATTTTTTTGCTTTTTTTACAAAATCTTGCATTTGTTTCATTTTTATATTATAGCAGTAAATATGTTATAATAAAGCCATGAAAGTTATAACCGATAAAAATAAAATACACAAGCTTTTAAATAATGGAGTAGAAAATATTTTTGTGAAAGAGACATTAGAGAAAAAACTCCTTTCAGGTAAGAGACTTAAGGTTTATTTAGGGATAGATCCTACAGGCCCAACTCTTCACATGGGGCACGCTATACCACTTTTAAAATTAAAAGAATTTCAAGATTTGGGTCATCAAGTTATTTTGCTTATGGGGGATTTTACAGCAATGATAGGAGATCCTACTGACAAAACTTCTGCAAGGAAACAATTAACCAGAAAAGAAGTTCTATTGAATTTAAAAAAATACAAAAAACAAGCATCTAAGTTTTTGAAATTTGATGGTAAAAATAAAGCTTTGTTTAAATTTAATTCTAAATGGCTTTCAAAAATGAATTTTGAACAAGTTTTGTCTTTGGCTTCAAAAACTACTATAGATCAAATGCTTAAAAGAGATATGTTTGTAAAACGAAGAGAAGAAGGTAAACCTATTTTTGGTCATGAGTTTTTTTATCCATTAATGCAAGGTTATGATTCTGTTGCTATGGATATTGATGTTGAAGTTGGGGGTAATGATCAAACCTTTAATATGCTTATGGGTAGGGATTTGGTTTCTGAGGTTCTAAAAAAAGATAAATCTGTAATAGCTATGAAACTCCTAGAAGATAATACTGGTAAGAAAATGGGAAAAACCGAAGGTAATATGGTTTCCTTTGAAGATCCTCCAGAGATTATGTTTGGAAAGGTTATGAGTTGGAATGATTCTTTGATTTTGATTGGTTTTGAGCTTTGTACTTTTTTAGATAAAGATCAAATAATAAAAACAGAAAATCCTAAAGAGCAAAAAATGCAATTAGCTTTTGAAATAGTTAAAATTTATCACGGAGAAAAGAAAGCTTTGCTCGCTCAAATAGATTGGGTTTCTAAGTTTGAAAAAAAAGAAATTCCGGAAGAATTAACACAGATAAAAGGCGAGGGATTTTTGATTGATTTATTAATAGAAAATAAATTAGTTAATTCTAAAAATCAGGCTCGTAGATTGTTTGAAGAGGGGGCTGTTCTTGATTTGATTTTAAAAGAAAAAATTACTGATTTTAAATATAAAGCTAAAAAAGGAGAAAAGTTTAAAATAGGTAAAAAGTTATTTATAGAAATAGTTTAAATTAAAAAAACCGCCTAAGCGGTTTTT
Organism: uncultured Candidatus Saccharibacteria bacterium; assembly: GCA_964395435.1. GTDB lineage: Bacteria > Patescibacteriota > Minisyncoccia > Phycocordibacterales > UBA9973 > UBA9973. The sequence continues at coordinate 70,565 of CAYNAO010000001.1, forward strand.
TTAATTAATGAAACTTATCGTCTGGATCTTCTTCGTCTTCTTCGTCTGTGAAGTGCATACCTTCCATTTCTTCATCTTCAAAAGAAGCATCATCAAAGTCCTCATCCATATCCATACTAAAACTTTCAAAAGTATCTTCGTCGTAGCTCATATTTTATATAATTGTTTTTTAAACGACCTTTATAAATTTAACGAAACTCCTAATTTAAATATTTTTAACAAAAACAATTTATTTATGCAAGGCTTTTTTTGTAAATATGTGGAAAACTTTTTATTTTAATATTTTAAATGAGCAAAAGCAGTTAAAGCAATAGCAATTGCATCTAATTCATCGTCAGAATTTTTATCTTTATCTATTTTTATTAACATTCTAACCATTTTTAAAACATCTTTTTTGTCAGCTTTGCCATAACCAGTAGTTGCTACTTTTATTTGAAGTGGGCTTGCTTCAAAAATTTTTAAATTATTTTTACAAGCCTCATATAAAATAACTCCTCTTGCTTCAGAAACCAAAATTACAGTTTTTTGATTTGTTGTAAAGAATAATGTTTCAATTGCCAAAATTTCAGGTTTGTATTTTTGTATAATTTCTTCTATTTTTTTACCTAATAATAAAAGTCTTTCTTCAAAATTTATTTTTGGTGAAGTTTTAAAACATTCAGAATGAATTAATTCTTCTTTTTTACCTTTATCTTTTTTTAAAATAGCAATTCCTAATCTTTCGTATCCAGGATCGATTCCTAATATAATCATATTATTTTTTTATTTCAAAACCCAAATGCTCATAAGCTTTATTGGTAGCTATTCTGCCGCGAGCAGTTTTTTCTAATAATCCTAATTGTATTAAATATGGTTCAATAACTTCTTCAATAGTTGATTCTTCTTCTCCAGTTGCTGCTGCTAAAGTCTTAAGTCCAACTGGACCACCACTGAATTTATCTATTATTATTTCAAGTAATCTTCTATCAGAGGAATTAAGTCCTAATTCGTCTATAGCCAACATATCTAAAGCTTTTTTTGTGGTGTCTTTATCTAAATCTTTTTTATGGACTTGAGCGTAATCTCTAACTCTTTTTAAGAAATAGTTGGCTATGCGAGGAGTAAACCTACTTCTTTTTGCGATTTCACTACTGCTTTCTTTTTGCAATTCTGTGTTCAGTAATTTTGCTGATCGTTCTATTATTTTTTCAATTTCTTCATCTGTGTAAAATTCTAAACGAAAAGCTCCTCCTGAAAAACGAGATCGAAGAGGGGAGGAGATCATAGAAACTCTCGTAGTTGCAGCGATTAAAGTAAATGAAGGTAAATCAAGTTGAATGGTTCGAGCACTCGGCCCTTTACCAATAATAATATCTAAAACACCTGATTCCATAGCTGGGTATAAAACTTCTTCAATCATTTTATTTAACCTGTGAATTTCATCAATAAACAAAATATCTCCATGTGATAAATTAGTTAAAATAGAAGCCAAGTCTCCAACTTTTTCTATTGCTGGGCCTGAAGTTATTTTTATTTGCCTACCTGTTTCGTGTGCTATTAAATGAGCAAGAGTTGTTTTACCTAAACCAGGCGGACCGTAAAAAAGTATATGTTCTGGAATCTGATTTCTTTCTTCAGCTGCTTTTAGTAAGATTTTTATATTATCTTTTATGTGTTCTTGCCCAATATATTCTTCCCATTTTGAAGGTCTTAGGGTTTGATCTAAAAAAGATTCTGGATTTTTTTCATTTAAATCTGACATAGTATAATTTTAGCATATTATTAGTAATAATAGAGCTTGTATTTATACCTCTTGACATTGTATCTATAATATGCTATACTCTAAAAAGTTATAAAGAGTTTATTAACAGTTATATCCACATTAAAATATTTACGAAAAAAATGTGGATAGTATAATAATATGAAAGAGGGCAGTAATCTCTAAGCAATCAGCCTTAGGTTATACACTTTTGCGTAGGACGTTTTGGATATATTTTATATTTCTGGTGCTATCCTTCAAGAATTTGTTACTTTGTGGGCTAAGCTTGCAAAGGATTGTTTAGAGATTATTGCTTTTTTATTTCTCAAAACAAAAACCCGAATTATTTCGGGTTTTTAAATTTATTATATCTTTTATAGTTTAAACAAAAATCTTTTCCTTTGTTTTTAAAATGAGTGTGAACATCGTTAATCATATCTAATACTTCATGTTCGTTTTTTGCATGGAAAACTAAATCAAAATCTCTATCTGTTAAATATTCTGTTTTAAGGGGATTGTCTTTGATCCATTTTAAAAGTCCAGTCCATTGTCCTCCCATAAGTATAATTGGAATATTACAAATATGGTGAACTTGAACTAATTGCCAAGTATAGAATAATTCAAGTAATGTTCCAATCCCTCCTGGAGTTACAATAACAGCATTTGATAAAAGCATAAACTCATCTAATCTTCCAGAGAATCTACCGAATTCTTTTTTGTATTCAATTGCTTCGTTGAAACCTTGGTGCCAAGGTAATTTTACTCCAACTCCAATTGTTCTAACGTTTGGATTTTTCTTGCCTTGTTTATGTCCTATACTTGCAGCTTCCATTAAACCTTTTCCTCCTCCTGTTACAAGGTCGATTTCCATTTTTGCTAATTCTTTAGCTAAATGTTTTACTCCTTTGTAAATTGGATCATTTTTTTTAATTTTTGCACTTCCAAATAATGCTACTCGGAAAAATTCTGTTGTGTCTTTTTGTGTTTTTATTTTTTTCATTCTGTTTTTTATTTATTTAATAATTATTCTTCATTTAAATCTACTACACTCAATACTTCTTCATAAGAGGTTGTTCCATTTAATATTTTTACAACTCCGTCTTCTCTCATTGATAATATTCCTTGCATTTTTGATATTTTCTTTATTTCTCTTTCGCTAGGATTATTTGGCATTATTTTTTCTATATTTTCATCTGTTCTAATTGCTTCAAAAATTCCTACTCTGCCTTTATATCCTGTCATATTGCAATCTTCACAACCAACTGCTTTGTATAATTTAAATTCCATATTTGGATTTAAATTATATTCTGCTAAATTTTTACCTTCATCTTTCATTCCTTGGATTATGTTGTGAATTGTAGTTTTTTCTTTTTCTGTAATTTCTTTTTCTTGTTTACAATTTGGGCATAATTTTCTTACCAATCTTTGCGCAATAGATAGAGATAATGCTGAGGCGATAATTTTAGGATTTACTTCAAGGTCTATCAAGCGGGGGATTACTCCGGCGGCATTGTTGGTGTGTAGTGTGGAGAAAACCATGTGTCCTGTTAAAGCTGATTGAACTGCAATCTTGGCTGTTTCGCTATCTCTAATTTCTCCAACCATTATCACATCGGGGTCCTGACGGAGTGCTGCTCTTAATCCTTCTAAAAATCCATAATTCTTTTCTTCTTTAGTTTGAGTTTGAGTAATTCCGTCTAGAGTATATTCTATAGGATCTTCGATTGTAATTATGTTTATTTCAGTTGAATATATTTTTCGCAAGAAAGCATATAGGGTTGTAGTTTTACCGGAGCCGGTCGGACCTGTAATTAGAATTAGTCCATTTGGTTTTATGATTTCTTCTAAAATAATTTCATATAATTTTCTCTCCATTCCCATTTCTTCTATTTCTATTTGAATAGAACGAGGGTCGAGTATTCTCATAACTATAGTTTCTCCATGTGCTCCTGGAATCAAAGAAGTACGAACACTAATTTCTATATTTTCTTCGGTAATAGAGAATCTACCATCCTGGGCTCCGATTTGAGTTATTTTCATTCCAGAAAGTAATTTAATGCGAGAATTAAGTAGGTGATAAATGTCATTTGAAAAATGATCTATGTCTTGCAAAACTCCGTCTAGTCTTAGTCTTAGGCGAGTTTGACCTTCTTCGGGTTCTATATGAATATCAGAAGCTTTAATAGCAATAGCTCCAGCAAGAATTATTTCAAGCAAACGAGTAATTTTATGAGTATGACCGCTTTCCATTTCTTTCTCGATAGCTTTTTTAATATCTTGCATTTTACTAATTTCTTTTTCTGTTTGTTTAAGTATTTCAGAAGAAATATCTAATCCTCCGATTTTAGAACCTTCGGCCATAGATAATTCTTTGTATCTTTCCCAAACTTTTTCAATACTTGCCATAGAAGTCATATAAAAAACAGGAATCAAATTTTTCCTTTGTAAATCTTCTATAATGTAGTTTTTTAATTCCAAAGTAGGGGAACGCAAAGCTACATATAAATTTTTACCAGCTAATTTAAATGGAGCAATGTTTAATTTTCTTGCTTCTTCCTCTGAGATAGATCTTAGGGCTTCGTTGTCTATTCCTAATTTATATAAATCAACATAAGGTAAACCGTATTTTGTTTCGGCTAGCATAGCAACTAAATCTTCTTCTTCTTTTCTTTTAAGATCTGATAGTTGTTTATTTTGTTTGTCTTCGTCAAAATCTAACATTTATTAAATTATATATTATTTTATATAGCTTTCCTATACCTTGACTTTTTGTATTTTTATTGTTATAATTATATTGATATAATTCTTTGTTCATAATAAAATACAATATATGGAAAACTTTAATTTTTTTAAGAAAGGAAAGGAAGTAGTAAAAAAAATAACCACTGCTTCTGTTATTACTGGAGCTGTTTTAACAGCAAAAGATTCTTTGAAAGCAGAAACTCCTATTTTGGATGATGCTAAAAACATCAAAACAGAAGAGTCTTTTTCTTTGAAAGACAATAAAGAAGATATTTTTGATTTAAATAATCAAGAATTTGAAACTTTGTCTGAACAAGAAAGAGAGTCTTTGTTTGGTCCGGGAGATTTTTCTTTTGAGAAAGCTGATTCAGTGCCTGATTTGAGCCAAAAGTATGGTTATAAACAATTAGGAACAAGAAAACTAATTGGAAAAGAAAGGCCATATTTTGGTTCAGAAAAAACTTCTGAAAAAGGTCCTTTTTATAAAAAAATTGGACAAAATGAAAAAAGTTATCTTCTGGGTCATGTTTATCCTAATGTTGGTGTTAATGGTAAAGCCTTGTTTTATAATTATGGACCAGACGGATTTGGTCATATTTGTGAAATAGAAGGAGATACTCCAGTTTTCCGTGATGAAAATGGCAAGGTTTATGCTTTGATTTGTGGTAATTTACTTGAATTTATAACAACTGGTTCGGATAATGTTCCAGAAAAAACTCAAATAAATAAACCTCAAAAAGAAAGAATAGATCAACCTGTTTATAATCAACCTAAGGTTGATGTAAAAAAACAAACGGAAGAACAGACTGTTAAGCTTGCTTTAATGGTTACTAGGTATAATTGGAATCGTCATCAAGGTAGGCCTTCAACCTTAACCAAGTTAGGTACTTATTCAACTGGGACTTATATACATGTTCCCGTTAGTCAGCTGCCAATGTATCTCCAAAAAGGATTTGAGAGTGCTACTCCGTCTGGAGTAGATGAATACTCTTATATAGTTTCCATGAGATAATTGTAAGCCTCGAATTTATTCGAGGCTTTTTTATTTATGTTATTATTTAAGTGATGAAATATAAAACCCAAAATTTAGATGATTTTAAAAAAGTAGTAGAAGATTTTTTTGATTTTTTAAATAATAACAAAACAGACAAAAATGTAATTTTACTTTCTGGAAATTTAGGAGCCGGAAAAACTACTTTTGTTCAAGCTTTAGGAAAATTATTTAAAATAAAATCCAAAATAAATAGTCCGACTTTTGTTTTAATGAAACGCTATCTTATTAATTCCGGACGTCCAACGTCCGGAAAGCTTTATAGGAATTTATATCATATGGATGCTTATCGTTTAGAAGGAAAAGACATTAAAAAAGAATTAGAAATTTTAAAATTAAGTGAAATTATAGAAAATAAAGAAAATCTAATTTTGATAGAGTGGGGAGAGTTAATAGAAAAATATTTACCTAAAAAAATAATAAAAATAAATATAAAAGATAAAGGTGAAAATTCTCGAGAGGTAGATATTAAGTTTTAATTTTTTAAAAAACAATCTTATAAAATTTAAGGTCCTCGGGTCGCCAAAAGGCTCAACCAGACCATAAAATTTTATAAGATTGTTTTTTGATTATTTGTTATAATTAGCTTATGTCCAATAAACCTAAAACCTTAGTTTTGCTTGATTCTCACGCTATTATTCATAGAGCTTATCACGCTCTGCCTGATTTTCTATCTTCTTCGGGTGAGCCGACCGGGGCACTTTATGGGCTTTCTAATATGCTGATGAAAATAATTTCTGATTTAAAACCTGATTATATTGTGGCTTGTTATGATTTACCAGGCAAGACTTTTCGCCACGAAGCTTATGATAATTACAAAGCAGGTAGAGTTAAAGCTGATGATGCTTTGATCTCTCAACTTAAATCTTCTCGCAGGATTTTTGAAGCTTTTAATATTCCTATTTATGATTCACCTGGTTTTGAAGCTGATGATATTTTAGGAACTATTGTTGAGAATTTTAAAAAACCTGCCCGAACGACCGTTCAGTCGGGCGGGGACAAAAATATCAAAATTATTATTGCTTCTGGAGATATGGACACGATGCAGTTAGTCGACAAAGATAAAGTTTCTATTTTTACTTTGAAAAAAGGAATTACTGATACGATTTTATATGACGAAGAAAAAGTTTTTGAGCGATTCGGTTTTGCTCCAGAATTCTTGCCTGATTATAAAGGCCTTCGTGGGGACCCGTCTGATAATATTATCGGAATAAAAGGCATAGGTGAGAAAACTGCTACCGTTTTAATTTCAAAATTTAATACAATTGAAAATATCTATAAACAAATTAAAAAAGACGAAAGTGTATTTAAGGAATTAGGAATAACTCCTCGTATTTTAGATTTAATTAAAAATAATGAAGAAGAAGCCTTATTCTCTAAAACATTAGCGACTATTAGAAAAGACGCTCCGATTGATTTTAAATTGCCAGAAAAAACTTTTTGGGAAAATGCTGATTTTAAAAAGGTTGAAGAAATTTTTAATTTATTTGAATTTAGGTCTTTATTTACAAGACTAAAAAACTTCTTTAGTAATGGTAATTCTCTGCAAGCTTTTGAAGATAAAGAAGAAATAAAAGAAGATATTAATGAAGATTTGTTAACAGAAACAAGTATTGCATTGTGGATTTTGAATTCTCAAATTAGTAATCCTAAATTAGAAGATATTTTAAATTATGCAAAAACAAATTCTTTTAAAGAAGCCAGTTCTTTTATTTTTAAAAAATTAAAAGAAAATGAAAAATTAAATAAAGTTTACGAAGAAATAGAAAAACCAATTATTCCAATAATTAAAAATATGGAAGATAGAGGTATTTTAATAGATCAAAAATATTTTGAAAATTTATCAAAAGAATACCATAAAGAATTAGATAAATTAACTGAAAAAATTTACAAAATGGCGGGAGTAGAATTTAATATTAATTCTCCAAAACAATTAGGTGAAGTTTTGTTTGATAAAATGGGAATGAAGACTAATAAGAAAAGGGGAGCTAGTGGAAATTTCTCTACTAAAATTGAAGTTCTAGAAGAATTAGAAGAAGAGAATCCTATTATTTCTGAAATTATTAAATATCGGGAATTGCAAAAATTACTTTCAACTTATGTTGATGTGATTCCTAAAATGGTTGGAGAAGACGGAAGACTCCATTCTAAATTCCTGCAAAACGCTACAACTACAGGTAGATTTTCTTCTATTGATCCTAATTTGCAAAATTTACCAATTAAAACAGATCTAGGTAAAAGAATTAGAGAGGGTTTTGTGGCAGATAAAGGTTTTGTATTGGGAGCTTTTGATTATTCTCAGATTGAACTGCGAGTAGCTGCGATTTTATCAAAAGATCCTAAGATGACAGAAATTTTTAAAGAAGGGAAAGATATTCATAACGGAGTAGCTTCTTTTGTGTTTAATGTGCCAATAGACAAAGTTGATTCTGAAATGCGTAGACAAGCCAAAGTTATTAATTTTGGAATTATTTATGGTATGGGAGTTTC
>CAYNAO010000002.1:0-3204 GCA_964395435.1 uncultured Candidatus Saccharibacteria bacterium
TACCTGTAAGAGTAACTGCAGGAGTACCACTACCGTTTAAGTAAAGAGATGCTCCAATGGTGTCGTCTATGGTTATACGAACACTGAATGGAACACCTACTGTACAATCAGATCCAGAATCAACATTCTCTGCATTACTGTTAGAGTGTTGACGAGAAAAATAAATATTCCTGCTAGCTGTATATACAGTGTATGATTGCCCACCACCAGTCAAAACTCCAGGATCACCATAACCTATACCCATAATAGTATTTGTTGCTGAACAAGTAATTTCTGCTTCTATCTCTAACCCACCAATAGTTCTATCATATGTGGAGTCTGTAGCAATATAATTTGCACCCCAGGCACTAGCACCTGTAGTGGTCAACACACCATTTTGTTGTATGTTGCCTGCAGTACCACCTAGTCCACCAGCATCAACCTCATCCCATTTTGCTGTATCAATAGTTGTTCCAGTAAAAGAATCACTAAGCAATACACTAGCATTAACAATATTAATAAAAATAAAAATAAAAAAAACTAAACAACATAATATTGATAAATAAATCAGATTTTTCCTCATAAAAACATTATATCAAAAAAAAATCAAAAGATAGTAAATTATTGTGGATTGATTTTGAAAAAAGTAAAAAAGTTGTAAACTATAAGAATGCAAAAAAATATATATAAAAAATCTTTAGATTTACATAAAGGAGGAAAATTAGAAACCAAAAGTAAAATCAAATTAAATTCAAAAGAAATTTTATCTTTGGCTTATAGTCCAGGAGTTGGGAATGTTTCTTTGGAAATATCCAAATATCCAAAAATTGCAAAAACTCACACTTTGAAAAAAAATACAATTGCAATAATTAGTGATGGTTCAGCTATTTTAGGACTTGGAAATTTAGGACCCCTTGCTGCTATTCCAGTCATGGAGGGTAAAGCTTGTATTTTCAAAGAATTTGCTGGAGTGGACGCCTTCCCTATTTGTCTAGAAACACAAGATACAAAAGAAATAATAAAAATAATTAAAAATATAGCTCCGGTTTTTGGAGGAATTAATTTAGAAGATATTTCTGCTCCGAGATGCTTTGAAATTGAAGAGACTTTAAGGAAAGAATTAAATATACCAGTCATGCACGATGACCAATGGGGAGCAGCAACAGCTACCTTAGCCGCTCTGATAAATAGTTTGAAAATTTTAGATAAGAATTTTGAAAAAAGAAAAAATGATTTTCAAATTGTAATTAATGGAGTTGGCGCAGCCGGAGTTGCTACTGGAAGAATACTAAATGCTTATGGTTTTAATAATATTATTTATTGCGATAGCCAAGGCATAATTCACAAAAAAAGAAAAAATTTAACAAAAGAGAAAAAAGAATTAATAAATAAAAGTATAGCAAAAACTAAAGAAGGAAATCTAAGTGATGCTTTAAAAAATACTCAAGTTTTTATCGGTCTTTCTAAACCAAATATTTTAAATGAAGAAATGATAAAAAACATGGCTCCAAAACCAATTATTTTTGCACTTGCAAATCCAAACCCTGAAATCTCTCCGGAGCTAGCAAAAAAATCGGGAGCTTTTATCGTAGCTACAGGACGCAGTGATTATCCAAATCAAATAAATAATTCTTTAGTTTTTCCTGGAATTTTCAAAGGAATGTTAGAGCATAATATTTCTCAATTTAAAATAGAAATTTTTGTCAAAGTAGCAATAGCTTTATCTAAAACAGTCAAAAAACCTACAAGAGAAAAAATAATTCCTGATATGTTAGATAAAAATATTGTAAAAACTATTGTGAAAACTTTGAAAGAATTTAAATAATATTATTCAGGCATAGCCGCAGCACTTATAATATATTGCTGAAGACTAGATAATATATCACTAGAAAGCCCGTCTTTTACAGCAATAGCTTTTAAGGTAAAAAAAGATAAATTAGTAGAAGTCAAAATAATAGGACCACTATACAAAGTACTACTTGTTGTTGGATTTGCACCATTTAATGTGTAATAAATACTAGCACCAGGAGTAGAAGTCAAAGTGACAGCTTGACCAGTTAAATATAAACCGGGCGCAGGACTTGCAACTGGAGTTGATGGAGGTACGGACGGTTCTTCTTCTCCGCCACCTCTACCTCCTCCCCCGCCTGTTCCTCCTGCTAATTCAGATTCTCCTGGAACTTCTAAGCTAGCGAACCCTGGAGTGTAAATTGCTAAATCATTACTATCTGGATTAGAAGGTCTTTTTAAAGATTCTGGAGTATTTAATTTTTCAAGAGTTTTGTATGCCAAGAAAAAATAATCTGTACCATCTGATTTATACAAATAACCTCTGTCAGTTCCTTGATTTGGATCAACTGGCAATTTGCTAATATAAGTTGGAGCTAAATTAGGTATATAAGCATCATATCCAGTATTAGAAAAACTTCCCCAATCTTCTGCTGCTCCCGCCCATTCACCACCAGGAGAAACAGGATAAGATCCATGATCTAAGTGATATAAAAATAAAGCTTTTTCTACTTCTTTTACATTAGCAATTCTTTCTGTGTCTCTACCTTTTGATCTAGCTTCTCCGACAGACAAAAAAACAATAGAGGCCAATACACCAATAAGAGCAACTACGATCAACAATTCTATTAAAGTAAAACCTTTATTTCTCTTATTCATAATAAAATTTAATAAACATATTTTAACACAAAAACTACTTTCAATAAACTATCTATTCAAATAAGTAATTGTTAATTGAAGCACTGTTGCAAAAGAAACCCATAATAAATACGGGATTTGGATATAAGTAATCCATTTCGCATAAGGATAAATCGCCACCATAGCCCAAACTAAAGTAATTAAAACTAAAATAATATCTAGCGAAGCAAGTAAATTATTTTTTAAAGTAAATTGTAAATAAGTAAAAATAAAATTAAAAAATAAATTTAATATAAAAGGCAAAACTACAACTAAAGAAATTTTATCTTTATAATACATAGCAAAGACTCTACCAAAAGAAACAAAAATTAAAATGTATAAAATACTCCAAACTGGACCGAACAAAAAAGATGGCGGAGCCCAGCTAGGTTTAATTAAAGTCGAATACCAATTATATGAATTCATGTTTTTATTATAGCATTTTTAAAAAATGCGGAAGCGGTGAGATTCGAACTCACGGTCCTTTAAGGGGACGGCGGTTTAGTAAACCGCTGGTTTAAGCCACTCACCCACGCTTCC
>CAYNAO010000002.1:3304-18500 GCA_964395435.1 uncultured Candidatus Saccharibacteria bacterium
CTCACCCACGCTTCCGTAGAAATACTATACTACAAAAAAGTAATTTCTCAAAAGGCTTATTTTATGTTAATCTAAAAATACTGGAGCCGTGGGAGAGTGGTCTAATCTACCTCTTTGCTAAAGAGGCAGGCTGTAAAAGGTCTCGAGGGTTCGAATCCCTCCGGCTCCGCAGGAGAAAGCTAATATATTTAACTCAAGTCTTTCAGAATTCCGCCTATTACTAATTTTGCGGAATTTGGGTCTTTTATTTTAGCAATTAGATTATATTTAATATAATTATTTTCTTTATTTAAAAAATTCAAAACTAAATCAAATTTCTCAATTTCTTTTAATTCTACTTTATTAATTAATTCTGTGAATTTTATTCTATCTTCTGGAGAAATTAATTCTACAAAATCATCTAGGGAAATTTTTATATTATTATTTACTTTCAAAACAGAACTTAAATACTCATCAAGAGTAATCATTTTATCACCAAAGAAAAAGTTAAACTCCCCTACTTTTACTATCTTTTGAAAATCTTTAAATTTCTTTTCTTTATTTGATAAGAAATTAGTTTCTTTTTCTAGAGATTCTATTGAAGATTGTTTCCTGTAAATCGAAAAAATAAAATATATTAAGATTCCAAAAATCAGCAAAGCAATCAAACTAATAATTGTTGTAGAAAATATAATTTGAGTTCTCCACAAAGAAGATGAAACATCAACACCTGTTAAAGCTACAGTTTCCCCTTGATTATTTTTTATTGGAGAATAAGCCGAATACCAAGTCCCCCAACTATCTTGATAAGGTCCATCAATATAATCTTCTCCTTTTTTAAAGTGATCAATATCTATTGGACGAGTATCTTCAAAAATAGATCCAGGGCTAGAATAATCTTTTGAAGATGGAGATTCTGTATCTAAATAAAAGAATTGTTTTCCTAGCGTCTCATCATATCCTAAAATATATAAAAATCTAATTTTTGAATTTGCTTCTCTGAAATCAATTAATTTATCTAAGATGTTCTGATAATTTTGTTTTTCTAGATCTTTTTGATTTCTTTCAAAAGAAACAATATCTAAATGAGACACAAAAAGACTAGCTTGTTTTGCTTGAGTTAATAGTTCTTCTTTTTGATTATTTAAAATAAATTTATTTACTTTAAAAATAGAAAACAAAGTAGCCACTAAGACAATTAAAAATACAATTAAAATTAAATGATTCCTTTTCATCTATATATTATAGAATAAAAGGTATTTTTTTAACAATTAATTAAAATTAATTTGAAAATTATACATACCCATACTGCATAGACCTTGAATTTTACCTGCATCTGGAGTTCCTAGATCTATAACTTCTTCACCGGTTTGAGCTAGGATTTTTTTATAATTAATTTCATTAATAACTAAAGCAAGCGAACAATCAAAAGTGTTATTTGTTTTAACAATTAATTTAGTAGGTATATTTGCTTGCGCTATAGATACTTTAGGGAAATATCCACCCTTAGCATTAACAGTAATATATTGAATATTATCTATAATTTCAACATTTTTCTGAGCATTAACATCTATATTATTTGGTGTATTTTTAGAAAAAATTACTATCAAAAAAATAAAAGAAATTATACTTACAATAATTAAAAATTTTTTATGCATAAATAAATTATATATTAAATAAAGGATTAATAATACCAAGACCAGCTAAAGCAGATAGTAATGCAAACAAGCCTAAACCTATTACAACAACTCCCGCAGATTTGAAAAATACTTCTCCATATTTACTTTTAGCAAAAGAACTTGAACCAAAAGACAAAAACAAAAGAACAGGTAATGTACCTAATGCAAATCCAAACATAATTAATGCTCCCGACAGAAAAGATCCACTACTTAAAGCAGTTATTTGCATTGATTGAGTAAAACCACAAGGCAAGAAAAATGTAGCAAAACCTAAAATTACAGGAGAAAAATTATTTTGTTTTATATTTTTAAAAAAATTAAAAAGTTTAGAAGGTATAGTAATTTTATTTTTCTTAAAAATTCCAATTAAATTAAAACCAAGAATAATCATAACTAAAGAAGCTACAATTCCTAATATTGTTGTAAATAAAAAATTTACACCTATAGCATTACCAAGAAAACCTAACAATCCCCCTAAAATTAAAAAAGTAATAATTCTTGAAAAATGAAACAAAATAAAAGTTTTATTGTCATTTACATTATCTTCTGAGAGTTTTGCTGATAATGACAAAACCAATCCTCCAACAACAGCCAAGCAACTAGAAAAAGAAGCAATAATTCCAATAATAAAACTTGTAAATGGAGTTATTTTACCTCCAATTCCAATATTTAATATTCCTGACTTTTGAATTAGGAAAAATAAAATTAAAATTACTAAACCAATAGGCAAAGCTTTCCAAAAAACATCATAAGATTCTTTAGTATTTTTTCTATCAACGGAGACTCTATATCCATTCTGCTCTATATATTGAGTTAAAATCTGAGCTAATTCATTTTGATCTTTTTCTACATTAATTTCTATTTCTAAAGTTTCTTTACCTAAATCAACAGTTGCATTTTTAATAAAATCTTTTTCTTTTAGGGTATCTTCAATAAATATCTTACATGAAGCACAATGTGTACCAGAAACATAAAATTTATATTTAATATTATTCATAATTATATTTTTTTTGATTTAATTCGTAATGAGTTTAAAACAACAGAAACCGATGACATAGCCATAGCAAAACCAGCAAAAACTGGGTTTAACAACCAACCAAAGATTGGGAAAAATAAACCAGTAGCAATAGGAATACCTATAACATTATAAACAAAAGCCCAAAATAAATTTTGCTTAATACCTCTCATAGTTATCTTAGATAATTTAATTGCTTTAACAAGTTTAGATATGTCTCCATGCAGTAATGTTATACCAGCAGACTCTATTGCCACATCAGTACCAGTACCCATTGCAATTCCAACATTAGCCCCTGCTAAGGCTGGAGCATCATTGACTCCATCCCCTGCCATACCAACAAACTTGCCTTGATTTTGTAATTCTTTAATTTTTTCTAATTTATCTTGTGGTAGAACATTAGCAATAACCTCATCAATACCAACTTGAGTACCAATATATTTAGCTGTATTTACATCATCACCTGTAAGCATTATTACCTTAATACCTAATTTGTGTAAATCATTAATTGCATCTTTTGATTCTTTTTTTATTTCATCCGAAATTGTAATAAATCCAAGTAAATTATTTTTTGTAGAAAATAAAACCGGAGTTTTGCCTTGTAATGTATATTCCTCTATGATTTTAGAATCAAATACTATATTTAAATCTTTCATAAATTTAACATTACCTACAAAATATTCTTGATCATTAACTGTACCCTTGATACCCTTACCAGAAATATTTAGAAAATTATCTACAGTTTTGATTTTTATATTATTTTCTTTTGCATAATTAATTATGGCATGAGCAATAGGGTGCTCTGACTTGCTCTCTAAAGTAGTAATAATCTCCATAAATGCATCATCATTCATATCAGAAAAATTTTTTATATCTAAAACTGTTGGCTTACCCAAAGTAATAGTACCTGTTTTATCAAGAACCAAAGTATCAATTTTATATAAATTTTCTAAAGTCGCAGCGTCTTTAATAAGGATTCCATTTCTAGCACCCTTACCTACACCAACTATTATTGCTGTTGGAGTTGCAAGACCTAATGCACAAGGACAAGCAATCACCAAAACGCTAACAAAAGATAAAATACCAAAAGAGAGTGCTTGCTGAAATCCTAAAAATTTTGAACCAACAATAAGCCAAACAATTAAAGACAACGAAGCAACAACAAGGACAGCTGGCACAAATATTGATGAAACCTTATCAACCAAAGCCTCGATTGGAGCTTTGCTACCTTGAGCTTCTTCAACCATTTTTATTATCTGAGAAAGCAAAGTATCTTTACCAATTTTTGTTGCTTCAAAAATAAAATAACCATTAGTATTTAAAGTCCCAGCAATAACTAAATCGGATATTTCTTTTTTTACGGGAATTGGTTCACCTGTAACCATTGATTCATCAATAAAAGAATATCCTTCTATTATCACACCATCTACTGGTATCCTGCTTCCAGGTTTTACAACAACCTTATCACCGAGCAATACCTGTGAAATATCAATTTGAAT
Organism: uncultured Candidatus Saccharibacteria bacterium; assembly: GCA_964395435.1. Taxonomy (GTDB): domain Bacteria; phylum Patescibacteriota; class Minisyncoccia; order Phycocordibacterales; family UBA9973; genus UBA9973. Next base: position 7,477 of record CAYNAO010000002.1, read on the forward strand.
TTCTTGTCCATTCCTAAAAACAATAGCTGTCTTAGCTTGAAGATTTAATAATTTTTCTATAGCATCTCCAGTTTTCTTTTTTGATTTTACTTCTAAATATTTACCTAAAGTAATAAAACCAATAACCACGATTGTGACATCAAAATAAGTATAATCTGGTAAATTAAAAAAAAATTTAAATTGTGGAAATAATGTAATCAAACTACTATAAAAATAAGCAACAGAAGTCCCAATACCGATAAGAGTATCCATATTAGCGATTTTATATTTAAAAAACCTAACTACTCCTATTAAATAATTTTTTCCAATCCAAAATAAACTTATAGTAGCAAGAATCATAGAAATAATATTAAAAATATCCATAGGTATTGGAAAATTTGGAATCCATAAGATATTTCTAGAAAGAATTTCCCACATCATAGCAAAAAACACAACAAAAGTAATAGGCAAAATAAAATCGATTTTATTTTTTAAATCAAATAATTCATTGTTTTGAGCAAAAGCTGATTTATGATTACTTTCAGAAACATCATCTTCATTAATTAAACTATATCCTAATTTTTGTACTTCTTTATTTATATCATCTAATGATATTAAATTTTCATTAAAATCTATATTTGCTTTTTCATTAGCATAATTAACTGACACAGAATTAATATTTGGTAAAATAGATATTTTTTTTGTTATTACAGAAGCACAACTAGCACAATGCATTCCTTTTACTTTAAAAAATTTTTTAGTCATATATTTTAAATGTTATACCAAGTACTTCTAAGATTTTTTAGTGTTTCAATTCCACCTAAAAGAAACACCTCTACAGCATCAGCATTATTTAATATTTCTACTCTACTTGATTTGAGTTTTGTTTCTTTTGTCATTATAATTCCATCTTCATGGTGAGTAATCATGGCATTGATAAACCTTAAATCAAATTTTTCATCAGCACCACCCAAATTAACAACAACAGGATCGCGCACTTTTTTAGTATCTCCATACCAATCTTTTTTCCATTGATACAATTCATCAATTAATTTTGGCTCATCATTTAAAATATTTTGAGCTAAATTTTTCATTTCTACCCTATCAGTATTTAAATACAACTGCTCAGCTAGCAACATAGCCGCTCTATGATGAGAAATCATGGCATTAATATATCTTAAATCAAATGTTCTATCTGCTCTACCAAGACTCATAGTATTTTTATCATACATCGTAAATCTATACTCAGGAGTCAAATAATAGCCAAAACTCATACCTAAAATAATTCCAACTAAAACCAAACTAAATGTTAAATAAATTGATATTTTCATATTATTTTCTTTTTAATTTATAAACTTTTAATACTTCTTGTTTTGCTTTGTCAACTTGACCAGAAGACATTTGATGACTAACACAATGCCCTAAATGATTTTCCATCAAAGAATCTTCAACAGAAGAAAGACTTTGTTTTATGGCTGAAGTTTGAGTAATAATATCTATGCAATATTTATCAGAATCGACCATTTTCTGCAAACCACGAACTTGTCCTTCTATTCGCTTTAACTGTTTAATAATTTTTTCTTTATTTTTTTGATCTATATATTTCATATTTATAGTATATACCCCTAGGGGGGTATATGTCAAATGTATGTGTTAACAATAAATCTTTGCTATAATTTATATATGCAAAAAATTATAGTTTTAGGTGGGTCGGGTTTTGTGGGAACTTTTTTAGTAAATAAATTATTAGAAAAAAACTATCAGGTTTTAATATTAGACCTTGTACCAAGTAAAATAAATCATAAAAACCTTTCTTTTCAAAAAATAAATTTAATGAATGAAAAAATAAATCCTACCCTACTAGAAAATTCTTTGGCTATTGTTAACCTAGCTGGTATTCCTATTTTTGGTAGATTTACAGAAAAATATAAAAAATTAATTTACGATTCAAGAATAAATACAACAAAAAATATAGTAGAAGCCATAAAACAAACAAATATTAAACCTAAGATTTTAGTGAATGCTTCCGCAATTGGATATTATGGAGATCAAAAAGAAAAATTATTAAATGAAGAAAGTGAAAATGGTGAAGATTTTTTAGCTAAAGTCTGCAAAGATTGGGAAGACGAAGCACTTAAAATAAAAGAGTATAGAGTTAATGTAGGAATTATTAGAACAGCTCATGTAATAGGAAAAGGCGGACTCTCTAATGTTTTATCTAATTTATTCAAAAAACAAATTGGAGGGTATTTTGGAAACGGTAAACAAAGAATGCCTTGGATTTCTGTTTATGATTTAGTAAATATGTATCTTTTTATAATAGAAAATAATTTAGATGGAATTTATAATGGAGCTGTTTCAAGTCCAACTCAAAAAGAATTTATGCGTGAATTCCAAAAAAGATACAAAGCTTTAGTTTTGTGGCCTATTCCTAGTATTTTTGGCTTTATTTTATATGGAGAATTTATCAAAGCCTTAACTGGTGGTCAAAATATAGATGATACAAAAATCAAAAAAGCTAATTTTGTATTTCAAGATAATAATCTAGAGAATTTACTAAAAGAAATATAAATTGTTATAATATAAAAAATGGATCCCGTTAAATATTTTAAATAACGGGTAAAAATATTTGAAAGTTAAATTAATCAAATAACTTTAAATGAAATTATAAATTAATCTAAAATATTTAACGGGATGGAAAAAGAAGAACTACAAAAAGAAAACGAGCACTTAAAAGAAATTATTGCCAAAAAAACAGACATAGTTTCTATTTTAGTTCACCAAGTTAGAACTGCCCTATCGGGACTTAAATGGATTTTAAAAATGTTCCTAGATGGAGATTTAGGCAAATTAACTCCTGAGCAAGAAAATTTATTAAAGAAAGGATATGATTCAAACGAAAGAGCTATTGCTAATTTGAGTGAACTACTGCTCACAAACAGAACAGAAAATATAGTAGAAAAAGAATATAATTTTGAAGGACTTGATTTAATGACTTTAACTGAAGCTATTATTTTTGATTTTTCTGGAGAAGCTCATATTAAAGAACTAGAAATAATTTTCCTAAAACCAGAACATAAAATATCTTTAGCAAAAGGAGACAAAGCAAAAACCAGAGTCATTTTGCAAAACTTATTAGAAAATGCTATTAAATACAGCGATCCAAAAGGCAAAATTTTTATAACAATCAAAGAAGACGGTGAATTTATTCAAATGTCAGTCAAAGATACTGGTACTGGTATTTCTGAAGAAGGTAAGAAAAAAATCTTTGAAAAATTCTATCGGGATACAGAAGCTCAAAAAAGAGAGGTTGCTGGTAGTGGTATAGGACTTTATACAGTCAAGCAGATTATAGAGAAAAGTGGCGGTAAAATATGGTTTGAAAGTAATACAAACGACGGTACGACTTTCTTTTTTACCCTACCTAAATTTAAATAATTTATTTATTTACATAGCTTTTTTATTAGTTTATAATTAAAACAATGAGTAAAACAATATTAATAATAGAAGACGACGAATTTTTATTAGGAATGGAATCTAAAAAAATCTCTGAAAAGGGATATACTGTGCTCCCTGCTTTAAATAGCAAAGATGCTTTTAAATATTTAGAAGATCCAAATATTAAAATTGATTTAATATTACTTGATCTATTATTGCCTGATGTAAATGGTTTTGATATTTTAAAAAATATTAGAGAAAATCAAAACTATACAACAAAACCAGTTATAGTGTTCTCAAATTTGTTTGATGATAATGATGTTAAAAAAGCAAACGAGTTAGGAGCAAATGAATTTTTAATAAAGGCAAATTTTACATTAGATGAATTAATAGATAAAATTGTAAAAATAATAGGATAAAATGAAAAAGACTATTTTAATAATAGAAGATGACGAATTTCTAAAAGGTCTTGAAGCTAAAAAAATAGAACAAGAAGGATATATTGTATTGGTTGCAAATAATAGCACTGAAGCATTTAAACACATAGACAAAACAAATTCTATAGATTTAATAATACTTGATTTATTATTACCTGGAGCAGATGGTTATGAAATATTGAAAATGTTAAAAGACAATCCAAAAGCTTCTATGATTCCAGTAATGATTTTCTCAAATCTATCAGAAGAAAAAGACATCAAAAAAGCAAACGAATTAGGGGTTAATGATTTTTTTGTTAAATCAAGTTTTACTTTGGATGAATTAGTTAAAAAAATAAAAGGATTAATTGGTTAATGGAACTAGCTACAAAAATAGAAAATCAATTTCGTTTGGATGAGAATCAAAAAAAGGCTCTAAAAAAATTAGGGCTTTTTACAATATCTGATTTATTGTTTTACTTCCCTACTCGTTATAGCGACATTAGTGAAATAAAAAATATAAATAATTTAATTGGTGGAGAAAATGCAACACTATATGGAAAAATATCTGGACTAAAAACAAAGAAAGCTTTTAAGAGCAACATCCCTATGGGTGAAGGTTATATCGAAGACTTAACTGGAAAAATAAAAATAATTTGGTTTAATCAACCTTATTTAGCAAAGATGATTAAAGATGGCCAAAATGTAAAATTGACTGGAAAAATAATGCAAAATAAAAATGGATTATATTTGGCAAATCCTGAAATAGAAAAAACAAAAGATTTACCAATAGATTCACATGACACATTATTTAATCAGGATCAAAAAGAAGAATATGGTTTAATTTACCCAATCTACAAAGAAACCAAAGGTATAACTTCAAAATGGTTTTATCATACTATTCAAAAAATATTCAAAGAAGAATTTTTTAGTAATCTAGAAGACTATATTCCAAAAGATATTTTGGAGAAATATAATCTACCTAGTTTAAAAACTGCATTAATTTGGATTCATATGCCAAAAAATAAAAAAGATAAAGATATAGCTTTTAAAAGATTTGCTTTTGAAGAAGTATTTTTTATTCAACTAGAGAGACAAAAAGCTCGCCTAGAATACAAAGAAAACAAAGCTTTTCAAATAAACATAAAACAAGAAGAAATAAATAAATTTCTAAGTAATTTTCCTTTTAAACCAACAAATTCTCAAAATAATTCTATTCAAACAATATTAGAAGATATGAAAAAAGAATATCCTATGTCTCGTTTACTCGAAGGAGATGTAGGTAGTGGTAAAACTTTGGTGGCTGGAGCAATTAGTTATGCAACCATAAATGAAAGACCAATCAACAAAGAATTAAATAAAAAACAAGATTTTGGTAATTTACAAGTAGCCTACATGGTCCCTACTGAAATTTTAGCTACTCAACATTTTGAATCTTTCATAAAATATTTTCAAAACTTAGGAATCAATATTGGCTTAATTACTGGAAAAACTTGTAGAAAATTTCCTTCTAAAATTAATCCTTCTGGTTGGACAGATATCTCGAGAGCTCAATTATTAAAATGGGTTGCTAATGGAGAAATTCCTATTTTAATCGGAACTCATACTTTGATACAAAAAAGTGTTAAATTCAAACACTTGGCTTTGGTAATCATAGACGAACAACATCGTTTTGGAACCAAGCAAAGAAAAGAATTAGTTAAAAAAGACAATATTTACCCTCACCTGCTTTCAATGACAGCAACTCCAATACCTAGAACTCTTGCTTTAACTATTTATGGGGATTTAGATTTGTCATTACTTGAGGAAATGCCAAGTGGAAGAAAACCTATCATAACTGAAATTATTACTCCAGATAAAAGAGAGCAAACTTATAAAGAAATTAGAGAGGAATTGAAAAATGGCAGACAGCTTTATGTAATTTGCCCCCGCATAGATGAACCAGATCCAGATCAAGAAATAAAATTGAATGTAAAAAGTGCTATTGCTGAAGCAACTAGATTAAAAAAAGAAGTTTTCAAAGAATACAAAATAGACATAATGCATTCTAAAATGTCAAAACAAAAAAAAGAGCAAGTAATGCAAGATTTTAGTTCTCACAAAATAGATATTTTAGTTGCTACTTCGGTAGTCGAAGTTGGAGTAAATGTTCCTAATGCAACTATGATAATTATCGAAGGGGCTGAAAGATTTGGACTTTCTCAATTACATCAATTGCGAGGTAGAGTTATCAGAAGCAATCATCAAGCTTATTGTTATATTTTCGCAGATGCAAAAACAGACAAAACAATAGATAGATTAAAGGCTCTTAAAACTGCTAAAAATGGTTTTGAATTATCTGAACTTGATCTTAGTCTTCGGGGTGCTGGAGAGCTTTCTGGAGGGAAACAATGGGGTATTACAGACCTCGGCATGGAAGCTATAAAAAATATTAAAATGGTAGAAGCTGCTCGTAATGAAGCTTTGAAATTAATTAATCAAGATAAAGATTTAGAAAAATACCCTATTTTAAAACAAAAAGTAAAATCCAAAAATCACGATTTACATTTTGAATAATTAAATACCAAAAACTCTTTTTACATTTTCACGAATTTGATTGACCACAAAATCAAATTCAAGATTTTTTATTTCTGCTATTTTTTTATAAACTTCAATAACCATAAAAGGCTCACAAGTTTTCCCTCTATAAGGCACAGGGGAAGCAAAAGGCGCATCAGTCTCACACATGATATTTTCTATAGGCATAAATCTAATAACTTCATCATAGTCCCTAGCAAAAGTTATCGGACCATCAAAAGACACAGTCCAATTATTTTTTAAAATCCTTTTTGCAATCTCTATATCTCCCACGAAGAAATGAAAATTCGCATGAAGTTTAGTATTTTCTTTTTTATATTCTTCTAAAATATCAATTACTTCATGATAAGCATCCCCACCCGAATGACCGGAGTCATCCGGTCGGGCGGGCATGCTTCCCTTGCTAGGACGAGCGTGAATCATAAGAGGTTTATTTGTATCAATTGCAAGCTTTATATGTTTTTCAAAAATTTCTTTTTGACGATTTTTATTTTCTATACTTTGATCACGAAAATAATCAAGCCCACTCTCCCCTATGCAAACTACTTTTTTGTGATTAGCTAAAACTTTGTATTTTTCTGTATTAAATTCTTCAGCCAAATTATCATTAGGATGAAGACCAACTCCTGCATACAAAAAATCATATTTTTCTGCAAGAGAAATAGCTTTTTCTGACATTTCAAAATCAGTTCCAATAGTAATAGTAGCAACTTCGTTTTCAAGCATTCTTTTAATAACCTCGTCAGAATTTCCAAAAAGCGGATCTAAATTTATATGCGAATGTATATCTATGTATTTCATCCCGTTAAATATTTTTGATTAATTTATAATTATATTGCACATTACTATTATTTAATTACCTATCATTTACATATACCCGTTGCTAAAATATTTAACGGGATTCATATATCTATCTTTACATAAAATAACAAACCCCGTCAATCTCGATTGACGGGGTTAATTTTAACCAATTTGTTTTATATAACTTTTATATAACTTTTTTCTATATAAATAAAATGATATTGGAAATAATAAAATAATTATAAAAACATTAATTGGAAGAAAAATACAAGAACTTAATATTGTTAATATACTCAATACATAATAAGGTATACGATTGTATTCATCTACACCAAAAAATCTTATTATTAGCCAAAAAACAGTTAACAAAAGCTGCATAGCCAAAAATACAATATTAGTTTTCTGGTCCAAACTAGAATAATCTGGTAATTGATTATAAAATATTATTGCCCCAGCAATACAAAAAACTAAAAGAATTCTTCCTAAATAAAAATTTAGAAAATCAATAATTTCCAAAAAACTTAAACTTAAAATCAACAAACCAATAAAATAAACAGCATAAAACCAAGAAAATTTTTCTTCAAGATACAAATCCCGCTGAATTAAAACTTCTTTATCAACAAAAACAATATTGGTTTTTATGATTTCCGTTTTTTGTTTTAAAAAACCAAAAAGTTTAAAATTTCTCAATTTTTCATTAAAAGAAAAAATTTCTGGATTGTTTCTTTTTGAATAGGCTAAAAGCATAACTGAATCAGGAACAAAAATACCAGATTTGTTTTTGATCAAATATTCATCATACTTAAGCCTTTCATGGCGATTTAAATAATTGCATTTTGGGTCTGGCGGATAGCACATTGTACTATCTATAATTTCCGGAGTAATGAAACGAATATATTCACCTACTCTTTGTACTTGAGTCTGTTTTTTCTGTACAACTACTTTTGGTTTAGCAAAAGTAAACTGAAAAGAAAAAAGTAAAAAACTCAAGAAAAATAACAACTTTTTCATGTTTATAAGATTTATGTGAAAAAACAAAATATCCCCTAAAGATTAACACATAAAAAATATTTTGTAAAATTACAAAGGGTTACCCTTCGCAAGAATTTACTTTCTTAAAAACAAAGGAGTTTCGGGTTTTTTGTTTTGTTTAATTAGGTTTTTTATTTTTTCAGAAGTTTCTGGCATAATTGGATTTAACATTCTTGCTATTGTGTAGAGTTCTAATACCATCTTAGAAATTAAAGCTTTACCTTTTTCTTCATCAACTTTTACAACTTTAAACGGTTCAGTTTCTTGAATTTTTTTATCTAATTTTGTAATTCTCTCCCAAATTAAATCACAAGCATTTTTAATTTCAAATTTCTCAAACTGCAACAAGAAATCTTCAGGGATTGCGTTTGCCTCAATTTCCGGCAAACTATTTAAGTATTTTTCAGACAAAGTTAAAATTCGTGAAGTTAAATTTCCTAAACCATTTGCTAAATTTGCATTATAGGATTCGTGAAATCTTTCTTTTGAAAAACTTGTATCTTCGAAAGAAGAAATTTCTCTAAGTAAAAAATACCTAAGTGAATCAGTACCGTATTCATCCACTATATCTTTTGGATTAACCACATTTCCTAATGTTTTACTCATTTTTACCCCTCCCTCACCTAAAATAAACCCATTCACAACGATTTGACTAGAATTCGGGAAACCAGCTGCTATAAGCATAGCTTGCCACATAGCTCCTTGAAAACGAGTATTGTCTTTACCACAATATTGAGTAGGATTTCCATTTGTCCAATATTTTTCAAATTGTTCTTTATTATTTTTCCAATCTAGCGTATTAATATAATTAGTCAAAGCATCAAACCAAACATACATCACATGCTCCGAATCATTAGGCACAGGAATTCCCCAAGGCATTTTAGAAGCCAATCTTGAAATAGAAAAATCTTGCAATCCGCGAGCGACGAAAGCTTTGATTTCGTTATATCTTGATTCTGGAATTATAAAATTTGGATTATCTTCATAAAACTTCAAAAGCTTGTCTGTAAAGCTACTATATTTGAAAAAATAATTCTCTTCATTAATTATTTTTAGCTCTATGCCGTCATGATCAGGACAAAATCCATTCTCATTTAATTCACTATCAGTCTTTTCACTCTCACAACCAACGCAATATTTTGCTTCATAATTTTTCTTATAAATATATCCGTTATCAAAAACTTTTTGCCAAAAAGCTTGAGCAAGCTTGATATGATTCTCGTCTGTGGTGCGAATGAAATGAATATCTTTTGAAACTCCAAAAATATCTAAACTTTCTTTAAAATTCTCAAAACCTTTATCGACAAAATCTTGTGGAGACAATCCTAATTCGTTTGCTTTTTCATAAATTTTGATTCCATGCTCATCAGTTCCTGTATTAAAAAACACATCATAACCTTGTAATTTTTTATAACGAGCAATTGCATCAACACGCACAAATTCCAAAGCATGACCCATATGAAGGTCTGCATTAACATAAGGCAAGGTTGTAGTTATATAAAAATTCTTATTCATTATTTTTTTCATTACGAATACTTGTTTTCTTCTTTTCTATGTCATTCATAAATTCCATAAAAAATACTGAAACAGGTATAGCAAGTATCATACCCCAAAATCCAGCTAATTCAAAACCAATCAAAACTGAGAGAATTACCATAAGCGGTGAAAGCCCAACTACTCTATTTATAATCAAAGGAGTAAACAAGAAAGTTTCAAATTGATTAATTATTACGAAAACTGCAAAAACTAATAAAGCATCTTCCCACCCTCCAGACAAAAAAGAAAAAGATAAAGCAGGAATAAGAGCAATGATAGAACCATAAGGCAAAAACGACATGAGTCCAGCAACCAAAGCAAGCAATAAAGCGTATTTAATACCAATCAAAGACAGAAGCAAATAAATCAAAACAGCTATTAAGAAAGCGAGGAACATTTGACCCTTCATCCATAAAGCGATTTTTCTTCTAGAGCGATCCCACAAATCAACAACATAGTCTTCATATTTAATAGGTAAAATAATTCTCAAAAATTTTTCAATTCCCTTCTCTTCAACAGAAAGATAAAAAGAAATTATTAAAATCAAGAAAAAGTTAAATAAACCTCCGAAAATATTAGCAAAAGTTTGTATAAAACCTCCAGATAAATTATCTATAAAAGATTTTGAGATTTGTAAAAGAGAAGTCAAAGATAATTTTCCATCTAAATTCTCAACTACATCTTTTGCTCCACCAAAAATATCATTTTGGAAAAAATCCAAAAAAGTAACCCCTGGTATGTAATTAGAAATAAAATTTGCAAAATTATAAACTTCAGTAATCAATAAAGGAGCAAATAAATAAAATAAACCAGCAAGCAATAAAACCCCAGACACATAAAGTATAATAACTCCAAAAACTCTACCTATACCTATTTTTTTAAAACGAGGAATAAAAGCCTCTACAAAAGAAGCAATCACGATAGAAGTCAGAACAACTAAAACTAAATCTTGCAAAAACCAAAACAAGAAAAAAGATATTAAAACTAAAAAAGTCCTAATGATTGTGCCAGTTGAAATAGATATTACTTTGTTGTCACTACTATTAAACATACTTTAAATATAACACAAATTAAAAAATCCCCGAAATGGGGATTTTTTAATTAATAGTTTATTATTTGTCCATTATCTAATGTAACCAATCCTTCAGAACATCCTACTATCTTGTTTGCATAAGCCCTAGTTGATTGATAAGTATAACCTGTAGGAGATTTCAAATTCCAAGGAGTTAAAATATATTCTTTGTA
>CAYNAO010000002.1:18600-39556 GCA_964395435.1 uncultured Candidatus Saccharibacteria bacterium
TTGAAAGTATAAGCTAAAGTATTAGGATAAACAGAAACTCCAATTGGAGTAACTTCTGTTAAATATGGAGCAAAAGTTATAACAGAAATATATCCATCAACAGAACCTAAAGCAGTTTTATTATTTGTTGATGAACTCGGATCAAAATCTGAGGTTCCAGAAAAACTACCTACTATGTATATATTATTATCATTGAAAGCTAAAGAAGAAGTCGACTCTGAAGGTGCGCCCCCCATAGTTTTTGCCCAAACAAGATCTCCATTATTGTACTCTAATTTCACAACAAAAATATCAGTGCCACCCACAGAAGTTAAATTTTCAGTACCTGCTCCTGGGTCAAAATCTACAGTATCAGAAAAAGTACCAACTATATAAATTTGAGAGTCGTCTGCATACAAAGTATCAATATAATCTAAACCAGTACCTCCAATAGTCTTGACCCAAGCAAAATCACCATTACTTTCTAATTTTAAAAGGAAACCATCATTATTACCTAAAGAAGTCCTGTTTTCAGTTCCTACTCCTGGATCAAAATCTACAGTCCCTTGAAAGGGTCCAGTAATATAAACAAGATCATTATTATCAACTTTTACAGAATATGATTCATCTGTGCCTGTTCCTCCCATACCACGAGCCCATAAAAAAATTCCATCTTTATCATATTTAGCAACAAAAATATCAGTACCACCTACAGAAGTTAAATTTTCAATACCTGCTCCTGGGTCAAAATCTACAGTCCCTTGAAAAGATCCAGAAATATAAACATTACCAATGCTATCAAAATGCAAAGCATATGCGGCATCAGTTCCAGTTGATCCCATAGAATTTACCGATACAAAATCACCATTACTAGAATCAAGTATTAATAAATAAATATCAGTTAATCCAGCTGAAACTAAATTTTGTGTTCCTGCTCCTGGATCAAAATCTGCAGTACTTCGAAAAGTACCGGTAGCGTAAACTAAATCATTGACTGGATTAAAACCAATATAAAAACCTGAGTCACTTAAACCAGATCCAACCGACTTAGCCCAAACAACACTACCATCATTCGAAGCCAATTTCGCATAAAAAATATCATTACTACCAACAGCAGACAAATTCACAGCATCAAAAGATACATTTCCAGCAAAATAACCTGTTAAATAAATATCTTCATTACTATCAAAATTTAAACCATACACACGATCATTTGAACCTGATCCAAAAGTTTTTACCCAAACAAAATCTTCATTTGTATCAAATTTAACTATAAACATATCTTCTCCTCCAGCAGAAGTTACCTCAGAAACACCAGAACCAGGATTAAGATCTACGGTTCCAATAAAATAACCAATAGCATACATGTTTCCAGTTGAATCAAATTTTATATCTCGCACAGTCACATTAGCACCAGAACCAGCAATTTGATAGAAATCTTTGTAAATTACATCAGCAAAAGCTGTGTTATTTGTAAAAAAACTAATTATAAAAAGAAAAATTGTTAGTAATATATATCTTTTAAGCATATGTATATTATACTACAAAACTAAATATTTAGAAGCTTTGTAAATTCTTTTTTATCTTGAAAAGGTCCAATTAAAGCTAAATTCATCTTTTGATTTACAAATATTTCTTGTGCTATTTTTTGAATATCTTTTGCTTTAATTTTACGAATTTCTGCTACTTTTTCATCTATATTTTGAATATCCTTTTTTAATATTTCTTGCATACCAAAAAAATTCGCAATATCATCTGAAGATTCTAAAGATAATTTCATATTCCCTATCAAGCATTCTTTCACTTTTTCTAATTCTTCTTCGGAAACTAATTCATTTTTAAGTTTATTTAATTCTTCTAAAATCGCAGAAATAACTTCACCTACTCTTTTATTATCTACTCCAGCTGAAACTTGAAAAAAACCATGATCAGTATAAGCATCGTTATAAGCTCTCACATAATACCCTACCCCCATCTCTTCGCGAAGTTTTATAAAAAGCCTAGAACTCATGCCTGCTCCTAAAACTCCCGATAAAAGACTCAAGGCTTTATTTTTTTTATTGAATAAATCAAATGATCTAAAACCTAAAACAAAATGAGTTTGATCGGTTTGCTTGAATTTTACTAAAGCTTCTGGTTTTGTTTGATTTTCTATTGTTTTAATTTTTGTTTCTTTTTTACTTTTTTTAATATTACCAAAAACTTTTTCAATTTCTTTCATTACTTCACTCTCTTTAATATTCCCTGATACAACCAAAGTAGTCGCATTCGGTACATAATGATCTTTGTGATATTTTACGAAATCTTCTCTTTTCATTTCTAAAATATTTTGTTTTTCTCCAGCAATATTCCATCCAGCAGGTTGATCTCCATAGAGCAATTTCATCATCAAATCCTGCACATGACGGTGAGGCATATCTTCATACATATTTATTTCTTCTATTATTACTCCTTTTTCTTTTTCAATTTCTATTTCTGGAAAAGTAGAATTCAAATAAATATCTGAAATAATATCAAAAATTTTCTTGAAATGTTTTGCATCACTTTTAGCATAATAACCTGTATATTCTTGGCCAGTGAAAGCGTTGTATTGACTACCTATGCTATCTAACTCTTTGCTAATATCTATACCTTTTGGTCTTTTTGTGGTTCCTTTGAAACACATATGTTCCAAAAAATGCGAAATACCATTTAATTTTTTTGTTTCGTATTTTGAACCAGTAGCAACTAAAGTCAAAACCGTCACAGTAGGATTATCTTTCATTGGCACTAATAAAACCCGTAAACCATTTTTTAAAGTTTTCTTAATTATTTTCATCCCGTTAAATCTTTTTAATTAATTTATAATTTGAATAAATATTATTATTTTTTAATAAAACCTATTACCATTTCCCGTTTTTTAAAATATTTAACGGGATTCATACGGATTATTTTAGCATAAATTAAAAAACCTCGCTTGGGGTTTTTTAATTTAATTTATCTTTTAAATAAGAAACGAGTTCGGATACTTTCACTCTTTCTTGCTCGCCTGTATCACGAGAACGGATTGTAATTGTGTCTTTTAAGTCGGGATTCGCTTGTTCTGAGCTTGTCGAAGAATCTCCTAGAGTATCAAAATCTACCACAATACAAAACGGAGTTCCTATTTCGTCTTGCCTGCGGTATCTTTTACCAATATTTCCATTATCGTCGAACATAACTCTACCGAATTCGGATTTTAAAGTTCCAAAAAGTTTTTGAGCATATTCTACTAATTCTGGTTTATTTTTAAGTAACGGAGAAACAGCACAAATTACTGGAGCTATGTTGGGTTTGAATTTCAAGAAAGGTCTTTCTGGATCAGTTTCATCATAAGCAGAAACAAGTATAGCTAAGATAGCTCTATCTAATCCAAAAGAAGGTTCAATAACATGAGGAACTATTTTTTTAGAATTTCCTTGCCCTGAAGTATTTGAAGGGTCTTCGTCTATATATTCTAATTTATGAACTCCTAAATCATAATCAGTCCGATAAGCAAGCCCGAAAAGTTCTTTGCGTCCAAAAGGATAATCAAATTCAAAATCTATAGTTTTCTTGGAATAAAAAGCTCGGTCTTCGTCTGAAACAAGTAATTCATGAACTTTATTCATATCAATACCAACTGATTCCATCCATTCAAGCATCTCGTCTTTGAAATATTCAAAATATTTTTCCCAATCTTCTTCACGAACGAAATACTCTATTTCCATTTGTTCAAATTCTCTTTGACGGAAAAGAAAATCACGAGGAGTTATTTCATTCCTAAAAGCTTTACCGATTTGAGCCATACCAAAAGGTAATTTTGGATGAAAAGAATCTACAATATTTTTAAAATTCACGAACATACCTTGTGCAGTTTCAGGACGCAAATATGAAATAGCAGAACTATCTTCTGAGGCTCCAACTTTGGTTTGGAACATCATGTTGAATTGACGAGCTTCGCCTAATTTACCTTTTTTGCAAGATTCACAATTTTCTTTGTCTTCTAATTGGTCTTCCCGAAATCTTTTTTTACAATTATCACATTCTACCAATGGATCAGAAAAATTCGCTGTGTGGCCTGTAGCTTGCCAAACTTCTCCCCTCATCAAAATCGCTGCATCCACTCCATACATATCTGTTCTAGATTTTACAAATTTCTTCCACCAAGATTCTTTAATATTATTTTTAAGCTCAACTCCTAAAGGACCAAAATCAAAAGTTCCCGCAAGCCCTCCATAAACCTCAGAGCCCGGATAAATAAACCCTCTTCTTTTACAAAGAGAAACTATTTTTTCCATCCCGTTAGAATCTTGTATATTAAATTTTTTATCATTATTATTTGTCATATTATTTTCTTAGTTTAAATTCTAACGGGATCCATTAAATTATCTTGTTCGTTATTTTTCATATATTATTCGGTAATTTTACCATTAACTTGCAAAGCCCCCTTGGAAGCCCTTAGATCTACATTAGCAAAATCATCAAAACCAGTCAAAACACTATTATTAACTAAAACTAAATTCTTGCCAACTTCAGACAAAGAAGGAGTATAAGAAACTTCAAAAGAAAGTTCTTTGAGTGGGGTTTTGATTCCCTCACCTCTTTTAATATTTCCAATATTCCAGGTTAATTCTCTAGTATTTGAATTAAAACTAACATTAGAACCTTTTGGCACAAAAACTTCTTTATAAGAAACTCTCGGAGCTAAAGTAGTTATTACTTGAGCGCGAGAAATATTATTCAAAGTATTTGCTACTGACAAGGTAATAGTATAAGTAGTTTCTTGTTCTGCTTTTGGAGGGAAAGGACCTGTGTTTTTTATCGGATTTGTGGCGTGATTTGTTTTTTGAATCAAAGAAAGCTCAGAAGCAATTTTGATTACTTTTTTCTCAACTGCATCTAGTTTATCTAAAACATTCCCTATAACAGATTGTTTACCAGTAATAGATAATTCCACATTTATAACTGGATCAATTAATAATTCTCCTTTTGCATCAAAAATAGAAGCTGGTTTCAAAGAAAAAGTAACTAGTCCATTTGCAAAAGGACGAACTTCATCAAAAAGCTCTTCGGTGTTTTTATCCCACACTACAGTATCATTCACAGAATCATAAAAACCTTTTCCATTCAAAGTTATATTTTTTTCATCAAAAGCATTTCCAGATAATTTTGCTCTAATTTCTAAATCATCAATAGAAGTACTCAAATTATTAACCCAATTCACTCCTCCTAAAATTAACTCATTTGCTGAAACAGCATATTCTCTAGAATATTTACTATTAACAGAAAGGAAGGTTCCGATAAAAGGTTTCTTGATTACAACATTATGAGCCAAAGAATTAAACACAACATCAATTTCAGATTTGTTATCTGATTTTTCTGGGCCTGCAAAAACATTGAAAACTTTTTGATCTCCATCAAAAACATCAATCATTTTACCAGTGATCACAACCTCTGATTTATTTTGGGATTTTAATTCATTCAAATCCCAAACATTATTCCCTAATACTGGCTTTGGATTGGAGTCCACGAATTCAAAACCAAAAGGGTAATCTAATTTTAGAATCATATTTAAATTATTTTCATTTTCAAAATTATTTAAATCAGCTTTGACTTTTAGGGTAAAATCTTGATTCGGAGTAATTTCTATCGGAGCATCAATAGCTAAATCAATTGGAGTAGAGTTGATTGTAACTTCATAAAGTTTATCTTTTATAAAAATAGAATTTGAATCTGGAGTTCTGTATTCTAGGGAAATTTTAATTTGATGAATAGAACCCTGCTCTCCAAAAAGCAAAACTTCAATTTTTTCATTTATCACAGTATTAGCATTAATATATCCTATACTTTGTCTTAGTCTTTGAATTTCACCACTTTGTGTCAAAGTAGAACCTTTTGCATATTCCACAACCAAATCCGCAAATTCTAATTGAATAGGATTATTATTAACTATTTCTACAATGAGTGGCAATTTCTCTCCCCCATCAACAAAAGTATTTCCTATTACAGAAATTTCAATATTTTCATTCGAAATATTATTATTTTCAAAAAATAAATTAAATAATAGAAAACCTACTGCTCCCAAAAAAACAATAATAGAAAAAATCAAAAAATTTTTAAAAAAAGATTTATTTTTTAAATTTAAAGCTTCATTATTTTTAGCCTCTTCAGTAAAAGAATCTTTTATTTTATCTGCATTAAATTGAGTTAAAAAAGGATGTCTTTGTTCTATTTTTGTATTATAACTTTTACTAAAGATTTTTCTTTTCAAATCTTCAACTTTATGTAAATCATTATCATTATTTTGATTTCTATCCATAGATAAATTATATCACAAATTACAAATGACTTTCACGCAAAGCTTTATTAATCTCTTTCAAGATAAAACTTTTGTTTTTAGAAATATCCAATAAAAATTCATTTTGAATTGGGGACGGATTTAAATCTGATAAAATCTCTTGTGTATTTAAATATCCTAAATTATGTAAAATTTTTAAAACTAAAATAATTTCTAAATTTACTAATTCTTGTTTATTTTCTATTTTTTCAAAAGTTTTTAAGCCATTTAACAAATCAACAAAAAGATTTTCATTAGTTTCTTGTTCGGGCAATAAACGAATCAGAAGTCTAGAAATATTATTTAGAATTTTTAATTTTTCAAAGTCATTTTTTAAAATATCTAATTCATTGGTTTTAATAGCGCTGGTTATTCGCCAAATATTTTTTCTTTTTACAAAATCTAATTTCACATAAGAAAAATCCTGCAAAACAAAGCGGAGTTTTGAAGTAATTTTACGAATACCTTCGGCTTCGGCATAAACCAAACCTAAATCACGAGTCAAAATATAAAAATACTTATTCGCCTCCTTGAAATTCCGACTTCCCAATATTATCCCATCTGTGTGATATATGTGATGCATTAATGTTATTTTATCACAAAATCCTTTAATTCTTCGAGAATTTCTGCTATAGATTCGTCTGTTATATCTTCCGGTTTTATAGAACAATTTTCAAAAATTTTTCTTTCTATATCCCTGCCACAAGCAAGTAATTCCTCTCTTCTATTTTTCTCTCTAGTCATTTCATCGTCCAATTTATTTTCATATCTTTTGCGAGCGTCTTCCATTCGTTCATCAAAAGATAAAATCCCAAAAGGACCTACTCGCATATCAGCATAATGAAGTAATTTTAATTCTAAATCATTAGAATCTCTATCAATACACAAATTACCAAAAATCATTCTCGCATCAATATCAATAACTCTCTGATTGACTCCTAATTCTTTTAAGATTTTCTGAGTGGCTTCGTGCTCATCACGACCGTATTTTTCAAAATATTCGTTTTGAACTTTTTGCCAATATTCTAAACCTTGTGGCTCATTAAAGCCTGGAAAATAATTCAAATCAAATTTAATAATATTTCCCATATCGTGCAAAAGACCTGAAGTAATAGCAACCTCAGTATCTACTTTGATATTTAAATTTTTGCAAATCAAAGAAATCACACTCGCAACTCGCAATTGATGCAAGGCTAAATTCGGCATTATTTTATAATGTTCGTAAATCTCTAAAATATTTCGCATTTATTTTTGTATTTTAATTTTAAATATTAATTCCCCTACTTTGATTTCTGTTCCGTCATTTTGACTAAACTCAATCTCTTTTATTCCAGCAACTTTTTTAAAATCACTTTCAAATTTATTTATTAAATTTTCACCTTCATTATTAACTTCTATAAATAAATTAATCATATCACTAGGAATTAAATTTTCTTTTTTACGCAAATCTTGAACTGCACGCAAAAATTCACGATAATTTCCTTCTTGTTTTAATTCTTCTGTTATTTCTGTATCTAATTCTATTTCACTTACCAAATTAACATCTTCTACAACTTCTTTTACATTAAGCTCATCTTTTATAAGTTCAATATAATCACTTGATAACTTTAAGCTTTTAACTTTTAACTTACTAAGAGGTTGGCGAACTGGTAAATTATTCTTTTGACGCATTTGTAGTCCTAGAGAAATATTCTCTCTAACTTCTTCCATTTTCTCAAGAACCTTATTATTGGGTTTACCCTGAGCGAAGTCGAAGGGCCAAGATACTAAATGCACACTTTCTTTGTCAGTTTCAGTTTTCAGTTTTTGCCAAATGTCTTCCGATGCAAAAGGCGCAAACGGAGCCATAATAATACTCAAATTTTTCAGAACAAAATACAAAGTCATTTTAGCTTCTGTCTCTCCTTCTTTAATTCTTTCTCTTGAACGACGC
This sequence comes from uncultured Candidatus Saccharibacteria bacterium, assembly GCA_964395435.1. Lineage (GTDB taxonomy): Bacteria > Patescibacteriota > Minisyncoccia > Phycocordibacterales > UBA9973 > UBA9973. The sequence continues at coordinate 26,850 of CAYNAO010000002.1, forward strand.
AAATACCAAGTAGATAAATCTCCTATGAAATCACGAATTGCCCGAGTAGGTTCGAGGACTTTATAATTATCTAAATTATTTGTAGTTAATTTAAGAAGTTCATCAAGTCTTGCAAGAATCCAAGTATCTAAAATATTTTCACTTTTTGTAAATTCTTTATTTTCTAAATCTTTATCTCTATAAAGTTCATAAAAAGCTAATACATTATACAGAAGACCAAAAACCTGACTATATAGTATCGCTACAGTTTTCTCGTCAAAGTTTTTACTCTCACCTGGTTGATTCACAGAATACATCCACAAACGCAAAGTATCTACTCCATATTTATCAATCATACTCCAAGGATCAACAATATTACCAAGGGATTTACTCATCTTTTTACCATTGGCATCTAAAATATGACCCAAGCAGATAACATTTTTATAAGCTTTCCCGCGACCTAACAAATTCCCTACTGCATGCAAAGTATAAAACCAACCACGAGTTTGATCTATGGCTTCTGAAATAAAATCCGCCGGATAATTAATTTCTTTATTTTCAAAAGGTTTACCTTGAGCGAAGTCGAAAGGATAATGATCTTGAGCAAAAGGCATAGCTCCTGAATCAAACCAAACATCCATAACCTCTTTGACTCTATGATATTCTTTGCCGTCTTTTTCTAGCACAACTTCATCAATATAAGGGCGATGTAAATCAAGCTCAAAGTTTTCATCATGAGGCAAAGGCGCAAAATTCAATTCTCTAATTTCTGCGTTTTTAAATCTTCTAAAAGATTTCACGAAAGCTTGAGTGTTGGCTTTTTCATAATCATCTTTTGTTGGTAAATATTCTCCGGAAGCAACAAACAATAACCAAGCTGGACCTCCATGAGTCACAAATAAAATATTTTTACCTTTGTATTTTTCTTCTATTTCATATATAACCTTGGCAACTCTTACATAAACATCAAACAAAGATTCTCCTTCTGGGATTTTTTTATAAAACCAACCTCCATCAAAATCATAAACATGATTATGATATTCTTCCCAAGTTTTATCATCAAAAATTCCAGGATTAATTTCATGCAATCTCTCTTCGACGATAATATTATCTTCATTTAAATTTAATTTTTCTTTTATGATTTGTGTTGTTTCTAAAGTTCTCGCAAATGGAGAAGTTATTATTAAATCAATATTTTCTTTGAAATTTGAAATTGAATCTAAAACTTCTTTTTTGCCTTCATCGGTTAAATGATCGTCTTTTTGTTTACTAAAAGAAACTATACCTTTTTGATTTCCAAAAGTTCCTCCATGACGCATTACAAAATATTTATTTCCAGAATTCTTAGCATATTTTTTAATAGTATCAATAGAATCAACAACTATTTTATCTCCGTCTTCATTTGTCCAAATCGGTAATGGAGTTCCCCAATATCTCTCACGAGAAATAGCCCAATCTTTGATTCCAGAAAGCCATTCTCCAAAACGCCCTTCCCGAATATGACTAGGTTCCCAATTAATTCCTTTATTCTCTTCTATCATTTTATCTTTAATTTTCGGAGTTGAAGTCCTAATATACCAAGAATCTCTCGCATAATAAATTAGCGGAGTTTTACAACGCCAACAATGAGGATAAGAGTGTTCATAGAGTTCTTTTGCAAAGAAAAGATTTTTCTCTTGTAAATATTTAATAATATCTACATCTAGTGTAGGCTTACCGCTTTCATCTTTTTCTTTCACAAATCTTCCTTCTAAGAAATCCGTACCTGAAATAAATTTACCTTCTAAATTCACCAAATGATGCTTTGGCAAACCAACCTGATTTCCTAAATCAAAATCATCTGCTCCGTACATAACAGCAGTATGAACTATACCAGTACCGTCTTCGGTTGTTACGAAATCCGCAGAATAAACTTTGAAAGCTTTTTCAAGTTTTGGTTTTTCACTTTCAGTTATTGTTTTTTCTAAATATGGGAAAAGTGGTTCGTATTCTAAACCAACTAAATCTGAACCTTTGAATTCTGAAATTATTTCATATTCTTCTTTGATTATAGAAAGTCTAGATTTTGCTAAAAATAAAATTTCATCTTTAACCTTAATTTTTACATAATCAATATCATTACCAACAGCGAGTGCAATATTTCCAGGTAAAGTCCAAGGAGTAGTAGTCCAAGCAACAAAATATGTATTCATATTTTGTTGTCCTGAGCTTGTCGAAGGACCATCCTTAATCTTAAACTTCACATACAAAGACAAATCCTTCACATCTTCATAACCTTGAGCGAGTTCATGCGAAGACAGAGCCGTTCCGCAACGCGGACACCAAGGCAAAACTTTATAATCTTTATAAAGTAAATCTTGTTTATTTACTTCACCGACAACATTCCACAAAGATTCAATATAATTATTTTCATAAGTAATATAAGGATTTTTTTGATCTACCCAATACCCTATTCTCTCAGTAAATTCATTCCAGAATTCTAAATAATCCCAAACACTTTGCTTACATTCGCGATTGAATTTCGCTATGCCATATTCTTCGATAGCTTTTTTAGAATTAAGTCCTAATTTTTTTTCTACTTGGAGCTCAACAGGTAAACCGTGCGTATCCCAACCTCCTTTACGACGCACATGATATCCGCGCATAGTTTTATAGCGAGGAATTATATCTTTGAAAGCGCGAGCTTCGAGGTGATGAATTCCGGGTTTACCGTTGGCAGTCGGAGGACCTTCGAAAAATACAAATTCACCTTTTGTGTTTTCTTTCTCTAAACTTTTTTCAAAAACATTATTTTCTATCCAAAATCCTAAAACAGATTCTTCTCGTTTTGCTTGTTCACTTTTTTGATTTTTATTTTCTTCTTGATTCATCTAATTAAAAACTAAATTGTGTTTTAGAAGACATTGGTAGGCACGACGGTGCCGGACATAGAAAAAATTTAGCAAAATTTTTTTGTGTCTTCTAAAATATAATTTAGTTGTAAATAACTAATAAAAAAACTCGTCCTCAAATTACAACATAAAGTTATAATTCAAGGACGAGTCTTAAGCCCGCGCTTGCGGTGAGCTTGTCGAACCGTGGTACCACCTTGTTTTTTTCTCATTACAGCTATTTCGGGCTTACCCGTTGGGTTCTACTAATTTCGTCTTGCACTGAGCAAAGTCGAAGTGTTCTTCCCAAAGCCTGCCCCGTCAGTAACGACTGACAGGGCGAAAGGGCGATTACCTTTCATAGCTTATAAATAGAATACTACATTTTCTCTGGACTTTCAATACCTAGAAGATAAAGTCCGTTTTGGATAACGCGAGTAAATGCATTTGTGATTGCGAGTTTGTATGGTGAAGATTCGTCTTCTTTATTTACGATTTGATTATTGCCGTAGAAATTATTGAAAGAATGCGCAAGTTCTAATAAATAATGCGTAATATAATGCGGAGCATATTCGTCTTGCGCACGAGCGACGACTTCAGGGAATTTATAAAGCATTTTTTCTAATTCTGTAATTTCTTGATTTTTAATTTCAGTATTTATTTTTATACCTTCAGACTCTCCTTTATTTAAAATAGATTTCGCCCGAGCAAAAGAATATTGCAAATACGGACCGGAATCTCCTTCAAAAGAAATAGATTTCTCAAAATCATAAATTATATCTCCACCGATAGCTTGCTTTAGAATAGAGAACTTCAAAGCCCCTACTCCAACCATTTTAGAAATTTTATTTTTCTCTTCTTCTTTCAAATCTCTATCTTGAATTTTCTCTAAAATAGAATTTGAAACATCATAAATCAAAGATTCCCCTGTGATGATGTTCCCCTTACGAGAACTCATTTTACCTGTAGCAAAACGAAGCATCCCATGAGTAATATGTTTCATACGAGATTCATATTCAGGATGAATTAAAGAAATTGCTTTAGAGACTACTTTCATATATTCGCCTTGCTCAATAGCGGTAATCACGATAGAAGTATCAGGATTTTCTTTTTCGAATTTTGTAACTGTTAAACCTATTTCTTTAGTTTCATAAGTAGGCAAACCTTCGGAATTTATAAAAACTCTAGTATGTAATTTAGGATCATGTCTCTCTCCATAAAAAACTATTGCACCATTTGATTCTTCAAATACTTCCCCCATATTACTTTTCACTATTTCTTTACCTCGCTCTGCCATATCGGATTCAAAGAAATAATGCTTGAATTTTGTGCCGAGCGTAGCATAAACAGTCTCAAAAGCTTCGAGAGTTATAATTCTACCCCAAAGGTAAAGTTCATTAATTTTCTCATCTGATTTTTCGTAAACTTGTTTGTTGATTTTATTTATTTCTTTTTTAATTTCTTCGTCTTCTTCATATAAATTCGAAGCAAAAGAATAGCACTCCCCGATATATTCGGCTTTTTCATTTACGGTTTTATTTTCTTCTGGCATTCCTTTTTGAAGCAATCCATAAATAGCTTTCGCTACATGAAGCCCGACATCACCTTGATAATTCGCACGAATAGTTTCTGCTCCGCTATATTCTACTAGCCTAGAGATAGATTCGCCGATAGCATTACTCATCAAGTGCCCAATATGAAAAGGCTTGAAAGGATTCGGATCAGTATATTCAACCATTATGACTTCGCCTTCTTTAGAATTATTGGAGCCAAATTTTTCATTCTCAATAATTTCATGCAAAGAACTTGCAAAGAAATCTTTTGATAGATAGAAATTAATAAAACCCGGACCAGCAACTTGAATTTCCTGTATTTCAGGAAATTCACCCTGAGTTTGTCGAAGGGCTTCTGTGATTTTTTCTGCTAAATCTTTTGGGTTCATTTTCAAATCCTTCGCATACACCATAGCAACATTCGTCGAATAATCCCCCATTTTTAAATCTGCAGGATGTTCCACAGAGAAATCAGTTTCAGAATTTATTTCCAAACTTTTTAAAGCTTCTTTTATTAAATTTTGGATTTTATCTTTTATCTCCATCTCCTTTTAAAGTTCCTTTTTCCGCTCTTGCTTGTAGTTTTAGAACATTTGATTTTGCTATATCTTCTAAAGACAAATCCAAATCATTTGCTAACACAGCTAAATACCACAACACATCACCTAACTCTCCTTTAAGTGCTTCTCTGCGTTCTTCGCCCATCTCTCCTTCTCCGTCATCACCTCGTAACCATTTTTTAATTTTACCCATAACTTCCCCTGCTTCATTGCCTAAACCTAAAGCAGAATAAATTATTTTATGTTTTTCAGGATAAATAGCTGTTTTTATAGCTTGTTTTTGATATTCATTTATTTCCATACCTTTACAATAGCATAAATAAAATAATTTATAAATAAATTATTTTATTACTTTCTTAACTATTTCATAAACTTCGTCGTGAATAGCTTCGCGGGTTTTCATGCCATTTTTATCACTACAATCTATTTTAATAAAATTTTTGAGATAATTAGATAGCCAAAGTGCGCTTTTGCGAGAATTTTTCTGAAAATCTATATCTACTTCATGAACATCTTTTTTATTACCTACATAATTTCTCTGTGAAGTTTTATTACGCTCTTTGATCATTTTCAATGAAAGTTCAAGGGGCACAGAAAGATAAATCACAATATTAGGTTTTGGAATTTTAAAAACTCCATATTCCATCTCATCTAACCATTTTATAAATTCTTCTCTTTTTTTAGGATTTTTTATTTTCCCTCCTTGATGAATTTGATTCGCAGAAACATAACGATTCGCTAAAACAATATAACCTTTGTCTAAATAATCTTGAATTTCTTTGCTTGATTCGAATCTATCCGCCGCATACAAAACCGAAGCTATTTTCGGATGCACATTTATAAAATTATAATATTGCTCTGATAAACAATGCCCAATAAATTTCCCAAAAAAGTTTTTATAATATTCAGGAAAATCAACAACTTTAACTTTTAATTTCTGCTTTTTTAAAACTTGCTCAAGTAAAGAAATCTGAGTCGCCTTCCCCGATCCGTCAGTCCCGTCTATAACTATAAAACACCCTTTTTGTTTTTTTGTATTATTCATATAAATTAATATTCATTTTTTTAAAATAAGCTTTCTTTTTTGAAAGCCCTTTTCCTAATTCTAAATTATATTTCAATGCAAATTTTTCTATTTTCTCTTCAGAATTTTTTACCTCTTCTTGACTCTCTATCATAAGCTCAATCTCTCCTACAGAATAACCAAAATCCGTCTCATCGATATCGATATTAAAACCTTCTTTTTTATATTTTTTTCTTTTTGTTTTATATTCAATTGCAATAATTAAGTCTTGTGAAATAAAATCTTCTAAACTTTCAACGTTTAAATATTTTTCAATTTCTTTTTTATCTTCTATTTCTTTATGAATTCCAGAAGAGGATTTAATCTTTAATTCAAAATTTCCATTTCTATTCCGCAGGGCAATATCCCCTTTCAAAAATCTATAATCAGAATAATCATAATAAATATCGTGATTGAAAACTTCTCCTAAAAATTCCGAATCTTTTAAAAGACTTTCTAAGTTTTCAGGTGTAGGTATAAACTTTTTCTCAACTTCAATCATTATACAAACTTCTTAGGGATTGGAAATTTTAATGCTAATTTTTTAATTTCAGCTTTGATTTTAGTTTTTACTTTTTTACTTACACTCGGCGAAGTCGAAGTGGCTTTATCTTTTAGAATTTCTATCATAAGCTCTGCGACGCGTTCACATTCTTTTTCTTTAAAACCTCTGGTTGTAATTGCTGGAGTTCCGAAACGAATTCCAGATGGATCAAGAGGCTTCCTTGTATCTCCTGCAATAGAATTCATATTCAAAGTTATACCGACTTCGTCGAGAACGGTTTGTGCTTCTTTACCAGTAACTCCAAGTGATCCATAAACATCAGCCAAAATAAGATGGTTATCTGTCCCCCCACCTATCATACGGATTCCTTCGCGTTTAAAAACCTTTTCCATAGCTTTAGCATTTTTGAGGACTTGCTTTGCGTAAACTTTGAATTTCGGAGAAAGTGCTTCCCCAAAAGCTACAGCCTTAGCAGCTATGATATGCATATGAGGTCCGCCTTGAATTCCTGGAAAAACTGCTTTATCTATTTTTTTTGCTATTTCTTCATTATCACGAATTAAAATAATTCCCCCTCTTGGGCCTCGTAAAGTCTTGTGAGTTGTTGAAGTTATAATATCAAATCCATCTAGGAAAGGATTGCGTAATGCTCCGCCTGCAATCAGTCCCGCAATATGAGCCATATCTGCGACCGTTATCGCTCCGACTTCGCGAGCTATTTCTACGAATTTTTTATAATTCAAATTTCTAGGATAAGCTGAAAATCCTGCAAGAATAATTTTTGGTTTATGTTCTCTTGCCATTTTACGCAAATCTTCATAATCTATTTCCCCTGTGTCTGGGTCTTTCATTTTATAAGTTACGAAATTATAAATTTTCGCAGGCAAAGTCATAGGATGCCCATGAGTTAAATGCCCTCCGTGAGATAAATCCATACCCAAAACAGTGTCTCCTGGAGATAGGACTGCACTATAAACAGCAAGATTAGCCGGAGCTCCTGAGAGAGGTTGAACATTTGCAAATTTACATTTAAAAAGTTTTTTAACTCGCTCTATTGCAAGATTCTCAATAGCGTCGGTATATTCTTGACCTCCGTAATATCTCCGTCCAGGATAACCTTCGGAATATTTATTAGTAAAAATAGAACCATCAGCAGTCAATACATCTTCTGAAACATAATTCTCTGAAGGAATAAGCTCGAGGCCTTCCATTTGTCTTTTAGCTTCTAACTTTATTAGTTTTTCTACTTTTTTATCTTGCATTCGATTAAATATTAAGTTAATTTATAAAAAATAAATAATTTCTTAAAATTTTCGCCTGCGGGTGGGTTTGGCTGGGGCGCCAGAAAATTTTTTAAGAAATTATTTATTTTAAATCACACAAACTCATTTTAGCACATTCGAAAACTATTGTCCCCAATAAATCGGTCCTTAGAATTTCTACATTAAAATCCTTTAAATTCTCCAGAACCTCCTTATGAGGGTGTCCATATTTATTACCTTTACCGCTTGAAATCAAAGCATATTTTGGTTTTAGAACATTTAAAAATTCTCTACTAGTTGAAGTATTAGAACCATGATGCCCAGCTTTTAATATATAACTTTGCAGATATTCTTGACTGTATTTCTCTAAAATTATTTTCTCAGTTTCTATTGTAGCGTCCCCTGTTAACATAATTTTATTAACTCCATATTTAAGCATCGCTACCATAGAGCCATCATTGTTATCCCAAGTGGAAACATCCCTATCAGGAAATAAAAATTCTAAATAAGTTTCGTCTCCGATATCTAATTTCAAAGGATATTTTCCAAGCAATCTTTTTACATTTTTTTCTTTAATTTTATTTTCTATGTTTTTATAAATAGAAGAATCATTATAAGTTCCTGGCTCAAAAATATATTTAACCTCATATTTATCTAAAACATCTAAAAATCCTCCAATATGATCTAAATCCGGATTAGTAATAATTAAAATATCTATACTCCTATCCCAAAAAGGCATAACTTTGTTTAATTCTCGTAATACAGTTTTATCTCGCCCAGAATCAATTAGGATTTGAGTTCCGATTGAGGTCTCAACAAACAAAGCGTCCCCTTGCCCAACATCCAGCATGACAAAAGTTAAAAAATCTTTTTTGTAGCTTTGATTGAATAAGAAAATTCCAATAATAAAAATAAGTAAAACAAGAAAGAGGTAAAAAAATCCATATTTTTTAAAACTTTCTTTCATGCTACAATAATAACATGAAAAAATTTATAGAAAAAAATTTTAACCTTCTATTAGAAGAAGCAAAAGAAGGTAAACTAAAAAATATTAGTGCTAAAAATATAGAAGAGCATTTAAAACTCTATAGCGGATATGTAAAAAATACCAATGCTATTTTAGAAAAATTAGAAATTTTGAATCAAAATAAAGATGAGAATATTTATGTTTTAGGAGAATTATATCGTCGTTTTGGTTTTGAATATAACGGCATGAAAAATCATGAAATATATTTTGATTCTTTAGAAGGCGGATCAAAAGAAATAAATAAAGAAAGTAATTTGTATAAAAAAATAGTTGAAAATTTTGGAACTTTTGAAAAATTCTTAGAAGATTTTAAAACTTTGGCTTTGACCCGTGGAGTTGGTTGGGCTTTTCTTTGGTATGACGAAAAAAATGATATTTTATTTAATTCTTGGGTGGACGAGCAACATTTAGGTCAATTAAATAATACAAAAGGAATTTTAGGAATTGATATGTGGGAGCATGCTTATGTTTATGACTTCCCTACTTCAGAGAAGAAAAAATACATCGAAGCTTTTTTTGAAAACTTGAATTGGGAAAAAATTGAAAATAATTTTGGAAAATAAATTCAAATAAAATAGCCCGGAAATCACTTAGTGATTTCCGGGCTTACTTTTTATTTTGTTTCAAAATTTTCTGCCTCAACATGAGGCCTAGTTTCTTCTCCAAAATTATTTTGAAAAAAATTATCTTCTGGCTCATACCAGACTTTCTTTTTTAAAAAAGAAAAAAAATCTGCGAAATAAGAAAAAAACTTTTTCATATGCGTATATTTTAGATTTTAAAAACAATATTGTCTGAATAAATTATACAATATTAAAAATAAAAATGCAAGTTTTGTTAAAAATCCTCTTTAAAGAAGTTTTTTATATTTTTCCCAAAAAGAAAATAAGTAAAATATAAGTAAATTAAAATAGTTAAAAATAAAGGAAAATTTGAAATATTTATAGAAGAAAAAGACAAATCCCCTAAAGTATTAATTATAAATAATTCATAACTAAGAAGTAGATAAGTAATATATCCTACCCCTAGTGCAATAGGCATAAAAACAAAACCCAAAACAGCAGTCAAAAAACCTAAAAGCATAATCAGAGGAATAAGTGGCAAAATTAAAATATTCGCCGGTAAAGATACCAAAGATAAATTTCCCATATTATATAAAATAAAAGGCAACACAAAAACATAAGCTGAAAAAGTAACCGCAATAATATCCCGGAGTCCTAAACTTTTTGGTAACCATAAAAAATATTTTTCTATTCTCGGAGTAAAGAAAATCACAGCAATTGTTGCTATGAAAGATAATTGAAAAGAAATATCAAAATACAAAGTATAAGGATTAAACAAAATCATAATTACAGAAGTTAAAACCAGTGCCCTAAGTACATCATAATTTCTCCCAGTCAACCTCGCAATTAAAACTAAAATTGCCATAATTCCGGCGCGGATAGAAGTAGCATAAGCCCCAGTCATCAAAACAAATAAAATAATTACAAAAATAGCTCCATACAAAGACAAAGTCAAAGGCAAAAAAGATAACATTTTAATAAACCATTCTGCAATAATAGAAACATTATATCCAGACAAAGCCACAATATGAATCGTACCTGTTTTAATAAAATTCTCTTTTAGATTCTCAGGGAAACTCGCCCTCTCCCCTAAAATAAGCCCTCCTAACAAATTAGACTCAAAAGGCGGAATAATAAAATATATTTTTTCTAAAAAAGAATTTTTCACTTTAAATAAAAAGCTTTTGATTATATTCCCTTCATTCGTGTCTACTACTTCGACAGAAGCAAAAGACATAGTATAAAAAACTCCATCTTTTTTTAAATAATTTATATAATCAAATTCTTTATTGTTTTCAGTAATAAAATTGTTTGGTTTATCTAATTTAGCTTTTACAAAAACCCTATCTCCATAATTAAAATCATCTACAGATCCAGTTGAAACTAAAACTTTAGTTGTTTGATTTTCTTTTTCTACTTCTAAAATAAAGTTTTGAGTATTTGGTTTTTTAATAACATCATCAACTATTAAACCTTGCAATTCTATATTCTGACCGACTTTATTTTCTAGGAATAAATGTTTTCCATCTTCTGAAGAAAAATTAAAATATAAAATTCCTAAACTAATAGCAATAAAGAAAAAAGAAGTAATTATTGCCCATTTAATTTTTTCAAAAATAGAAAAATAAAATAAAGAAATAAAACTTAGAAATAAAATTAGAAAAACAAAAGACTGATTTATATAAAACAAAGAAGAAACTAATACTCCAAAAATAAAACCAAAACAAATAGAATAAAAAATTCTATTTCGCATATTTTTAAAAATTATCTTTTAAATTTATATCTATTTTGTCTGCGAAACTTGTTGCTATTTCGTCCACCCTATCGTTTTCTTTGTGTCCGCTGTGACCTGCTACATAATGCCAAGTTGGTTTGAATTCTTGATTTAATTCATGCAATTCTTGCCAAAGCTCGCGATTTAAAACAGGTTTTTTATTTGCTGTCTGCCAACCATTCTTAACCCAATTTAAAATCCAAGAATTTACTCCATTAATAACATATTTAGAATCAGAATAAATATCTATTTCGCCTTGTATTTTATTTTCTTTTAAAAATTTAAAAGCTTCTATTGGAGCCCGTAATTCCATTTGATTATTTGTGCCGTTGTCTCCTCCGTATCCACCGAGTTCTTTGACTTTCAACTTTTGACTTTCAACTTTTGACTCGTGATTTTGATTTATCAAAATCATAACTCCCCAGCCCGCAGGTCCTGGATTCCCCCTCGCCGCCCCGTCTGTATAAATTTTAATTTTTTGCATAATCATATTATATCAATAATTCTAAGTCTTAGCTCTTCGCGGCCTCGGAAACGAGATAAATCAAAAGTTGCAAGCAGGTTTATATTCTCGCCTTCTTTTATTTCTTTAGAGAAAGAATTTTCGTCGCTGAAAAATGAAATAGCTATTACTCCCCTTTTAGTATTATCAGAGAAAGTTATCTCTAAATGCTCTCCCGAGCCTCCTTTGCCGAATTTTTTTAATTTATCTATTTTTATATTTTCAAAAAGAAAAATTGGCTTTGGATTCGCGAGTCCAAAAGGTTCCATTTTGTCTATGTCTTTATAATTTTTCAAATTCACATCACTTAAATTTAATTTCAAATCATAATCTATGATGTTCTCTTCTTTGTCTTTTTTAATTTCATGGAAAGTTTTATTTAATCTCTCTTCTAAAAAATGAATCTCAGAATCTTTCACCGAAAAACCTCCAGCTAATTCATGCCCGCCGTATTCCAAAAAAGATTCTTTATTTAAACTCATAAGCTCCGCCAAAGAAATATCTCCATAGCCCCGGCAAGAACCTTTGATAATATCATTCTCATCCCGCCCCCAAACAAAAACATTTTTATTATATTCTTCCATTATTTTAGAAGCCACAATCCCTAAAACCCCAACTCGCCAAAGAGGATTCCCTATAACTAAAACAGGTGAATCTTTTAATTCTTCTCTTTTTTCAAAATGTTTTTTAACATCTTTCATAATATTTAGAACTATATGTTTGCGTTCGTCATTGATACGAGTTAAATGATCCGCCAATGCGCCCCCTTCGGTCTCGTCTTCGGTAGCTAATAATTCAAACGCTCGCATAGGAGAATCCATCCGCGAAGCGGCATTAATACGAGGCGTAATCATAAAAGTCACATCATCAGTAGTTAAATATTTTTGATCTATTTTCATTTTTGAGAGAAGTTTAACTAAACCAGGACGACGAGATTTCTTTAAAACAATTTGCCCAAAATAAGCAATCGCCCGATTCTCTCCAACCAAAGGCACCATATCAGAGAGAGTTGCAAGTCCTGCCATATCAAGTAGCCATTTCTCCCAGCC
>CAYNAO010000002.1:39656-62132 GCA_964395435.1 uncultured Candidatus Saccharibacteria bacterium
GTAACAATCACATCAATATTATAAGAATTTGCAAGTTTAATTTCTTCTATTGCCGTAATACCTAAATCAATAGTAATAATTAAATTAACTCCCCTAGTTCGGAAATCCTCAATGGCTTCAAAATTCAGCCCATAGCCTTCGGAATTTCTCTCGGGAATATAAATTTCAAAATTATCATATTTTATTTTTTTAAAAAATTGATTTAGTATCACAGCTCCAGGAATCCCGTCGCAATCATAATCAGCATAAATAACTATTTTTTGATTCTCTTTCAAAGCGGTTAAAATTCTCTCTATGGATTTTTTCATATCTCGCATCAAAAAAGGATTATGGAAATCTCTCTCATAATTAGGATTTAGGAAAATCTCTATATCTTCTTCTTTATTTAAGCCCTTTTTTGCTAAAAGTTTTTGTAAAAATTCACTGTGCATAATATAAATGCAATTTTAACATATAATGCTATAATTTACTCATGGATCCCGTTAAGAATTTTAAATGACGAGGATTAATAGTATAATGTTATTGACTAAATATACATTAATAAAAATTATAAAATAATCAAAAATATTTAACGGGATGGACAAGAATTGCATTTTTTGTAAAATAATTTCAAATAAAATTCCTAGTCATAAAGTTTATGAAGATGATAATTTTTTAGCTTTTCTAGACATTCACCCACTCGCTCCTGGACATATTCAAGTAATTCCAAAAGCTCATCATAGATTTGTTTGGGATGTGCCTAATATTGGAGAGTATTTTGAAATTACAAGAAAACTTGCTTTAGCTATCAAAAAAGGTTTTAACGCCGACATAGTTCGCAGTCAAATATACGGTGAAGAAGTGCCTCATGCGCATATCTGGCTCTGGGCTGATATACCAGGAGACATCAACGCCTTCGAAGAAAATAAAAATAAAATAATCAATGCTTTAAAATAAAAACTCTACAAATTTGTAGAGTTTTTATTTTTTATTTCAAAGCCTTGATTCCTGGCAAGGTGCCTTTGGCTAGGAAATCTAAAGTTGCTCCGCCTCCTGTTGAGACAAAAGTAAATTTATTTTCTAATTTCATTTTTGAAATCATAGAAACAGTATCTCCTCCTCCAATGATTGAGATAGCTTTTGATTTTGCTAAAACTTTTAGTATTTCTTTGCTTGCACCTTCGCCTCCTTCTTCGTATTTACCAACTGGACCATTCCAAAGGACAATTTTTGATTTGCCAATTAAATCTTTGATATCTTTTACTGTTTCTTTTCCCATATCAATAATACTCTCTGATTTAAGAACTTCATTAATTTTTTTATTTTTAAAACCGTCTTTAGTTAAAACTATCAAGTCTTGAGGGATGATTATTTTTTTATTTTTAAGAAGTTTTAAAATATCATATTTACCATCATCAGTTTTTGAATTCCCTACTTCATAACCCAAAGCTTTGATAAAGTCATTTGCTAATGCTCCTCCGACAAAAATATAATCTGCTAATTTTATGTATTTTTTAATTAAAGGCATTTTGGTAGAGAATTTTGCTCCACCTAAAATAAATAAAAACGGATGCTTTTTGTTTTTCAAAACTAAAGAAAGATTTTTGATCTCTTCTTCTAATTGAAAACCAGCATACGAAGGCAAATATTTAGGCAAACCAACAACAGAAGCATGCTCTCTATGAGAAACAGAAAAAGCATCATTAACATAAATATCTCCTAAATTTGCAAATTCTTTTACAAAGCTTTTATCATTATCCATCTCTCCAGGGAAAATCCTAACATTAGGAGAAAATACAACAGACTTTTTAGGTAATTTTGAAAGGCGGAAAAATTCTGAAACTACTGGAGAAATATCTTCTCTACCATCATCTCCTAAATGCATCAATATTAAAACTTTGGCACCTTTATCTACTAAGTATTTTATAGTTGGTATACCTTTTTTAATTCTAAAATTATCAACAACTTTATTATTAGAAACTGGAACATTAAAATCTACTCTAACAATAACTTTTTTATCTTTTAAATTTTTTAATTTTTTAATACTCTGCATATTATTTAAAATTCTCTACATTATTAATAATTTGAACAAATTTCTTGGCGTCGAGACTTGCTCTGCCAACCAAAAATCCATCACTCTCGCCTTCTTTTACGAAATCTACTACATTATTTTCTCCCACTGAACCTCCATAAATAATTCTAACTTTTGATACATTTTTGGCTCCAAATTTTAAAGTCAAAATCTTTTTAATAAAAATTTTCATCTCACGAAACTCTAAAGAAGTTGCCTCACGAATAGCACCACTCCCGATAGCCCAAACTGGTTCATAAGCAATAATTAAATTCTCTAAAACTCTTTTATTAATTCCTTCCAAAGATTCTTCTATTTGAGTTTGAACAAAATTCAAATATTCATGATTTTCATCTCTTGCTCTTTCTCCAATACATAAAATAGGAACAATAGAAAAAGGTAAATTTTTAATTTTTTTATTTATATCTTGATTTGTTTCTCCTAATTCTCTTCTCTCGGAATGACCTAAAATCACATATTCAATTTTAAAATCTTTCAACATATCTACTCCTATTTCTCCAGTAAAAGCTCCGTTATCTTTATAGAAAACATTTTGAGCACCCAATTTAAATTTGCGAGCTAGTTTTTTTAATTCACTAAAATATACAAAAGGAGGACAAATTATTAAACTTGTTTTCTTGAGAGTTTTTAAATTTTTTATAATTTCTTTTGTTAGTTTGATTACTTCTTTTAAAGAAGAAGGATTAGTTTTAAAGTTGGCAATAATTAATTTCTTATTCATAAGAAATATTATAGCATATAATTTTTTCAAAAAATTATTGCTCTGTCCAAGAATTTATATTCCAAGTTCCCGAAGGGCCCGAAGAGAAATTATTATTAGTTAAACCAGATTCATAAGTAACGCTAGAACCGCCTGAAATATTTAACTTATAAGCAGTTGCTTCTCTTAGAGAAGTTCCTCCTGTAACTAGCATTGTTCCTTTGTGAGCATAAGCAATCATAGCCCCTGCTCCTCCGGAGATAGTAAAAGCGTTCGAAGCATTACTTGTAGTTAAAATCATTATATAACTTCCTGAAGTTCCAGACCCAGTTGCATTTCCTCCTCCTGACACAGACACAATTCCATCAGAAACAATCACAGCATCATCTGAACCATAAGAAGGATGAAGTCTAATAGTTCCTCCTCCGTTTAAAGTAATTGTTCCAGTCACCCACAAATTACCTGTTAAAATCAAAGTTCCTCCCCCAGACACAGACAAATTACCAACTATTTTTCTAGGACCTAAAGTCCCTCCAGCCCATCCAATATTTACATCACCATTTGTAATTCCTCCAGCTTCGGCTTCGGCTTTCCATCCATCTATATTTGCTTCGGAAACAGGAAATTCTATATAAACAGGATCAGTTTGAGAAGTGCAACTTTTATTATTTTGTAATCCAGTCTGACAATATATATTTCCAGTAGCATTTACATAACTCACAGTATTAGCTCTAGCATCACCTCCGATACTTAAAGTATTCCATTGACTATTTCCTAAAATAGATCCAGTCAATCCACCTAAATATAATTTAAAGAAATAATCCAAACCCGAAGGCGTAGTATTACTCCAAGAAGAACCAAGCCTACCGATTTTTCCAATACCATTTCCATAACCTGCACTATTTGCTCCAACAGTGTAATAACGAGAATTATTTGTTGCAGCATCAACCACCAACCAATAAGTTGTACCTTTTTCTAAAATTGGATTTGAAGTAAAAGAAACACCGATCCAACCATACGAGGTTGTAACTAAACTAGAAGAAAGCGTGCCAGTAGCATAAATAGTCGAACCAGGAGAACCTGCAGAATCATTCCTAATTGAAATAGTAGCATCAGCAGGAGTACTTGTTTTTCTAACATATAATTCAATTTTACTTACAGGCAAAGTATCATCTGTAACTTGAAAACTTTGAGCAATATCTTGAGTTGCATTATTATTAGCAAAAACTACATCATAAAAAGGAGTACCAGAACCATTTGCTTGATGCTCTGATAAAGACGGAGAATTAGCAGAAATAGCAGTACCAGTTATATTATTAGAACCTGAAGAAGAAGCTGTAATTGGACCATTTGCATAAATATTTCCATTCACTTGACCACTATCTAAATGGATTCCTCCTGGACCCACCTGAACACCATAATTAAAACTAACCCCTACATCAGTCTGTAATTCAACATTTAGAGTTCTTTCGTAATTAGAAATATTAGCCGAAGAAGTTATTCTTTTTTCATCAGCAGAGGGCGAAGTAATATTGGTTGTTACATCACTACCATTCAAAGAAAGAACTTCAGAAGTATCTATTTGGTAATTATTTTTTAATCTATAAATAGCATCTTCTACTCCAGACTCTGCTAAAAATAAACTTTGTTTTGAAACAATACTATTATTTGATTCTTTAAAAGCCTTAACAGTCGGAGAAACTAGACCTACTACTACAGCCAAAGAAATAAACAAAAAATAAATAACTGAAATTATCATAGCGCTACCTTTATTGAATTTTAAATTTTTATTTTTCATTTTAATAACTTCCTCTTAAAACTAAAGTATTATAAAAAGTCTCTACTGACGAATAACCTAAATAATTTGATTGTAATGTGATTTGAAAAGTTACAGCAGTACTATTTAAAGGATTTACATCAACCACAGAATCATTCACAATAGAATTAATTTGATAAAAAGCCAAGTTTAAAACATCAACATTTCCAGAATCCAAAGCGCCGATTTCTACATCATTCTCATAAAAAATTACACTAGTGCCGTCCCAGACAAATTGGGAAATTCTTGGATTGCCTAAAGCATCGGTACCAGCAAGCTTTATATTATCTGAAGACAAGCCAGTTATGCTGTCTGAATTTTTAATTTCTCTTGAAATAGTTTCAATTAATTTAATATTATTACTTAAATAATTATTAACATTATTTTCTTTAAAAGAAGAAAGCATTACTAAAATTGAATTAATAACTAATACTGCGGTTAAGCCAAAAATTGCAACATAAAAAATTAATTCTAATATAGAGCTTCCTTTATTTAATTTTTTAAAATTAAAATTCATTTATGAAAAAATATTACTAATATAAGCTTCTAAGTTTTTGGTTACAGTTTGACCACCCTCTTGCCAATAAACAGTTATTCTCACTAATTTTGTTCCAGTATCCAAAATCCCATTCGGATCAATATCAGAAGTCACAGCGTCACGATAAACATCTGATAAAATAATTTCTCTAGTAAAACCATCTGTTGTAGTCGGAGTAGTAGTAAAAGTCCAACTACTAGTATTTGGATCAAAAACTAAAAAATACTTTGTATTAGGAACTAAATCAGCAATATTATCCCAAGAACTATCTCTGAAAGCTTTGACGACTTCCATACCCTCTTCTAATAACAAAGAAGCCTTGAAAGTATTTAAGGATTGCTTGGATAAAGAAATGCTTTTTTGAGCAACATTAGTAAAAGAAATTATAGCGATTGAAATAATAAAGATAGCAATTAAAATTTCTACCACCATAAAACCTTTATTCTTTTTTTTATTTAAAAAATTCATCCTTTAATTTATACTAATACCACCTGCTTTATTTAAACTTATAATTTTATTTAAATTACCAATTGTTAATATTATATCACCATAAGCATTCGGCCTGCCTGTTAAGCGTGCAAAATAAACTTCGACGGTTGCTGAATCATCAGAAACTTTAAATAAATCAATATCACTAATAGTAATTCCTTCATTTAAACTTAGTGCTTGATTGTCTGGAGAATTAGAATCATAAACTTCACCTTTGAACAAAACCACAGAATCATTCTCAAAATAAACTCCATAAGAAGAAGAGTCTAGTGAATTTATACTCTGAGAAGAAGCTTTGTTTAAGACTGAAACAATATCTGAAGCACTAGAAGCAAGTAATTGATTTTGTCTCATTTTTGAAAATTGAGGCAAAATTATAGAAATTAAAATACCAATAATAGCAATAACAAAAAGAATTTCTATTAGAGTAAAACCTTTTTTGTGTAAAGCTTTCATAATTTTATTGTATATTATTTAATACAGAATACAAAGGAGTAATCATAGAAATTGCAAAAAATCCAACTCCTCCTCCAATTAAAATCATCAAAACTGGTTCTATTATTGTTGATAAATCTTTTGTTTTGTTTTCAATTTCTTCTTCATAAAAACTTGCTACCTCTAAAAGCATGTCTGATAATTTTCCAGTCTCCTCTCCTACTTCAATCATCTCCGACATCATAACAGGATACAAATTAGAATATTCAACGAAGACAGCAGAAAAAGGAGAACCTTTTTCAATTTTTTCTTTAGTTAATTCTAAAGTATTTTTATAATAATAATTTTGAACCACATTTTGAGTAATTTCAATAGCGCGACTAATATTAACTCCGGCTAAAAGCAAAGAAGACATGGTCCGTGAAATACGAGCTGTATTTATTTCGCGAGCCATTGTTCCTATTACTGGTAATTTTAAAATTACAAAATCTATATATTTAGCCAAAAATTTTGCTCTAAGCAAAGAAATAAAACCAACTATCAAAATAACAATAGAGAGTAAGGACAAAATTAAATATTCCGAAAAGAAATTACCTAAACCAATAATAAATCGAGTTGTGGCTGGTAAATCTACTCCTAATTCTTTGAAAGTTCCTGCTAATGTAGGAACCACATAAGCAAACATTAAAACTCCAATTAAAAGCATAGCTGATACAATAACTCCTGGATAAATCATCGCTCCTTTGATTTTTTTAGTTAAAGCAAATGATTTATTTAAATTCATACCAATTTCATTTAAAGCAGGCCCTAAATTACCAGATTCTTCTCCTGCTGAAACCATAGAAATAAATAATTTAGAAAAAACTTTAGGATGTTTTGATAAAGCATTGGCAAAAGTAGAACCTGTGTCGACTTGAGAAATTATGTCATTTATAACTTTTTTAAAAGTATTATTTCTGGTTTGTTTCACCAACACAGAAAGTGCCCTAGATAGAGGCAAGCCTGCTTTTAACATTCCACTTAAGTTTCTAGTAAAAATTATTAACTCAGCAACTTTAACTTTACCAAAAAATTTTTGAAAAATAGCATCTATATTTAATTTAGATTCACTATTCTCTTCAATAGAAATAGGTATTAAACCTTTAGCTTTTAAATCTCTTGAAACAGAAAAACGGTCTTGGGCTTCTAAAGAACCTTCTAATATTTCTCCTGTATTTGATTTTGCTTTGTAATTAAATAACATATTATTCAGAAATAACACGGAATATTTCTTCTAATGAAGTATTTCCTAAAGCAGCTTGAAAAATACCATCTTCAATCATAGTAATCATACCTTCTTGTTTAGCTAATTTTTCTATATCGTCCTGAGAAGCTCCTTTAACAATTAAATCACGGATAGTTTGAGAAACTTTTAAAACTTCATGAATACCTACACGCCCAGCGTAACCTTCTACTCCTTTTTCATCTTTTGTTGGTCTATAAAAAGGTACTTCATTCCATTTTGTATTTTCTCCTATTAATTTTTCTTCTTTAAGAATTTTAAGCATTCTATCTAAATCAACAATTTTTCCTAAATCCTTTAATTCTCCTTCAGATAAAAAATATTTTTGTTTATTTTCTGTTAACCTACGAACCAATCTTTGAGCAATAATCACTTTAACTGTTGAAACAATCAAAAAAGGCAAGACTCCCATATCAATCATACGAGGAATAGCTCCAGCCGCAGAGTTGGTGTGAATTGTTGATAGAACCAAGTGTCCAGTCAAAGCAGCATTAACAGCAATAGAAGCAGTCTCTCCATCACGAATCTCTCCAACCATCACAATATCAGGATCCTGACGAAGAAGAGACCTTAAACCAGAAGCAAAAGTAAAACCAATTTCAGGCTTAACTTGAGTTTGATTAACACGAGGCATTTGATATTCCACTGGGTCTTCTACTGTAGAAATATTTACTTCTGGTTTATTTAAAATATCTAGCATTGTATACAAAGTAGTAGTCTTACCAGATCCAGTAGGACCAGTAGCTAAAACCATACCTGTTTTTTGTTTCAAAGCTTCATGAATTCTCTCTAAACCTTCTCCATGAAAACCTAACCCTTCCAAAGAAAAACCTTTAGAATTTTCTTTCAATATTCTAATAACAGTTTTTTCTCCAAAAAAAGTAGGCAATGTGGAAACACGAAAAGAAACCTTATCTCCATTTTGCTCTATTTTAAAACGACCGTCTTGAGGCAAGCGCTTTTCATCTAATTTTAAATTAGACAAAACTTTAATACGAGCAGTAATTCCGCTTGCGGCTGTTTTGTCTAAAACCATAGCGTCATGCAAAATACCATCAATACGATATCTAACAGTCAGATTAACTTCGCCAGGTTCTATATGAATATCTGAAGCATTTTGCAATATTGCATGCAATATCAAAGAATCTACAATTTTAACAACTGGCAAATCTTCTGCCATTTCTTTTAATTCTTGAGCAGACTTCTCTCCTTCTTGTTTTGAAATTTTTAAACTACCAACTTCTTTTTGAATAATATTATCAAATTCTGCTTGCAAGCTTTTTTTGTATTGGACTAAAGCAGTTTTAATAGAATTAGAATCAGTTAAACGAGGTAATATTTTAAGACCAGATCTTTTTTTAATAAAATCAATTACGGGCAAATCGTCTACATCAAGCATAGCAACTTCTAAGGCGCTATCTTTCCTGTTATAAGCAATAATATTATAATTTCGAGCAATTGTTTCTGGAATTAAAGACAGAATATCTATATTTAATTTTTCTTTTTCTAGAGCTACAAAAGGAATCCCTAAAGCAAAAGCCTCCATTCTTTTTAAATCAATTTCAGAAATTTTATTTTTATTCAACAATAAATCAGTCCAGTTTTTGTTCTGCTCAGAAGCTTCTTTTGAAATTTGTTCCAAATCTTCTTTAGAGACTAATTTAGATTCTAAAATAAATCTTTTTAATTGATCTTCATTTATTTGCATATCTTTATTATAACAAAAAAATATTTATTTGTTATTTACTAAAACAGGTTTATTGTATAAATTATTTCTTCTCATTATAAATTTAATAAATTCATTTACAAAAACATAAATTATTACCAAGCTTGCTAGTGTAAACAAAGTACTAAAACTCAAAATCTCAAACTTAAATAATTTTGCTAAACTTGATTGATAGATAAAAACAAAACCGACAATAACAGAACAAAATACTCCAAAAATCAAAGGCACAGACATTGGAGGAGATTTCAAGAAAGAACGAGAAGATCGTATAGACAAAATCAAAGCAAGTTCTATTAATATAGAGAACAAGAACCATCCTGTTTGGAAAAGACTCACACTAGAATCTTTGAAAATTTCAAAATAAATTAAATCAAACAAACTACCTATAAATCCAAAAATCACTATTCTTTTGATTATTTTTTTAGTTTCAAAATGTGGTACATGCGACAATGCATATTTATCAATATTGTCAGTAATAATAAGCATCAAGGGTAAATCAGTAATTAAATTATTAAGTAAAACATGAATAGGAAGCATCGGCAAAACTGGATAGAAAAAAGAAGCCACTAATAAAGAAAGGAAAGTTTTAGCATTTCCAGCTAAAGTATACATAATATAAATCAGAATATTCCTAGTTGCCTTCCGCCCAGTATCAACACTTTTTAAAATTGGGGTTATGTCTTTTTCAAGCAAAATAATATCTGAAGCTTCTTTTGCTATGTCAGTTGCATTTGAAACTGCTATACCAACATCCGCCCTCTTTAAAGCAAGAGCGTCATTAATCCCATCACCTAAAAATGCTACTGGACCTAATTTTATAAATCTATCAATCAAAAATAATTTGTCTTCAGGTTTACATTTTGCAAACACTTTAATATTTAATAATTCTTCGTCTGACAATTCTGAAACATTAACTTCATTCAAAGAGACAACATCATTTTTATCAGAAGAAATTTTTAATTCACTTAAAAGATTCAAAGACACTTCTTTAGAATCTCCAGTCAATATTTTGACACTAATACCTTTTTCGTTGGCAATTTGAATTGAATCAAAAGCAGTTGCTTTGACTGGATCATAAAAAGCTACAAAACCTGAAAATTCCCAAACATTAGCCAAAGAAGAAGCTATACCCATAACCCGCATACCTTTATTCTCATAAAAATATGCTTTTTCTAAAATTTCTTTTTTATCAAAATCATTTTTAGTTAAATCTAAAATATTAGTCAAAATACCACGAGCTACTTTATTTCCATTTTCTAAAATAAAAACTTCATAACCATCTTTATGCGTGAATTGAGTGAAATGTTTTATTTTCAAAGTATTAGTTTTGATTTTTGCCACAGAATTATTTAAAGCTTCATCATAAGCAATATCCAAAGCAGTTCTCTCATAATCCCCTTCTGAAATAGAATTAGAAATTTCCCAAAAATCTTTATGATCTAAAATATGAGAAACTTTTAATTTGTTTTCAGTTAAAGTTCCTGTTTTATCAGTTAACAAAAACTTGAGTGCTCCAATACTTTCAAGAGAAGAAAGTCTTTTTACTAAAACTTTATTTTTTGACAAATCAATAGATTCGCGAGTTAAAATAATAGTAATAATTAAAGGCAACATTTCCGGCACAATTCCCACAAGCATAGCAATAGCAAAAACAAAGAAACTAGTTAATTCAAATTTTCCCATTACAAAAACCAAGAAAAACATAGCTAAAAGCAAGCTTATCAAAGAAATTATAAAAACATACTTAATTACATTATTAGTAAAATGATTAAAGCTACTCCATTTTTTAACTTCTTGTAATTTATTCTTATACTCAATCAAAGAAGAATTTTTCTCCAAAGTTAAAACATGCCCAACTATTTTACCAGAAGAGATAGTACTGGCAGCAAAAATTTTATCACCTAAAAAAACCTCTTTTGGTAAAGTCTCTCCGGTTCGAACGGATTCATCTATAAAAGCATTTTCTGCTTCAATAACTTCAATATCAAAAGGCAAAACCGAACCTACAATAAAGTGAGCAATATCTCCAACCAAAACATCTGCCGAAGAAATTTCAACAATTTTTCCATTTCGATAAACATAAACTTTTCTTTGAATCATTGAAAGCAATTTTTGACTTGCTTTGGAAGCATTAAATTCTTGATATAAATCAAGCAAGGTATTTATTAAAACAATAACTAAAATTATAGTCCCATCTACATACTCTCCAACAAAATAAGAAACTAAAACTGAAATAAAAAGCAAAATAAAAAACAAAGAAGTAAATTGATTCTTTAAAATAGAAAAAACTAAATTAAAATTTTCTTTCATCCCGTTAAATATTTTTGATTAATTTATAATTATATTTCACAATATTATTTACTAAATAAGTTAAATTTAATACACCCATTATTAAAAATCATTAACGGGATTCATTAATTATATAATAACAGAATATTGAACTTAATAGAATAGTTTATTAATTATTTTTTGTATAATCGTCTAAAAATTTAAATTCAGTAGAAGATTCTGCTAAATCATTATTATTAGAATTTTTTAAAGTCCCTGGAACGTATTTTTTAATTACATAAGGACTACCATCAGAGAGTATAACAGTATCCCCCATTTTATATTTACCTTTATTTACATCTTTCCAAATACCCTCTAGTTCTTTTAATCTTTGCTCTTTTGTTAACTCTCTTTTTATTTTTTTAGTTTCATCTAAGCCATATTTAATTTCTTTAATAACTTTTGCATTAGGGTCATCAATAGATTTAATACCTCGAGCTTCTGTATACTGACGAGCTTGTTCTTTTAACCAATTATCATCTTTAGCTTTTTCTTGAAATTCTTCTTGCGTCATTGATTCAGGAATAATTTTATATTCCTTTAATTTAAAATAAAAATTTCCAACTTCGGTTTTTGTTTCTTTTTTATCTTTATTGTTATTTTCTGGATTATTAACAGAGCCAGCAAAAGAATCAGTTGCTCCAAACATTACTCCTGCTACAGCTGCGGCTTTCATTAAATTTTTACCAATTTCTGTAATCTTCGCAAAACGACTTTTAGAAGACGGTAATACTTTTTCTACAACTTCTTGATTATCAGGATTAATAGTATCTAAGCCTAGATCTTCTCTAATTTGATTATACTGGTCTATTTCTATTTTATTTTTCTCTTCTAGATTTTTTACTTCAGCTTCTAATTTTAAAACATCAACCTCTCCTTCTCCGTCTATAATATCAATTTCTTTTTCAAGATTATGATTTTCTAAGTTTTTAATAGATTCATTTGAATTGTTAAAATTATTTTCCATATTTTTATTTTAACACAAAAAAAACAAAAGTGCCCAGGAGAGGACTCGAACCTCCACGCCCTTGCGGGCTTATCCACCTCAAGGATAAATGTCTACCAGTTTCAACACCTGGGCAAACAAAAATACAGCATTATTCTGCTGTATTTTCTGAAACTTCTTCGTTTGTATTTTCTTCTATGTCTTTACTTACCGCAACAGCTCTTAATTTTTTTCTAACATCCTTAACTGCTTTTGTTCTAACATAGTATAATTTAGAACGACGAGCTTTTGCTCTTTTAGTAATTTCTATTCTATCAATTGTTGGAGCATACAAAGGAAAGATTCTCTCTACTCCTACTCCAGAAGCAACCTTGCGAACTGTAAAGGTAGCTCCGTTTGCAGTACCATGCTTGCGAGCAAGCACCATTCCTTCAAAAGCTTGTAAGCGATACTTGATAGTAGCTTTTTCTCCCTTTTTTGTAGGAGCTTTTTCTTCAGCAATCTTAGACCAAACACGCACAGAATCCCCAGCCTTAAAATCAAGCTTTTTGCGAGCTTCTACATCCACTGGTGTAAGTTTTAATTTGTTTATTATATCTCCTGCCATAATAGGTAATACTTTAGCATAAATCTTTTATAAAGGCAAATATAATATATTTGACTTAAGTTTTTATAAAATATATCATCAAAAGGATATTAAGTTCTTAAACAAAAAATATATTAATCATGGCAACAGTAATTAAAAACCAGATTGTAAATTTAATTTTTCCAAATACAGAAGAATTAAAAGATCCTAGTATTTTGCTTGATTTTTCTGAAGCTTACAAAGAAGAATTAAAGTTAATAATACAATATTTAAAACAAAATGACGGGAAATGGGTACCGTTATTTTTTACCCGCATTTTACCAAATGGAAAAATGCAAGAACCCCAAGAGCTTTTAGGAGTGCCAAAAAACACATCTGAAAAAAGTTTTCATTTTTACAGTTCTTATAATATTTCGGCAAGAATGCTTACCGACGAAGAAATAAAAAATGAAATAATATTAGGTAATGTTTTGGGCGCCTTGCCTACTTTCGGAACTAGTTCTTTGGATCAAATTCTGGTAACAAAGGACACAGAAATTGCAAAAAATTATTTTGATTTTTGGGAAAAAACCAAAAAAACTTTAGATAATTTTTTAAACAGGCCACACCATGTAAAAATATACCTTTCTAATAATATGATTGTCGAAGGCGAAGTCTTAGAAATCAACAAATCAAATATTTTGATTTATTCCAAAATGGAAAGAAAAAATGAATTACAAAATGGTAGTTATGTTTATGCAAACACAATACCACATGAGAGGTTTTTGTATTTTATTTCCAGCGAGTATTTTATCACAAACATAAAAATACTACCCTGGAAAGAACACATAAATCCTTATGATGATTAGGATTAAAAAATAAAAGGACTTGTTTGTGCAAGTCCTTTTTTATTTTAATAATTCACTAAACTCTTTAGGCAAAGGAGATTCTATTTTTATAATTTCTCCTTTTAAATCTTTGAACTTTATAGATTTTGCATGAAGCATCATTCTATCTATGCCTTTTATTTTTAAACCATTTTCATTATATAGAGCATCCCCTACTACTGGATGATTTAAATATTTCATATGAACTCTAATCTGATGCATGCGTCCTGTTTTCGGGCGAAGTTCTAAATAAGTAAATTTATTTTTTCTATCAATTATATTTTTTATAACATTATATTCAGTTATAGCTTCTCTTAGCTCTCCTCGTGCGCCTCTACCAGCTAAATGCTTTCTAAAATCATTTGGACTTCTACCAATTGGTTTATTTATCACCCCTCTTTCGTATTTTAAAGTTCCCGTAACTAAAGCATTATAAACCTTACGAATTTGGCGATTTTTAAATTGTTCTTTTAAGTATTCAAAAGATTTTTTATTTTTAGCCAAAAGCATAACTCCTGAAGTATCACGGTCTAACCTATGAACTATGCCTGGCTTTGGAATTATAATTTCTTTTTCTCCTACTTTAGTAGTCATATTCTCTCCGACATTTTTCATTTTTGGATAATTTTTCAAAATAAAATCAACTAAAGTTTTTTCCCCGCCTGAAACGCCTTTGCGGGCAGGCTTAGTTTTTCCATCCCCATGCACAGAAATACCAATAGGTTTATCTATGGCTAAAATATCTTTGTCTTCGTAGAGAATTTTTATTTTCATTGTGCTTCCGGAGGGAATCGAACCCCCATCAAGGCCTTAGAAGAGCCCTGTTCTATCCATTAAACTACGGAAGCTTTTTGTGGGCGATACAGGACTCGAACCTGTGACCTTCCCGGTGTAAACGGGTTGCTCTACCAACTGAGCTAACCGCCCAAATATAAACTATTTATAAATATCAATTATTTATAAACATGAAAGGCTCTTGTTAAGATAACATTTTTAAAGCAAAGGGTCAATAATATTATTTTTATTTTTTATTTTTAACAAATTTTGTTCTTTATTTTCAAAATATTTTAATACTTCTGAAATTTCTTGTTTTTTGTCAAAAACTTTATTTTTTGGCAAAAGTGAATTATCTAAAGAAAGATTTTTATTTAAATTAGTGAAAACAATAAACCCAAAAACTGCTCCCCCTAAAAACACAACAAAAAATAATACAACTAATAAATTCCAATACTTACCAACATTAGATTCAGTATAATCAATTTTAACTAATTTTTTTTCTTTTTTTAAAAAATTTAAATTTAATTTTGTTTTCATAATTTTTATAGTATAGATACAATTTTTATTTTAATATTAGTATTCCAATTTTCTGTATTATTATTTTCAGAAACAAAACTTTCTTTTTGAGTGTCAAAATCCAAAATATCAATTTCGTATTTATAATTTTCTAAAATCACAATAAAATCATTAACTGATTCAAAACTACCTAAAGCTTTCAAATTCATAACAAGACCATTTTGAGTTTCAGAAGGAGGTTCCACCCCTACTACCTCTAATTTCAGCCCTATATCTTTGGCTGTTTTTTCTAAATCATCTAAAAAAATAGCAACATCATCAGTTTTCAAAAAATGCGTATCTAATTCAGTAATCTGATTCAATATCTCAGAAATATTTTTGTTTAATTCTTGAATACTTTGCTTTTTAGCTTCCTCATTTTTTAATTCTTGATTTAATTCTGTAAATTTTTGTTGATTTGAATTTATAGTTTTATACAAAAAAACAAAAGATCCAACGCTAAATATAAGAAAGGTTATTGAAAATATTAATTTTTTTAATTGATTATTTTTCATATTAAATCATTTTAATAATTAAGCTAAAAGGTATATTGTTTGGCTTTATAAAATTTGAAATTGGTAAAGTTGCACTTTCAAAATTTGGATTATTTTCTAAATTATTTTTATAAAAAAGTAAACTTTCTCTAGTTAAAGCTATCCCTTTAATATCAATAGTTCTGCCAACTAATGGATCATAATTGTAATTAATTTGATCAATCACAATACCATTGGTTCGAGTATTTAATACTTCATTTATAACTTTTTCTGAAATTAAAAATTTACCATTTTGGGATTCATTTATAATTTTTAATTTTTTATCTAAATGAAAAATTACAGAAGCGTATTCTGCTTTTATTTCTACTGTATTATTATTCTTTAAATTATCTAATTGATTGCTAATCAAATTTTTTTGAATAGAAGAATAGAAAAAAGAAGGGATTAATAAAATACTACTAATTAAAATAGAAGTTCCTAAAATAACAAAAAAAACAATAACTATTCTAAGATAAAAATCTTTTTGAATTTTCTTCTTTTCTTTTATTGGTATTAAATTAATCATTGTAAAAATCTTTTAATGCTAAACCTATAGATGTAGCAAAAGACAAAGCTTTTTTAGCAGGAATCATAGGTATTTTTTCTTGTAATTCACAAATATTAATCCACACATTCGCTATTTCTGTTTCAACCTTTAAACTAATTGCAAAATAATCAACCAAACCAATTATGCTGGAATTCCCACCACAGAATAAAATTTTCTTAATTGGAGGATTTTTAACACCATTCTCGTCTTCGTGAGTGTGCCAATAAATAAAATGTTTTTGAACTTCATCTTTTAAAATAGACGCACTGTTTAAAAGAATTGGGAAAATGTCTTTGTTTTCTAAATTTCTCTGCAAGCCGTATTTGATTTTAATATC
Organism: uncultured Candidatus Saccharibacteria bacterium; assembly: GCA_964395435.1. Lineage (GTDB taxonomy): Bacteria > Patescibacteriota > Minisyncoccia > Phycocordibacterales > UBA9973 > UBA9973. The sequence continues at coordinate 56,189 of CAYNAO010000002.1, forward strand.
TTCAGCTTCTTTAAAAGAAATATTTAAACTTTTTTGTATCATTTCACTAAACAAATCTCCTCCAAAATCAATGGTTGAAGTAAACATCGGTATTCCTTTTGAAACAATAAAAATACCAGTTCTCTTTGCTCCGAAATCAACGATCATGTATGTATCCTTGTCTTCTTTTTTAATCAATGATCTAGCGAGAGCTTGAGCTTCTAATTCAAAAGAATGGACCCGAATATTACAATTCTTAAAAACAGCTAAATATTCTTCAATAGTTTCTTGTTGAATAGCCCCCACTTCTACTATTATTTCAGTATCAGTTTCTTCTAAAATATCAAAATCAAAAATTGTTTCTGGGGCAGGAATAGGAATATGTTCTTCTAATAATAGTTCTATGCTTTCTCGTATGCTTTTTGTGTTTTTATCCAAGGCTAATTTAAAAGTATAAATCTGATTTTCTAAAATAGAAACACGAGCATCTCTGATGTTATTTTCTTTTTTTAACTCATTTAAAACTTCTTCTAATTTTAGAGGATCTTTGATTTTTCCTAATTCAATAATTCCACTTTCGATTTTTTTCTCGCCATATCTACCTATTTCTATTCCCCTTTTAGTCGAAACTAATTGCATAAATTTTATAGAATCATCAGCAATATCCAAACCGAAAGAAGGCATTTCTAAAAAAGCTGGAGCAGAAAAAAAATTATTAAATTTATATATACTTCTTTTCACTTAAATATATTATATATAAAAAATATTTTCTTTGCTATTTATTTTGCTCGAGTCCCCTCTTTTATATTCTGATCTGGGTAAAGTAAAGAAAACTCTCCTTCGGAATTTGAAACTGCTAGTATCATCCCATTACTTTCTAATCCTGCAATATTTCTCGGTTCTAGATTTACAACAAACATAACTTTTTTATTTACTAAAACAGAATAATCTTCAAAATACAAAGCAATCCCAGAAACAATTTGACGAATATCTCTAACTTCTTCTACTGTTTCATTACCTTTTTCATCTTTTGAAACTTTTTTATTAATACCAAAATCCACAGAAAGCTTTAATAATTTGTCTCTATTTTCTACCTTCTCAACAGAAAGGATTTTCCCAACTGCCATTTCTACTTTTACAAAATCATCTATTTTTATCATATGTTTAAAAAATTTTTATCCCTCTTTAGCTTTAGCGTAGAGGGGAATTGCTAATATTTTTTCTATCTAAAAATCTTTGCAAAATCACCGCGGCTGCTTTTGCATCCAGATTTTCAGTTTTTATAATTTTTACTTTTCTATCATTAAATCTTTCTTTGCCTAATCTATCATGCGCTTCAAAAGAAGTAAAAAACTCTTTTTCTTTAGAAATTTTAATATCTGTGTGTTTTTTGATTTCTAAAATAAAATCTTCTACTTTGAAAAAAGTCTTATTCGCCTCACCTTCTTGATTCAAAGATTCCCCTATTACAATTTCTACGATATTTTCTTTTTGTATTATATCCAAAAGAGTTTGAATTGTGTTTTTATCATTTTTTAAAATCTCTTTAGGGAAAGCAATATTTTGGCTCTCGTCCGACAAAGCGAGCCCTATATTCTTTGACCCAAAATCAATACCTAGTATTTTCATATAAATTATACTAGCACAAAAAAACCATTTCTGTTATTATTTAAGTATGGAGAATAAAATATTAGAATTAGTAATCGTGGGTATTTTAGCAGTTTGGACTATTTTATGGAAATCTTATTCTGTGTGGAATGCGGTCAAGCATAATCACAAGAAATGGTTCATTGCATTACTTATACTTAATACTATTGGTATTTTAGATATATTTTATGTTTTCAAAATCTTAAAGAAAGACACAAAAACAGTTAAAAAAGATTTTGGTAGAGCATTAGATTTTCTAAAAAGCTAAAACAATTTAAAAAACCTCGCTTGTCGAGGTTTTTTAAATATTAAATATAAACTTGAAAAAAAACCAAAAATAAAGTAAAGTTATAAAGTTATCTTTTAAAGATAACAATTTTCAAAATTTAATAAAAAGGAGGCGTCGCATAGTGGTTTAGTGCACCTGTCTTGAAAACAGGAGTATCGCAAGGTACCGTGAGTTCGAATCTCACCGCCTCCGCATTGACAACCTGTTAGTTTTGATGACCCATTTAGTTATGTACTAAGTGCGACCCACAAACCTACATGTTGCAGAAAAAAGAACGACAATTGTCGTTCTTTTTTGTAACTCTGTTTTCCTAACAACTACTACATGTCTCATCAGAATGGTTATCTGCTACGGTTGCGCCGTCGTAGTTATAAAGACGTAATGAATTGATCACTACAAAAATCGTCACTCCCACATCAGCTACAATCGCCATAACAAGATTGGCATTACCCGAAACGGCAAGTCCAAGGAATCCAACTTTAGTAATCAAGGCAAGCGCAATGTTGAAGCGGATGATGCCGTTTGATTTCTGCGCGATTGATATTAGTTCCGGCAATGCTGAAAGTTTGTCGTTCATGATAGCAATATCGGCATTCTCAATTGCCACATCTGATCCAGCAGAAGCCATCGCTATGCCAACCGAAGCCGTAGCCAACGCAGGGGCATCATTGACTCCATCGCCAACCATAGCAACTGATCCATACTTCTTTTTGAGTTCCTGTATTCTTGCGACTTTGTCTTCAGGCAAAAGCGATGCATATACTTCTTCGATACCAACCGTGTTTGCGACTGCTTGTGCAGGAGCAACCGTATCGCCAGTGAGCATAACAGGTGTGATACCTATCTTCTTGAGTTCGGCAATTGCCTGTAGGCTATCTTCTTTGATTTCATCACTAATCCCGACGATTCCTTTAATCTCCGTTCCATTGGAAACAAAGATAACGGTCTTTCCTTGCTTCTCAAGTTCCTCCGCCTTTTTAGTGATGCTGTCGTCAATTGCTCCATGCTCGTTTCTCATATATGCAAGCGTACCTGCACAGCGATGACTATCGGTACACACAAGACAAACTCCTTCTACGCCTTTGCCTGAAGTTGCTTTGTAAGAATCGAACGTATGCAAATCCATTTTCTTCTCTGTCGCATAGGCAATGATACTTTTTGAAATTGGATGTTCAGAAAATGTTTCCAGCCCTGAAAGGCATGAGATGACATCCTGCTCAGTATTCTCGCCAAAAGGAATAACATCTGTTACGATCGGCGTACCTTTGGTAATGGTGCGAGTCTTGTCGAAAGCGATCGCTTTAATCTTTCCCATTTCCTCTAGGAAACGACCACCTTTGATAACCACTCCTTTGCGTGAAGCATTGCCTACTGCTGAGAATACGCTAACAGGAGTAGAGATAACTAAAGCACATGGACAAGAAATAATAAGGAGGGTTAGAGCTTGAATAAACCACTTTTGAAATGGCTCGTCGAAAACAAAAACAGGAATGACTACTAACAGTACAGAGGAAAGCAAGATAAGTGGCGTATAGTATTTGGCGAATCTCTCGATGAATGCCTGAGCGTTTGATTTCCTCTCGGCTGCTTCATATGTAAGATTTATTATTTTTTGCAATGTGCTTTCGCCTGAAAGCTTTGTAACCCTCACTTCAAGATATCCATCACTTGCCACGCTTCCTGCAAATACAGCATCACCAATTATTTTTGTTTTTGGAAGTGGCTCTCCAGTGATTGATGATTCATCTACAAGCGAATTACCTGAAACAATAATACCGTCCACAGGTATGATATCTCCATGCTTTACGATGATAATCATATCTACCGCAAGTTCAGCGAGGGGCACAATTGTTCCATTCTTGAGAGTTGCTTGCTTAGGTGTCTTGTTTACCAACTCTTGAAGTGAAGACTTGCTACGAGAAATTCCAAAATCTTCAAGTACGTTTCCAAGAGAGAAAAGGATAATGACAATCGCAGCTTCTTCAAGCTCGCCAATTGCAACTGCGCCGATAACGGCAATAGTCATCAAAAGATTAATGCTTGAAAAACGGAGTCTCCAAAGGCTTATGATTCCCTTCTTGAAAACATCACGACCGAATATAATGACAATCAGTCCCAATGCTCCCAGTTCAATAGGATACGGTAAGTGTTTCCCTGAAAGTGAGAGAGCTTCAAAAGGAATAACCGCCACAAGAGCGATGAGTAAGTATTTAAATTTTTTATTTTGTATGAGTTCTTTAAACATATACTTAATTTCATCAAACTAAATCGACTATCTAGTTTTTAATAATTAACATAATACTTAATTTTAGCATTTGTCGTTAGATTAGACACCCACTGCTGTGCCTCTTCTTGGAATTTCTGCTGTTTGAGTTGCTCGCTGATTTGTTTTCGGAAATCTTCCATTTTCACATCTTTTGGAAGAGTAGTTTTTGAGTCTTTAATATATGCATCAATTTCCGCATCTGTCACAACGACTTTATCTGCAAGCAGTTTTTCGAGCTTCTTTTGAATAGTAATCTGTTCTCGTAGTTTTTCCTCTGTTAGACCCTGCTGTGAGAGCGCCATTTCAAGCGTTCCGCCTTGGGCCGTAACCTGAGCTTCAATTTTCTTTATCTCTCCATCAATTTCTTCTTGCGTTAAAGTTATCTTTTGTTTAGTAAGTTCAGCTTCAATGAGTTTTTTGTCAATAATAGATTCAAGCGCTTGTTTACCACCCTCTTTTTCGAGCTGTTTAATGATTGACCATCGACTGACGGGACTACCGTTTACTGTTGCAGCCACAAAGAATCCTTTGGCAAAGAATAGAGCAACGATAATTAGAACGACCGTGACTCCAGTGGCAATAACGAGTGGTTTCGGCTTCTTAAATTTTAAGCTGACATAGTTTGCTTTAGTTTCGTCTTGGATGCTTGTGTTTTCTGGTGTTGTATTTTCCATAAATATTAATGTATATATCTTTATAAATTATCTTGCAAGAGGCTCCGGGGACTTATTTTTATTCCTACTGATAAAGTCTAATATTTTCACCTGATCATAACTATCTAATTTCTCTAGTCTTGTCCAAGAAGACAAAATAATCTTAGCATCGTTGGTATCTCTCGGAGACATAATAACACTGCCGGGATTAGCCTTTGCAATATTTTCTAGATTCGCTTTGGTCTCCGCGTCAATGTCCTTGTACGAAATCCAGATACCCCCATGCTCGAGGTTATGTAGAGCTTGTTCATCTACCAAGGCTTTTTCATATACTCCCCAGTCAGCAGGAACTACGTAGTGCCACCCAGATGTAGGTGGATTTGAATTGTATGCTGGGTGATTTTCCCCAACTTTTATGTGTGTTTGTCCTTGGTTTTCAAATACCTGTCCGACTGGTTCAATTTCTGCTGTGTTCGTAGGTGCTTTATACGGAGCATTTTTGTTGTCTTGACTGATAGCCCACCAGATAAGTAACCCCACTCCTACAAATGTGGCTAATAATGTAATTATTATTTTTTTATAATCTCTTTTCATAATTTTTATTAATTAAGTTGATAATCTAAATCCTACAAACCAAAGGATTCTTTATTTGCTTAGCAGTCATGTAAACCGAAGTTGCAAGTAATAGAACACCAATGATTCCGAACTCACTGCCTCCTAGTGGTAGAAACGTCAACACACCTCCTGCACCGACAAGTGTTAGGCTCGTGAGAAGGAATGAACCGCATGCGGCGCATCCTACCCCCAACACACCGCTCGCAATACCTAAGAATCCCGTGGCGACTCCGCCTTGTCCGACTTCTTTGATTCGACGCTTAAGGAAGTATGTGATCATTGCGATATACATTCCAAAGAGGAGGGCGATCACAATCGTGTAAGTAGCGGAGAGCGGTGCGAAGTTTGTTCCGATAGAACCCAAGAGACTGAGTGGTAATTGAATCTTGCTTACAAAAGGTATGCCCGGTGAGATGACTATGCCCGCAACCAGTCGGATATTTGGAAGCCAGACGGCAAGTACAAATACCGACGCACTTACAACAAGTGCAAGAA
>CAYNAO010000002.1:62232-68282 GCA_964395435.1 uncultured Candidatus Saccharibacteria bacterium
GCCATTTCAATCGCACCTTCGTGGTGGACGATCATGCCTTCAAGAAATGCAAGATCAAGATCTTCTCCTTTTTTATCTTTTAGATTCGATACCATACCATCCATTTGGTTTTGCATATCAGGACTACCTGCGGTCATCTGGCTGGACGTAGAGGGGGTATCCATAGCTCCTTTGGAAGCTATGAGGTAACCGATTCCGCCGCCGACAATCAGAGATAGAGTAATTGCAACAATTGTATTTTTAATCATGATTATTTTAATTGTTAAATAATAAATAAAACGAATAACAACATTCTCACTGAATGAGTGATGTTGAATTGGAGGAGTTTTGGTTAAAAAAGCTTGGGGTTAAGTATGCCCTGAGAAAAAGCTTCTTCGAGCGGATTTGGTATATGAAATTTCTTTTTAGAGAAAAGCCTTGTGTGTAGATATCGTATATCAGGTATTGAGAATCTGCCCCAGAATGAGAGTGTTGTTAGTGCGATAACGACCAACAGCAGAGAAATAATTGAGATGATATCTTTCGCAGGTAAAGTGGTGAACATGCTTTGCCACTCCTCTATATGCTCAAGTGGATTCATTTTACAAATAGACATTGAATGACTCGTGAAGGGGCAATTTACCATTTTTCCATTCATCTCCATCCCCATTCCAAATTGCGAAACTCCTAAAATGAGGAATAATAATAGTCCAAAGATTACTGGAAGCTTAATTATTTTTTGAATATTTCTTAGCATAATAACAGTTTCTATTTTACCATAATTTTTTGATAAAGTGGATTTCTAAAAACTAGTGAATAATACTTGCTTTGGTATGAACACCACGTATTCACAATCGAGAAATTACTACTAGAATTAGCCATAAGGTAGGTTCTAACTTCGTCTAGCACCCTCCTCATTGACAACCTGTTAGTTTTGATGACCCATTTAGTCATGTACTAAGTGCGACCCACAAAGCTTCATGTTGTAATAAAAAAGAGAGACAGTTGTCTCTCTTTTTTATTACCCTATATTTTCTTTCCAAATCGCTCTAGTAGCACCGGCATAAAGAATATTGATGTGAGCGTGGAAGTAATAAGCCCTCCTATAACAACAACAGAGATCGGTGCTAAAAACTCATTACCAGGGTAACGAGCGCCAATAATGAATGGAATTGAAGCTAGAATTGTACTTACCGAAGTCATGAGCATTGGCACTACGCGTTCCTTTGCTGCAACTATGATTGTATTTGATGGTATCCCGGGAATATTCTCATTATCTAATTCTCTTACTCTTGAGATAAGTAGAATTCCACTACGAGAAGTTATTCCTGTAAGAGAAATAAAGCCGACAAGGTGGGCCAGACTGACAGTCCCTCCTTCTATATAGATATAGAGCAATCCACCAAAGAATGCTACGGGTATATTTAGAAGAACTAGTGCGGTAAGTATCCAAGAAGAGAAGGCGTTATAAAGTATAATTGCAATCAGTAGCATTATTACTATAAACAAGAATCCTAGTTTAGTACTATTTTCTTTTTGGCTTTGGTAGGTACCCTCGTAACTAATAGTAATATTTTCTGGCTGTTCACCATTCTCTAATATTAACTTTGCAGAGTCTACTACCCCAACAACATCGCCGCCTTCATAGTTTGCGCTCACAACGACGACACGTTTACCACCTTCATGACTTATAGATGTCCTTCCTTCACCAAATTCTATGCTGGAACTATTTCCAATATTGACACCTGTCTCACTGATAAGCGTATCACGAAGTCCACTGAATGAATTCCTGCTTTCATTATCGAGTTTTGTGACTACAGGTATTCGTTGTAATCCTGATACAACTTCGCCAACCTGATTTCCAATAAATCCTGATTCAATTTCCTCTCCAAGAAGCCCTGGGTCATTCCCTTGCTTAGAAAGTATTCCTAAGTCAGGGTATATATGGATTTCTGGAACTTTTACATCACGGGAAAGTTGAGCATTACTTACTCCAGGTTGTGAATCAAGAGCACTTATTACGACATTTCCATAGCTTCGCAACTTATCTACATCATCACCGTACAATTTTATAACGATTGGCGCGCGCACTCCAGAAAGTAATTCTTCAACCCGATGAGTGATGGGTTTACCAAGTGAATAGCTAGCGCCAGGGAATTTATTAAGGACGTCCTGAACTTGAGGAATATACTCATCTATCTTTTTTGTTGATCCTTCTTTAAATACTACCTGCATTTCGCCTGAGTTTGCGCCGCTCGCATGAGCATCTGCCCCTGCGCGTCCAGTCGTATTGCTCACATTTGATACAAAAGGTAATGATTTAATTTGCGCACCAATATTTTGAACAAATAGATTTGTTGTTTCAAGTCCAGTTCCATTTGGAAGCAAGACACCTATAGTTAATGAATCTTCATTAAAGGGTGGTATACCTTCCTTGCCAGCATTAGCATACAAAATAACAGTTGTAATTATCGTTATAACGAATATACCTGTAACCACTTTCCAAGAATGGATAATTGATTTTAGTATCCTTTCTGTTCTTGATTCAATCCATGTAATTACTTTTGAAGGTTTTTCTTCGTCTTCATCTTCATTTAACAATAGAGAAGCGAGTGCTGGCGTGAGAGTAATTGAAACAATTAGTGACGCAATCAATGACACTATATAGGATAGACCAAGCGAAGTAAGTAATTTTCCTTCAACACCGGGCAAAAAGAACACGGGGATAAACACAAGAACAACTAAGATAGTTGCATATATAATCGACCCTCTTACTTCTTGAACTGCATTCACAATGATCTTCAATCTTTCCAATCCTGTGACTTTTTTACCACGCAATCTTTTGATGATATTTTCAACACTAACGATTGCGTCATCCACCAGTTCTCCGATTGCTAGAGCTATACCACCCAGAGTCATAACATTCACAGATAACCCTAAAGCATTAAATATGATTGCTGTTACTGCAATCGATGTAGGTATTGCTAATAAGGTTATAAGTGTTGGTTTCCATTTTGCTAACATTAGAAATACAATAAGAGCAACAATTATAAGTGCCTCGACAAGTGCTTTTTCTACGTTTGAAAGTCCCGCAGAAATAAACCATTCCTGTCTAAATTGGTCTGTCTGAAGTGTTACCCCACTTGGAGCTGTTTTTTGCAAATCTGCAAAGAGTGCATCTACTTCCTTACTTACTTTTAGTGTTTCCGCATCTGGCTGTTTGAATATTCGGAGGATGATTCCCTGACTACCATCGACGGATGCACCGCCACGGACAATACTTGCTCCTTCAACAAACGAAGCAATCTCACCGAGACGAACAACACCATTTTCTGTCTGTATTGCAATTTCTGACAATTCGGTAATTTCCTTTGGTGCCACAAAAATTCGAACGGAATATTCTTTATTTTGTTGTTGCAATATACCCGCAGATGCATTTTGTAAATTCCTCTCCAAAACAAGATTTATTTCTTCTTGAGTGATGCCGTATTTCCCAATAGCATCTGCATTGAGGCGGACTTGCCATTCGAGGACATCTCCACCCATCACAATGACGTCAGAAATACCCTTAACTTTCAGTAGGTTGGGTTTTAATGTAAAGTCAGCATATGTTCGCAAATCAATAGGTGAAACATGTGAATCACTTTTTACACCTGCCCACATAATTTCTCCCATAACAGAAGAAACGGGGCCTAACGAAACATTTACGTTCGAAGGTAACGCCACGGTCGATATTCTCTCCTGGACTAACTGTCTATTTTTGTATATATCACTACCGAACGGAAATTCGATATTGATAATACCAAGTGCAAATGAAGCAGTCCCGCGGACTCTTTCAACATTTGCCGTACCGAGCACTGCGTTTTCTAGTGGTATCAATACGGCTTTTTCCACTTCTTCCGGTGCAAGCCCATCTGCTTCCGCAAAAACTATTACTGTCGGTTTATTAATGTCTGGCAACACATCAACTTTCATATTTACGCCCGCATAGACACCGAGAAGTGTGAATAGTACTGCGAGGAAAATAGTCTTATTTCTATTTAAGGTTGACCAACTAACTATTTTTTTAAACATAATATGTGAGAAGAATTAATGTTCATGTGGCTGACTTTCATCCTGTATTACAGCCGGTGATGTTTCGACCTGTGTCTCTGTTTTAAGAATTTCTGAAAGCATCATTCCTGACTGAATTTGAGTAAGCGGATCGAGGATAACCAGATATGAAAATCCTTGTTCTAAGCCTGACAGTATTTCCACATATTCACCTAGACCTCGTCCTACTTTTACTTCCTGTTTGCGTACTGTATTGCTTTCAGTCACAATCCAAACGAAAGGCGTTACACCATCAAACACGACGGCTTTGCGATTTACGAACACCCCCTTTTTAGAATTTTCTGGAATAATTCGAACCGATGCACCGACTGGGAATACAGTATCTTTGGAAATTACAGCTTCAGCCTGGTATCCACCTTTCTCATCAATAATTGGGCTGATGCCTGTAATGACGGCACTGCCCATAGAGTATTCGGGTCTCCAAGAAATCGAAAGAGTGTCTCCCTCGTTTATATCTTTCCATGAAGCAGGGATAGTAAATCTGACATTTTTTCGGGGATTCGCATTGGAGATAAAACCTACACGGTCCGAGATCGTGACATAGTCTCCAACATTTTTTTCAACTGTTGCAACAACTCCGGATTTCGCAGCAAGTATTGGAATAACCCCACCTGCGCTCACTGCCAGTTTTTGTGCAAGAAGTTCTGCGCCTCTTGCTTCATTTTTTGCACGCTCGCTTGCTGAAAGTTGTTCAAGTTTTTGCAAACTAAGATCGTTTTCAAAGCCGGAGAGACTTCTTGAAAGCTCTATCTCAATCTGACTTCGCTCACGTTCTTTGGATGCTTTATCGATTGTTGCTTGAGTGAGTTCACTACTAATATCTCGAAGTTCTGTTTGTAAATCTTTTACTGATTCTGTAATCGCCTCAAGGTTCAAATTTTCAACCACTATAGAGGCATCTACCATTTCTATTGTTTTATCCAAGTAATTTCTGATGTCTTGATCGGTGACAGTTCTAGCTCTAACTTTTTCAGCAAGTAGTTTGCTTAAAAATACATACGAACCCCTTAGTGTGCCATTTTTTGCACCAAAGCCCCAATTAAGATTTCCTTCATGGTAATATTGGTTAAACGGCGAATTTCCAAAACCACTTACTTGAGGATATATTTCAGTCAAGGCAGTATTTCCAAAGTCTTGTAACTTGTTTGATAATTGTGTTTGTTGTTGAGTGATAGCCTGTAGTTCCGTTTGATATGTTGTAGATGCTGTACCTCCTGTGCCATCGTAGATTGATCTTTGTTTGTTTGCTACTGAGTTAAGGGATTCTGCAATTTGCCCAAAGACTGATTCTGTTTGAGCCGATATTTTGTTAGCTGTCTCCAGATCAAGTTGTGCTTTTAAGGCGTTTGCTTGTTGCTCGGCTAATGCCATCTGTTGCTCAGGCGATACCCCAGTAACAGTCACGTAGCCAAGAACAGACCCTGCCGAAACACTATCTCCGACAGATACATTCCAGGAACTAATTACCCCCTCGCGTGACGCATTGATCGAAGCAACATCTTTTGATGTTATTTCCCCGTAAAAGCTACCGAGTCCCTCTTGTGATATTGCGTCAGGGTCTACGTCTCCTACTTTTCTTACTATAACTTGTTCTGTTTGTTGTACTACAGGTTCTGGACTGTCGTGTCCCTCATCAGCGTACACAAAAACACTGATTAATCCCGTGACAACAAGAACACTCATAATTAAAGAAATCTTTTGAATTTTAGTAAGTTTTTGTATTATTTCAAAAGACCTATTTTTGTATAAAGAGATTTTTTCTTTCATATATTTGTTTTAGTTATGAGGAACGATATCTGTATGAGGCTTGCTCTCATCGGTACGACCTGTTGTTGTGCCAGTTACTGTGACAGTAAATGGGTATGTGCGGACTACTCCTCCGACTTGAAATTGTGCAAAGAGGGTATAGGTTCCGGCTTTTTCAAAACTAAAGGCGAAGTGAATTTCATTGTCTCCAT
>CAYNAO010000003.1:0-47398 GCA_964395435.1 uncultured Candidatus Saccharibacteria bacterium
AACCCACGACCTTCGCTTTACAAAAGCGTTGCTCTACCAACTGAGCTATTCCGGCATAAGACTAATATTACTATATTTAATATTTTTTTTCAAGTCTTAATTTAAACCTTCTTCTTCTTTTATTTTATTGGTAATTCTCTTTATCTTCTTCTTGTAATCTTTGATTGTTTTTATAAAAGGAGAGGTTTCTTTGTTGGTTTCTGTTTTGGTTTTGTGTTTAAATATTCTTTTCTTAATTTTTTTATACAAAGATATACTTTTTTCTTTTACAAAATTACTTGATAGGATATATAGTTTAATTATTAAAACTAAAATAACATAACCATATCTTTTTATTCTTTTGCTGAAGAATTTTTGAAGTTCCTCTAATTCTGGAACTTCAAACTCCAAATCTAAATCAGGATTATTTTTAATCTCTAAATGTTTAATAGTAAAATATTTTCTCACTATCATTATAGTAATACCAAAAAGTGCTATAAAAAATAATATTAAGAAAATATTCATTATAAATTATATTATATCAGAGAACGCTTAACTGCTACAATCTTTGCATTATTTTTTGCAAGTAATTGTCCAACAGTTTCATCAGAATTTTTAATAAAAGCTTGTTCAGTCAAAGTCTTTTCTTTGAAGAAAGTATTTAATTTACCATCAAGCATTTTCTTTTTAATATCTTCTGGTTTATCTACATTTTCCAATTCTTTAGTGAATAAATCAGTCATAGTTTTTTTAGTTTCTTCACTTATTTCATCCATAGTTATGTATTCAGGTCTCATTGCTGCTGTATGCATAGCGATATCACGAGCAATTTCAGTATTGCCACCTTCTAAGCTCACAATAACTGCATTTTTCCCGTTGTGAACATAAGATCCAACAACATCTCCCATAATTTCATATACTTCACCTAATTCTACTTTTTCTCCAGTTTTTTGAATAATTCCATCAATTAATTCTTTTGAATTTTCTTTCATTTTTTCTATTCCTTCATTCAAAGCCATATCAGTCAAAGTATTTAAAACTTGCATGAAATCTTCGTTTTTAGACACGAAATCAGTCTCACAGTGTAGTGTAAGCAAGATTGTTTTATTTCCATTAGTTTTTACACAAATAGAGCCGTCTTGAGCATTACGATCGCTTTTCTTTAGAGCAATATCTCCACTGTTTTTCTTTAAAATCAAAACAGCTTTTTCTATGTCACCCATAGATTCTTCTAGGGCTTTACGACATTGCATAATTGAGATACCAGTTTTATCTCTAAGTTCTTTTACTAACTCTGTTGTAATTTGTGTAGACATATATTTAATTATTTTAGATTAATTTATTAATTTTTACTGCCTTTTTGGTAAGCAGTTAAGATTTTATTTGCAAAGAAATTTATAGACAAAGTAGAAGCATCGTTAGCCACAATAGGGTAATCGATATCTTTTATATTAGAGTCTGTACTTAAAACAGCAATAACAGGAACATTCATAGTTTTTGCTTCTTTGAAAGCAATATGTTCTTTTTTAGGATCAATTATAACTAAAGCATCTGGAGTTTTCTTAAGAGTTAAAAGACCAGTGTAGTATTTTTCTAATCTTTCCATTTTTTTAGCTAATACAACTCTTTCTTTTTTAGTGTATTTTTCTAATTCTCCAGTTTTTGTTTCTTTGTTGTATTTTTCTAATTCGTTAATCCTTTTTTTGATTTCAGAGTAATTAGACAAAGTACCTCCAATCCATCTTTCATTAACATATGGCATACCCAAAGATTCTGCTGTGTTTTTGATTATTTCACTAGCTTCTGGTTTTGCTCCACAAAATAAGATAGTTTTGTTTTGTGAACCAAGTTTTTCTATATAAGCTAAAGCTTCGTTTAGCATAGCTTCTGTTTTTTCTATGTCGATAATGTCTATTTTGTTTTTAGTAGCATAGACAAAAGGAGCCATAGAAGGGTGTCTTTTGGACTTAGAATATCCGTATTGAACCCCTTTGTCGAACATTTCCTCTATTAAAACACTACTGTTTTTTTCTATTTCTTTACTTTTTTGCATTCCTGTATTCTATCAGAATATTTGCCTTTTTGCAAGGGCGCTTAAAATAAAATACTTTTTGACCTAAACCGTTTTTTCGGTTAATATGGGTATATGAGACAAACACAACTTTTCACTAAAACAAAAAAAGAAGCTCCAACAGACGAGGTTTCTCGAAATGCTGAATTACTAATTAGAGCAGGTTTTATAGATAAAGAAATGGCTGGGGTTTATAATTTTCTTCCTTTAGGTCAAGCTGTTGTAAAAAAAATAGAAAATATAATTCGTGAAGAAATGAATGCTATCGGTGGCCAAGAAATAACTATGTCTTCTCTTCAAAATAAAGAAACTTGGGAAAAAACAAATCGTTGGTCTGATGAAGTTGTAGATAATTGGTTTAAAACAAAATTAAAAAACGAAACAGAATTAGGTTTAGGTTTTACACACGAAGAACCAATCACAAATATGCTAAAAGGTTTTATTTCTTCTTATCGAGATTTGCCAGTTTTTGTGTATCAATTCCAAACCAAATTCAGAAATGAAACTCGAGCAAAGAGTGGAATAATGCGTACTCGTGAATTCGTCATGAAAGATTTGTATTCTTTTTCTGAAAACGAAAAGGAGCATAATGAATTTTATGAAAAAGCAAAAAATGCTTATTTAAATATTTTTAAAAGAGTAGGTATTGGACATATTACTTATTTAACTTTTGCTTCTGGTGGAGTTTTTTCTAAATATTCTCATGAATTTCAAACTTTGACCGGAGCAGGTGAAGATATTATTTATATTGATAGAGATAAAAATATAGCTATAAATAAAGAAGTTTACACAGACGAAGTAATAGAAAATTTAGGTCTTAACAAAGATAATTTAGTTGAAGAAAAAGCAGTCGAAGTGGGCAATATTTTTACTTTGGGGACTCGTTTTTCTGATGCTTTAGATTTGAAATATCAAGATGAAAATGGTGAAAAGAAGTCTGTTTTTATGGGCTCATACGGTATTGGTCCTGCTCGTATTATGGGCACGATAGTTGAAACCCTCTCTGACGATAAAGGTATTATTTGGCCGGAAACAGTAGCTCCATTTTTAGTTCATTTATTAGTTCTAGGCGAAGACGAAGAAGTCTTAACAGAAGCAAATAAAATTTACGAAGAATTATTAAAAAATAAAACTGAAGTTTTGTTTGATGATCGTTTAGGGCTTTCTCCTGGAGAGAAATTCGCTGATGCTGATTTATTAGGTATGCCAATTCGCTTAGTTGTTTCTAGTCGTAGCTTAAAAGAAAACGGAATTGAATACAAGAGAAGAAATGAAGAAAAAGGTAAGATAATTTCACTGGCAGAATTATTAGAAATTTTAAATGGAAAGATTATTTAATGTTTAAAAAAATTTACAAATTATTTTCAAATGATATTGGTATAGATTTAGGTACTGCAAATACTTTAGTTTATTTAAAGGGTAAAGGAATCGTTATCAATGAACCTTCTGTGGTTGCATTAAATGTTAAAACTAGCCAAGTCTTAGCCGTCGGTATCAAAGCCAAAGAAATGCTAGGTAGAACTCCAGGACATATCAAAGCCGTTAGGCCTCTAGTAGATGGAGTTATTTCTGATTTTGAAGTTACCGAAGAAATGCTTTCTTATTTAATAAACAAAGCAGACAAAATGAATCCAAAACTTTTCCGTCCTCGGGTAGTAGTAGGGATTCCTTCTGGAACTACAAATGTAGAATCTAGAGCTGTTTATGATGCGGCGCGGAGTGCTGGAGCTCGTGAAGTTTATTTAGTCGAAGAACCTATGTCGGCTGCGGTTGGGGTGCGTTTACCTGTCAAAGAAGCTTTGGGTTCTATGATTATTGATATCGGAGGAGGAACTACTGATATTGCTGTGATTGCTTTGGGTGGAGTAGTTAGGTCTCTTAATTTAAAAGTCGCAGGAGATAGATTCAATAACGATATTATTTCTTATATGCGTAGTGAATTTAAAATTTTAATAGGAGAAAAAACTGCCGAAAATGTAAAAATGACTTTAGGTTCTGCTATTCCTGTTGAATATATGGAAACCGAAGTCCGCGGACGAGACTTATTAACTGGGCTTCCTCGCGAAGTAGTAGTTACTGATTCTGATATTCGTGAAGCAATTATGCCTTCGCTCAAAGAATTAGTAGATGGAGTCAAAGATTTATTAGAAGGAACTCCTCCAGAAATTTTGTCAGACATAATGAAGAGAGGAATTACTTTATCCGGAGGAGGGGCTTTGCTTTTAGGTTTAGATAAATTATTGCAAGATGTTTTAAAGATTCCTGTTTATGTTGTTGACGATCCTCTTTCTGCTGTAGCTCGTGGTACAGGAGTTATTTTAGATAATTTTGAACATTTTAAAGATGTATTAATTAATAATCAAGATGAGTTATCTCCACGATAGAAAAAAAAGAAATAAAAAAATTAGAAATATTTTTTTAGTATTTTTATTTTTGTCTTTGTTGTTTTATTTTAGATCTCCAATTCTAAATACTTTATCTTCTGGCTCAAATATAATTTTGAAACCTTTTTTTATGTTAACCAATAATATTGGAACTAGAATGCATAATTTTTCTGTTTTATTTAATTCTAAACAAAGTTTGTTAAAAGAAAATGAAGACTTAAAAAATACTATAAACGAGAATCAAGCTAAAGTCTCTGAGCATGATTCTCTCCTAAAAGAGAACCAAGAATTAAAAGAAATTTTAGGTAGAATAGATGAAAATAAAGATTTTGTTTTAGCTACTATAATAAAAAAGCCAGGTATTTTTGATACTCTGCTTTTAGATGTGGGAGAGAGTAATGGAGTAAAGCAAGGGGATTTGGTTTTTGCTTATGGAAATATTCCAATAGGCTATATTAGTGAAGTTTACAACAAAAGCTCTAGTGTAAATTTGTTTTCTAAAAATGGCGAGAAAACAAATGTAATTTTAGATTCAAAAGATATTTATTTAGAATTAATTGGTCGGGGAGGAGGGAATTTTGAAATTATTTTGCCTAGAGATTTATCAGTTGAAAAAGGCGAGAATTTTCTTTTAACAAATATTAAAACTTATGTAATAGCAAAAGTAGAAAGTATTATTTCAGATCCCAGAGACTCTTTCCAAAAAGCCCTATTAGTAAGTCCAATAAACACAAATCAACTAAAATTCGTAGAGGTAGAACGAAGTGAATAATTGTGAGATAATAAATGTATGAAAAATTTTTAAAAAAATAATTGGTTTAAAATATTGATAATTATTTTTATTTTATTTGATTCAAAGTAATTTAATAAGAAGAAATTGTAAATCTGAAGCTTTCTTGTCTAAAAATAATGTAGGTGTTATTAATTCTCCTGAATGGTTAGAACAAAATGATAGATTGTATAAAGATTGTTTAAGTTGGAATGGAATTAGCTATTAATTAATTTTTATTAATAGCTGATAGGGTCGATTTTTTGTTACAAAAACTCTGGTTAGATTTTCAGAATCTCCCGAAGGGTTACCCTTCGGGAATTTTTTTAAATTTTGTATTTATGAAATTTATTTATTCTATCTTTGTGAGATAATTAATTAAGTTATAATATATTTATGGTTAAAGATAATAAACAATCGCTTGTTTTTATAGATGAATCTGGTGATGCGGGTTTTAAGTTTGGAAAAGGTTCAAGTTTATATTTTATTATTTCTGCTGTTGTTTTTGAAGATTTTTTAGAAGCAGAAAAAACTGCTATTGCTATTAAGCAATTAAAAAGGAATTTAAAATTTTCAGATGATTTTGAATTTAAATTTAATAAAGATAGTCAAAAAGTTAAAGAAAGTTTTTTAAAAGCAGTAAAAGAATTTGATTTTAATATTCGTTATTTAATTATTGATAAAAGAAAAATTAGAAGCGATGAATTGAAAAATAATAAAAATTCTTTTTATAGTTATGCCATTAGAATGTTATTGAAATATAGTAATGATAAAATATTAAATGCATCAATTAAAATTGATGGAAGTGGAGATAGAATATTTAAGAAGAATTTTTCTGTATATTTAAGAAAAAGTTTAAATTCATCAGAAAAAAGAATAATAAAAAATTTACGTTTTGTTGATTCTAAAGAAAATGTACTTATTCAGTTATCAGATATGGTGGCTGGTAGCGAAAGAAGGTTTTTTGAATTTAAAAATATTAAAACAGATTATAAAATTTATAGAGATATAATTAAGAAAAGAATTCAAGATGAGTGGGAGTTTAAATAAAAGAAAAACCCTTGCGGGTTTTTCTTCAGATTATTTTCTATGCTAGTTGTCCTAGCCACGCCACCATCCGGTAACAGTTCGATAAATAATCTTTTGTATATATATTATAGTTTATTTATTTAAACTTTGCAAGTTTTTATTTAATGTTTAAATTGCTATATTTTCTTAATATTGTATTATATTTAAACAATGCAATTCAAAATTGAGAAAAAATTAAATGGGGCTTTGGGGCGAGTGGGAGTTTTAAGCACTCCGCATGGAGATATTTTAACTCCTTCTTTTGTGGCTGTGGGGACGAAAGCTACCGTGAAATCGTTGAGTCCTGTAAACATTAAAGAAGCAAATACTCAAGTTGTCTTGGGAAATACTTATCATTTGTATTTGCAACCAGGCGACGAAATAGTTCGTGATGCTGGAGGAATAGGAAAATTTATGAATTGGAAAGGTCCGACGATGACTGATTCTGGAGGGTTTCAAGTTTTTTCTTTGGGGGCTGCTTATGGTAAAGAAATTTCAAAAGTTGTAAAAATCACTGATCCTTCGCTTATGATTCCTGAGAGGTTTGATGATTCTGATGCTCCAAGACTTGCAAAAATAGGTCAAGATGGAGTTTCTTTTAAATCTCATTTAGATGGCTCTATTCATTATATTACTCCTGAGAAATCAATCGAGATTCAGCATAATTTAGGAGCTGATATTATCTTTGCTTTTGATGAATGTACTAGTCCTGCAGAAGATTTTAAATACCAAGAAGAAGCTTTAGATCGGACTCATGCTTGGGCGAAGAGATGCCTTGCTCGTCATGTAGAGTTAGAAGGGGAAAAGAAGATGCTTTCTAGGAATCAGAATTCCTCGAGGTCGGACCTCAAGGGATCCCGAGGTCCGACCTCAAATACAGAAAATACTTTTTTGAATTTTCCTCAAGCTTTATTTGGCATAGTTCAAGGAGGTAGAGAAGAAGTTTTGCGAAAAAAATCAGCTCAAGTTATTTCTGAAATGCGTGTCCCGTGTATTCTTGATGAAGTAGGAAATATTGAAGAAGTAGGTTTCGACGGTTTTGGGATCGGAGGTTCTTTTGCTAAAGAAGATATGCATACTGCGGTTAGATGGGTCAATGAAGTTCTGCCCGAAGATAAACCTCGTCATTTATTAGGAATAGGGGAACCAGAAGATTTGTTTATGGGAATAGAAAATGGAGTAGATTTATTTGATTGTGTTTTGCCGACTAGGCTAGGACGCAATGGTACGATTTACACAAAGACTGGTAAAATCATTATTACAAATTCTAAATATAGAAATGATCATACCCCGATAGAAGAAGACTGCGAATGCTACACTTGTCAAAATCACACTCGGGCTTATATAGCTCATCTTTTTCACGGTAAAGAAATGCTAGCCGGAACACTTGCTTCTATTCATAATCTTCATTTTATAGTAAACCTAGTTCATAAAATTAGAGAGTCTATTTTGAATGATACTTTTTATGAATTTAAAGAAGAATTTTTATCAAAATATAGTATTAAGTCTTAAAAAGATATATAATATAAAAAGAGTTTTTTACTCTTTACAAATTTAATTTTATTTTGTATAATATCTTAACAAAAATGTCAAAAAATTTAAAGAAAAAAAATAAAAAACCAGCCAAGAATTGGCGCAAATTTTGGAAATTAGGAGTTGAGGAATGGAACACTAATCTTTTTAATGTTAACAAAGATGGTGAACTAACTATTACTGAAGGTAATCACATTTATAATTTAAATGATATTGCTTTGAAATATGGAACACCTCTTCAAATAGTTTTTCCTTTCATGATAGAAGATCGCTTGAAAGACTTGATGGGTTATTTTGAGGCTTATATGAAGATTTATGGCTACAAAGGTAAATTCTTTTATCATTATCCAATGAAAGTAAATCAAAACAAAGAATTTATTTTGCCTATTTTATCCGAAGGGGGAAATTTAGAGGTTACTTCTGCAAATGAGCTTTATTTAGTAAAAAGATTTTGGGAAGGGGAAAAATTTAATTCTTCTATTCGTGTATTTTGTAATGGCCCAAAAACTAATCAATATTTAGATTTAATAGAAGAACTTCATTCAAAAGGTATGAGTATTGTGCCTATTATTGAAGGCCCAGAAGAAATAGACAGATTGTCAAAATACAAGGGTGAAATCGGAGTTCGTGTAGATCTTAATTTTAAAGCTGATACTCATTGGGATAAAAAATTTGACCGTTTTGGTTTATCAGAAAAAGATATTTTAGATTTACCAAAAATGAAGAATTTGAAAGTTATGCATTACCATATGGGTAGTCAAATTAAAACTCAAAAAAGTATTTTAGAAGGAGTAAAGCATGCTTTCAATATTTATGAACAATTACAAAAGAAGCAACCAAGTTTAGAAACTTTAGATATGGGTGGAGGTTTTGGAGTTCCTTATGAAAAGAAAAAATTCTATACAGCAAAAAGTGTTTCAAGTAAAATAGTTAAATTACTTAAAAATATGGCTGACAAAAAAGGGATCAAGCATCCTAATTTGGCCGTTGAGTGGGGTCAATACATAGTAGCTCCAACTCAAATTACTTTATATAAAGTAATTTCTGAAAAATCTGTTGTGAATGGTAGTGCTAAATCTTGGTATGTTGTAGACGGTTCATTTATGAATGATTTAAAAGATACTTGGGCTATCAAGCAAAAATGGCATGTAATCCCAGCTAATAATATGGATAAATCTTCTCAAGCAGTTTGGCTTGCGGGAAGTACTTGTGATAGTGACGATAAATACACAGCTGGTGGAGGATATATTTTAATGCCAAAATTAAACAATGATAATACTCAATTAGTAGCAATTCTAGATACTGGAGCTTATCAAGACGCCTTGTCTTCTCACCATTGTTTACTTGCAAATCCTATGAAGGTTTTAGCTTCTGATGGAAATATCAAAGTTATTAGAAAAAGAGAAACTCCTGAATCTATAGGTAAACTTTTTGGTTGGAATGGAGACAAATAAATATGAATAGAAATTATTTAAAGTATTTTATAATAGTTATTTTATTTTTTGTTTTTTTGTTTTTATTTTTAAATAGAGATTCTAATTTTGATCAAATTTCTTTAAATCAAAAACAAGAAAATTTAAAGACTTCTTTTATAAAAATCAAAGATACTATTTTGAATGTTGAAATTGCTGATACTCTAGAGAAGAGAACCTTAGGTTTAGGTAAAAGAAAAAACCTGCTCGAGAATAACGGTATGCTTTTTATTTTTGAGCAAAAAGGACCACACTTTTTTTGGATGAAAGATATGAATTTCCCTATAGATATTATTTGGTTTGATGAAAATCAAAAAGTTATTTTTATTGAACAAAAAATAGACCCTAGTTCTTATCCAAATTTATTTGGAACAGAATTAGAGTCTAAATATGTCCTTGAAACTGTTTCTGGTTTCGTGGAAAAGAATCAAATTAAAGTAGGGGATTCTTTTGTTTTTATAGAGAATTAGTAAAAAATTCTTTTAATAACAACTACAATTAAAATAAGTAATAATAGTACAATAATCCACTCAAATAAATTACCTGGAATTTTTGTGTCTAATGAAATTAGTCCTGTGTTAGCAGATAAATTATTTTCTGTATTGTTATCATAAATCCAATTTGTATTATTGTTTTGATTTGTATTTATGAAATTTTGATCTTGCAGAATTATATTTGAAGATGGTACCACTACATCAATAGTTTTTGTTATTATTTCTGTGTTTGTGTTAACTGCTGTATTTGTAGGTCTTGTATCATTTGTGATTTGAACAGAAGTATTATTTCCCCCAGTTGTGTTTGTATTTACTATTGTTACAGTTTGATTTTCAATTCTTGGATTAGTTTTGAAAAGCAGTATATTACCTTCTGTTTTTATTCTTCCATTATCAGCAACCATACGAGCATAATAAATAGTATCTGCTTTTAAATTCTTTAGATTTATTCGGATAGGGGAATTACTATTTTGAGTACCTACATATATATGATTACTTTCTGTATAAGTATTCATATTAAAATCAGTCGAATACTCAACCCAAGCTGTGGTTTGTAATCCGTTTGGTCTAACTGTCCCGTATACAGTTGCTTCAAAGGTTTTTACTTCTACATTCAAAGTATTTGCTTCTGGTATAGTATTAGCATTTACTGAAAAAGCAAACCCAAAAAGTAGTACTATAATAAATATATTTAATTTTTGTCTAATTGTTTTCATATTTTTTAATACTTGTATTATATCACATTTAAACATAAAAGTCAAATCCCATTAAGTTTTTCTTAATGGGATTTAGACTTTTTAGTATTTAATTAATTTCTGCGAACTGTTCTTGTATAAGCTATTCTGATAGCAAGAATAATTAGAAGAATTATTAATACTAACAATAACCAACCGATAAGTGTAGTAGGCCAGAATCCGTTTCCGAATAATGCTCCACCAACTAATCTATAATTTCCAGGTTCGATTATATTTTTAGAATAAGCAAACACTTCTTCTTGTAGATTATTTTTTGTAATAGTGTAAACCATATTTGCTGTAGTTACTACTGTTTTACCTACTGTTGCATCATTGTTTACTTCTACTCTTAATACTACACTACCTTCCTCTTGAGGATATAAGTTGTCTATATTTACAACTAAAGTTTGATTATCGTCTCCAAGATATCCACGACTTGCATTAACAAAAGTAAATTCTTTCGGAATTAATACTCTTAATACTAAATCTTTCAAGTGTTCAGAAGAAACGTTTTTGTAATTGATTGTGTAATCAATAGTATTTCCTAGATTTACAATTTCGTTATTTCTATTGATTGTTAAGAATACTAATGAAGCTTTTGATAAACCAACACCTTCAGTAATATTTGTTGTAGAAATTGTGTTTACTACTGGGATAACTTCTCTGTAAACATATCTTGTTACTGTATTTGTTGTACTTACTCCACTTACAGTTCCGCCTGATAATGTTCTGAAAGTTTGAATATCTCCACGACTTGTTCCGTATTCATTATTTACTACTGCTCTGAAGTAATAAGTTGTGTTTGGAGTTAATCCAAATAAACTAGAATAGAAAGGTGATGAAGGAGAATTTCCAATAAATCCAGTATTTGTAGTCCTGCCTAATGCAGTAGTTGTTCCGTATTCGAAATATCCGTTTGTGTTTACATTACCATTTACTAATCCTAAACCATTTAATCTTGCACTGTTGTTATCAACATTTGTAGCTAGTGTAGTTACAGCAGTTGGAGCACAGTTTCCAAAATTACATGAATTATTGTTTCCAAAACTTGTAGAGAAGTTTAATACATTACCATAAACAGTTTGACCATTTCCTTGTGCTACTGCTCTGAAGTAATAAGTTGTGTTTGGTTGTAAGTTTGTAATTAATTGATTAAAGTTTCCACTATTTGTTCCTTGGTTTAATTTATTTGTTTGACTTGGCAAGAAAGATCCTGAAGTTCCGTATTCAAACCATCTAATTGTAAAGTTGCCATTTGTTTCTACATAACCATTTAATACCGCTGTATTTTGAGTTATTTCAGTAGCATTGTATGTTGTTACATTTGGATTACCGTAGTTTCCACAATTAAAAGTACAACCTGTGTTTCCTTGTGTAGTGAAAGTCATTTGATTTCCATAAACCATTTGACCGTTTGTATTTTGAGCTACTGCTCTGAAGTAATAAGTTGTATTTGATTGTAGTCCTCCTAATGAATAAGAGTAATTTGTATTATTTGCTGTACCGTAATTAACTTGATTTGTTTGATTAGTCATATTTCCGTTTGTTCCCCATTCAAACCAAGCTGTTACTGGACTATTTCCATTTGCTGAAACATTACCATTTAATAATGCATAATTTGTTCCAATTCCTGTTGCAGGATTTGTTGTAACTGTAGGTAAAATATTTTGCTGTGCCACAGAAACAAAAGTTGAATCAGAAGCACTTCCACCTTGACCAGTACATGTAAGTACAAAAGTAGTACCTGCTGTCATATTACCAATTGATTGAGTTCCACCATTTGCATTCTTGTTTCCAGTCCATCCATTTGAAGCAACACAAGAAGTAGCATTTGAAACATTCCAAGTTAAGTTAGTTGTTCCACCGTAAGCTACTGAAGTAGGTGATGCGTAAAGAGAAACTGTTGGAGGGTTTACTGGTTGAGATGCCACAGAAACAAAAGTTGAATCAGAAGCACTTCCACCTTGACCAGTACATGTAAGTACAAAAGTAGTACCTGCTGTCATATTACCAATTGATTGAGTTCCACCATTTGCATTCTTGTTTCCAGTCCATCCATTTGAAGCAACACAAGAAGTAGCATTTGAAACATTCCAAGTTAAGTTAGTTGTTCCACCGTAAGCTACTGAAGTAGGTGATGCGTAAAGAGAAACTGTTGGAGGGTTTACTGGTTGAGATGCCACAGAAACAAAAGTTGAATCAGAAGCACTTCCACCTTGACCAGTACATGTAAGTACAAAAGTAGTACCTGCTGTCATATTACCAATTGATTGAGTTCCACCATTTGCATTCTTGTTTCCAGTCCATCCATTTGAAGCAACACAAGAAGTAGCATTTGAAACATTCCAAGTTAAGTTAGTTGTTCCACCATAAGCTACTGAAGTAGGTGATGCGTAAAGATTAATTACTGGTGCTTGGTAAGTAACTTGATTTACTGTTACATATGCACTATCTGTTGCAGATCCTCCTGCTCCTGTACAAGTTATTGAATAACTTCTTGAAGAAGTAGGGTATACAGTTCTAGATCCTGAAGTAGTATTACCTCCCCAGTTTGAAGTACAAGAAGTAGCATTAGTCGAAGACCAATTTAAAACTACATCATTGCCTGAATATACATAAGTAGGACTTGCTGTTATGTAAACAGTCGGAGCTGGTGTTGGGTTAGGGTTACAATTATTGTAGCAACAATGAGTACAACCACCTCCTGTATTTCCACTATTTGTAGTGAAAGTCATCCAAGATCCATAAGTAGTACCTGTAGTATTTTCTGCTACAGATCTAAAAGTGTAACTTGTGTTTGCTGTTAAATTACCTAAAGTGTAATTAAAAGCAACATTACTATTACCACTTCCTAAATTTTGGTAACCATATTTATTACTATTATTTTGTAATTCAAACCATCCATAAGTAGGAAGTCCTTTTGGATTATAACTAGCGTTTAATGTAGCACTAGTTTGAGTCATACTACCTGCACTTTGAGATACATAAGCCGGAGTAGCAGCTAAAGCAGTGCTACTTGAAGCTAAAAATCCCAAGGCAAATACGACTATAAATATTTTTCTTAATATATTTTTCATATTTTTTTCGCCAAAATTGGCATTAATTAAAAACTGATAATTTTTATAACATCTTATAATGTTTTTATACACTAGCATATTTTCATAAAAAAGTCAAGAGTAGGAGTTTGTGATTATGTATTTTGAAATTAGGTTAAAAACTTGACTTTTTTGTTAATATGTGATATCCTTTGGTGGTAAATAGTTCCTTGAGAAAAGAATTGTGAAAGAAAAATTTTGCCTGTAAAAACTAATTTTGTAAGCAAAATTTTTCTTTCACAATAAAAAATTTATCACAATGAAAAATTTAAATTTCTTTTTTTCCTTTTTTTTAATTTTCATTTCTTGTAACCAGCCTCAGCGTGTTTATGCGCAGGGATGCAGCTTTGATTTGAATGTTGTCAGCAACGAGTGTGGCGAAGCCTTGCTTAGAGTTGAGAACTGTTCTGATTGTTCTAGTTATAATTGGAACACCGGAGCAACAAGCCGTTCCTTAGTTGTAACCCAATCGGGTACATACCGGGTGACTGTAACCAGTTTCACTAATCAGTGCACATCAGTTGCGCAAGTTAGTGTTCAGGTTGAACCACCTTGTAATCAGGGTTGTAGTTTCAATATTTCTGAAACCAAAAATTGTGGCCAGACCACACTTGAGGTTACAGACTGCCCAGACTGTTTTGCTTACATCTGGAGTAATGGAGCAACAACTAAATCAGTTTCAGTGAGTCAGTCCGGAACTTATACCGTTACAGTTACAGGTGGCGGAGGTGCTTGCACTTCCAAAGCTTCAAAAAATGTTGAAATAGCTAATGGTCCATCCGTTAGTATTTCTGGAAACACTTTTTTCTGTGAAGGCAGTTCTACAACACTACTTGCAGAATCAAGTAGTATTGTGGAGTATTGTTGGTCAACAGGAGCAAAATCTCCTGGGTTGCTTGTCACTCAACCTGGAACTTACACGGTTACGGTTACAAGTATAGTTACCGGTTGCACTGCTACCGCTTCAAAAGAAGTTGTCATGGTGCACTCACCACAAACTCCGACTATCTCTGCAGAAGTGCAGGGAGACAAGGTTGTTCTTACAGCCTTTCCTCCTGCAGCAGGATATATATGGAGCAATGGAGCAACAGGACCGAGCGTTACAGTAAATTCTTCAATGACTTTATCCGTTAGGGTAAAAAATCACGAAGGTTGTACTTCTGAAGAATCCTGCCCTGTGCCAGTTATGGTATTGGTTAAGGAAGTTAACACTGGAGGCAACGGATCTGATCCCGCAAACTGCAACAAAAATGGAATTGTAACTTCAAACGGCATGTCTTATGGAGCAGTAATCAAGAAACCAAATAGTCAGTTGTTCTTGTATGCTCCTCCAGGAGCAAATCAGTATAGCTGCACTTGGAATCAAGGCCAAACTGGAGGCAATAAAGGTTGGGTTTTAGCAAACTCAAATGTCGGAACTCACTATTATTTACTTCAATGTAAATTTTATGGTAGTGACGATTGGCATTGGTTTTGCTTTCAATATACCATTGTAAATAATTTAGATTATGATGATGATGTTGAAAGTAGATCAGTTTATTCTTCAGAAGAAATCTTTATTCCTGAGGAATACCGACAGGAAATTGAAGAATTTTTAAATCAGAAAAACTCAAGTAGTTATGAAAATAACGAAAGAGTAGAGATGAAAGTTTCACCAAATCCGACTTATGGTCCAATAAGGATCGAAGCGGAAATGGAAATTCCGGTAGAACAGCCTTCTGGCATTTACATCTTACAAATGTTTGATGTAAATGGTAGGCCAGTAGGTGAGCCAAAAAAAGTGATAAAAAATTAGGGGGCCATTCCCCGAAACCAAAAGCCTCGCGCTACTTTAATGTAGCCGAGGCTTTTTTATTTACCCCGTCAGTCGCAACTGACGGGGTTTGCAATTTTTTAAAATTGTTGTATACTTAACAAGTTTTGTATTGGATAACTACGCTAGTTAAAACTAGTGAGGAAAGTCCGAACATTCGTTCATTTAATTGAAAAGTGTAGTGGGTAATTCCCATCCATCGTAAGATGCGAGGTGCGAGCAGAGACGCCGATGTTTATCCAACTTGTTGGGTAGGCGGACCGAAAGGTTAGGCTTCCTTGTTTACAAGGAAGAGTTTTGTAGTAATACAAAAGTGAAACGGCTAAATCCTTACATGAATGCAAGATCGTGCCCCGCGTAGCGCATGCGAAGTGGGGAGAATCGCTTGAGGTGATGAGTAATCATCATCCTAGATAAATTGTTATCTCTTTTATGAAAATAAAAGATACAGAATTCGGCTTATAGATACAAAACAACAAATGAAAAATCCCTCGCAAGAGGGATTTTTCTGTTTGCTATTGCTTTTTATTTTGATATATGCTATACTTTGTTTGTGAGTGTGAGGTAAAACTTACATTATTCGAAACAACGATGTGCCGCAAAAAGCCCCGCAAGGGGCTTTTTGTTTTGCATAAAAAATGATTGAATTTTAAAGAGTCGTGGGTTCCCTGGATTTTTGTCTCCGAGGGCGAAGGCTCAAAAAATTTAATCATTTTTTTAATATTTTTAATACTTTTTATTATTTTTTATGTTAAAATATATCTATGCATCCTGGAGTAAAATCATGGAAAAATTTAGTTGTATTCGCTTATAACTTTTTTTGTATTCCTCTTTTAGTAAAAACTTTATTTACTCCTTTTCAAAATGATAAACCAAATAAAAATTTTGATATTTTTGAAACTATTGTATTTTTTATTTTTTCTAGAATTTTAGGTTTTGCTATTCGTATGGTTTTAATTGTTGTCGGATTAGTTTTTACTTTTTTAATGATTCTAACTTTTCCTCTTTTCTTTTTTGTGCCTATAAAAATAGATAAAGAAACTTTGCGTGATATGGGTTCTATTGGTTCTGAACTATCTTATGGAATTACTTTTTATTTAAATAAACACACTCATGATTTACTGAGTATGGGTAATATTCGTCTTTTTGGTAAAGATAAAGTTTTGCGTATGATAGAGAGGTCTTTAGATAAAGATTCAAACCGTAATGTTTTATTGGTAGGGGAAACTGGAGTTGGTAAAAGTTTAATCCTTTCATATTTAGGTAGATTAGGTAGATCAGGACTTTCTTTTCCTGGAATTGCTCATCATAGAGTTATAGGATTTGAGCCTCAAAATATAGAAGCCAATGCTTTTATTGGAGCAATGAACGAAGCTAACGAAGCTGGTAATATTATTTTAGCAATTGAAAATATTCATGAATATCAAAATTTGTTTACTGATTTTATTCCATATTTAGATAAAAAGAATTTAGGTATAATAGCTACGACTGATTTTTATGGTTATGATAAAGTACTAAAAATGAATCCAGAATTTTCTTCTCATTTTACAAAAATTGATATGTTTCCAAGTACCGACGAAGAAACTTATTTAATTTTAAAAAATCATATTGCTATTAAAAGAGTAAAAATTACCGAAGAAGCAATTTTGGAATTAATTAAATTAACAAATCGCTATATGACTAATGAACCTCAACCTCTGAAGTCTTTGCTTGTCTTAGAAGAATTGCGTTCTTTGGGTGGGGTGATTGATATTAAAAAAATTCAAGAAATTATTTCTGATAAAACAAATATGCAAATAGGAGATTTGGATGTTAACGAGAAAAATGTTTTGCAAAATTTAGAATCTTTTATGAAAGAAAAAGTTATTGGTCAAGACGAAGCTGTTACTGATGTAGTAGAAGCTATGAAGCGCCTTAGGACTGGTATTGCAGATCCTAATAAGCCTGCTGGAAGTTTCCTTTTCCTAGGTCCCACCGGAGTAGGTAAAACTTATACTGCAAAAATCTTAGCCGAGAGTTATTTTGGACACAAAAATGCTATGATTCGTTTTGATATGAGTGAATTCTCTATGCCTGATTCTATTTCTATTTTTTCTGATAGATTAGGCGCCACAGTAGAAGAAACTCCACTTGCTTTGGTTTTCTTTGATGAGATAGAAAAAGCACACAGAAATATTCATCAACTATTTTTGCAAATTTTAGATGAAGGTCATTTAACTCGCGAGAATGGTAGAATGGTTAATTTTAAAAATACTATTATTATCGCAACCACGAATGCCCAAAGTCGTAGTATTATAGAGAATCCAAATATAGAGAAAAAAGTTTTAATTAATCGTTTGATTGAAGACGGTAATTTTGCTCCAGAATTTTTGAACCGTTTTAGTGATGTGATTTTGTTTAAACCGCTAGGCGAGGATGGAGTTCGCAAAGTAGCAGAATTATTATTGAAAGAATTTCAAGTTCGTTTATTTGAGGACAAGGGTCTTAATTTAGAAATTACTCCTGCCTTGGTTGATAAAATAGCAACTGCTGGTTTTGATCCATTATTTGGAGCTCGTCCTATTCATAGAGCCATAGAAGAAATTGTAGAAAATAAAATTGCTGATTATTTAATTAGCGGAAATAAAGAAAAAAATATAAAGATAATTTAAGATTAAATATTGACTTTTTGTATTTTTAATGTTAAAGTTTTTTGGATATTTGTCCTTTGAAAAAGGATTTTTTTTGTTTTTTCACTTAAAAAATTTAATACAAAATGAAAAAGTTTTTTTATTTTTCAGTAGCCTTGTTTTCTTTTCTTTTAGTCTCTTGTGGAGAGAAAGAAGAAGAAAATAAATTACCTGATAAAATTCTCCTTTCTCACAAGGAGTATTTTGATTTGGTGAAATCTGCAGCGAAAGCCGAGATCAATTTTGAAATCCTTTCAAAAGCAAAAAAAGGAGAAGCCTTGGAATTGCTCATCCTTGAAGGGTGGAGACCTTCGGATTGTTGTTCTAGTAAAGAAAATAATTTTGATGTTAATCAAAATCATTTTTCAGGATATGGTGCTAAAAAGTACCAAAGATTTCCGGAGGGTACTTATGATACTGCTCCAAGAAGCACTTTGGCTTCAGAGGAAGATGTAGAGTATTTCCCGAATCCACCAACAGAAAAACAGCAATTTCCTTTTATTGAAAACTCACCAGTTTTTAACAATAATAATTGTTGTGATTTTGGTGAGCTTAAGAATTGGAAAAAACAAGAAGAACAGTCTTTGGGCTCAAATGGTTCAGATAATTTTTCCGAAAAAGATTTCAAGAAAGACACTTTGATTAAAAAAGTTCTTCCTTGGGAAATTGAGCTGGGGGCTGGGTTTTCGCGTGGACCATTAGGTGCTTTAAGATTTGGGAATTCCCGAGCTGAAGTAGGAGGTCTTTTCCTCTGGGATACAAAAAACAAAATTGCTAATAATTTAGCAGATGTTGTTTTGAAGCCCAAAGATGGAAATGGTTTTCGTTATGGAGTTTTTTATCATAATGAAATCTCTCCTCAAAAATGGGATATTCCTTCAGTCGAGACTAAAACTGTTTTAGCTGGAGGTGTAAGTACTACAATTAGCTCTACTCGAAAAGTCGAAGTGGAGCAATGGAACATTCGTAAACAAACTATTGGAGCTGTTTTGGGTCTTCAGATGCAAGATGAAAAATTCTATGCTTCGGGGGATTTGATGCCAGGATTTTTAATTCAAAGAAAAGATGAAGATGATAAAGATTTTTTCTTTAATTTTCGTCTTTCTGGTGGGTATTTTTTAAATCCTAAAACGCTACTTGGTTTAAATGTTGGGATTGTGAATGATCAATTCTACCCAAGTTTGTCTATGCGATTTCTTCCAGGGAATATTGAAAAAACTACTGAAAATAATTAATTTTTTTAAACCTTAAAATTTCAGACAATGAAAAATTTAATTTTTGTATTTATATTTATCTTTGCTTTTTTGCCTTCTTGTACTACCTACAATGAAGCAGAAGACACAATTAATATTCAGGTAGTGACTGCCGACCTTGGTTCAATTTTAGACAGATTAAATCAAATTGAATCTAAAACAGATGCAAAACTTGAAATAATTTTAAGAGATTTGAATATTATCAAACCTCAAATTAATTCAATGCTTGCGCAGGGCGAAATCAACCGGGAAAATTTGTTCATAATTCGTAGTATCTTGACCCAAATCGAGTCTACTTTGATGCAAATTGCTTTAACTCAACAAGCTCAAGGTAATGATTTGACTGAAATCAAAAAACAACTTTTGGAAAATTATTTACTGCTTTTAAGTATAAATAATAATTTAGGAGATGTTAAAGCTTGGACTTTGGAAAACAAGGACAAGTTAACTCAGCTTATTGCTTTGTTTGGTGGATTAGAGAATATGCTAAACACAATTTTGGATACTTTGATTGACCAGGGTACATCGCAAGCTCAGATGTTTGAGAAATTAAATGCTTTAACTTTGCAGATGAGCGTTCTTCAAGGATCTCTTGAAACTTGGGGAAGCTTAATTGTTTCTAAAATTGACCAGCTTGGTTTAACTCTGCAGCAACAGGGAATAACTTTGGCGAATATCCTTGCTAATACTTCAAATCTGCCGTTTTTCACAGCGCAGGTTTTAGCAAAACTCGACGCCTTGCAGTTGTCTGTTAATGAAATTAAATCGATTCAAATGGCAATTATAGACCATTTGTATGAGATTAAAGGGCAGATTGCAAATTTGCAAGATGTTGTTAATAGTATTTTTGTTCAAGTTATGCTTCTTCGTGAAGGTCAACTTGATATTCTTATTGCTATAAACAGCAAACTTTGTGGAGGGACGACTAATATCGTTAATAGCTATAATTATGCTTTTAATGAATATTTCACGAGCATTACAAACATTAGCCAAATCTACAATGCTTGTAGTAATGGCTTAAACGGTTGTTCTGGGGGAGTAGTTCCGCCAGGAAATGTTTGCATGGTATTGAATGTTATGAATCCATTCATTGTTGGAAACAATAATAATGTGAATTATAACTTCGGAAGTTTGAATAATCAGAGTAATAACATTTCAAATAACTTTGGTTGTTAAAACAAAAAATCCTTTCTAGTTAAGCTAGTTGTATACATCTTTGATAAAAGTATCAAAGCTCTGTATATGTAAAAATTGAAATAATGGCAAAAGGGCTTTCGCGTAGCGAAAGCCCTTTTTTATTTTTTAAAAACTCTCTAGAAATTCTTCAGTTTTTGGTTTTTCAGTAATTAATGACTTTGGTATTGGTAAATATATTGAGAATATAGTTTTACCATTTTCTTCGCTTGAGAATAATACTATTTTACCTTTATGATATTCTATTATTTTTTTACATATGTATAAACCTAAACCTATACCGTTCGGTTTTACCAATATAGCATTTTCTGATCTAAAGAATTTTTTAAACATTTTTTCTTGATCTATTTTTGGTATTCCTGTGCCATAATTTGCAATTTGAATTAGAATAAATTCACCTTCTGTTTGCAGAGAGATTTCTATATCGGTATCTTTGGTTCCGTAATTAAAAGCATTCTCTATTATATTTAAAATAACTGAATTTATTCTATATGGATCAATAAATAATTTAATATCTTCTTGTAATTTATTATCAAAAACAATTTTTCTATTTTTGATCTTAGATTGCATTTCAAAAGTTTTTAATGCTTTTTCTAATAATTCTTTAATTTTTGTTTCTTGCATTTCGTATAAAAAATTATTCTCTTCAATCTGAGAAGTATTTAATAAATCATCTATATTTTTAATAGTTTCATTATTTCTTTCGATGCATTTATTTACAATATCTTTTTGATCTTGATTTAAAGGTCCTTTTAATTCAGAAGACAGAACATCAAGACCCCATTTTACTCCTGAAACAGGAGTTCTTAATTGATGAGAAGCTACTGTTACAAAGTTTGATTTTATTTTAGAAATTTCTTCATCTCTTTCTTTTACTGTGCGAAGTTTTTCAGCCATTTCATTGAATAGATTGATGATTATTCCAAATTCATCTTTTCTTTTTGTTTGAATATTTGTATTTAAATTGCCCAAAGAAATTTCTTTAATGTTTTTCATTATTAATTTAATTGGGCGAGCTATGTCTTCGGCTATTCTTATTGCTAAGAAGATTGCTGGTATTATGATTAATAAAACAACAAAAATAAAATTATTTTGAAAATCAGAAATAAGCATTTTTAATTCTTCTTCAGTTACATTTAAATCACTTTTTTGAAAAGTCCAAATAACAAGAAAAGAATTAGCTATAATTGTGAATATACTAAATAAAACAAAACTCAAAAATATTTTTATAATTATAGGTCTTTTTGGTTTTTGGATAGCTTTTATTTGATTTTCTGTTTTTTCTATGTTTTCCATATTGTCTTTTGAAATAAAAATTTAGTATAATTATTATAACATAAATGTCGAGTTTATTATCAATAATTTTTTTAAAAATAAAATGGAATTTATAGGATATACAGCTATCATTGATGCTGTGGTTGTAGTTGTTTCTTGGTTTGTTCTTTTAGGTAAACAAAAAAAGATGCAACAAGTTAATCAAAAAATTAAATATTTATCATCATATTTAATTTGGACTTTTGTTTTCTTATTATTAGTTGCTTATACTATTTTCTTCGTAGATCCTTCACAAATGATGGTTGGCTTATTGGTAGCTGATTTGGTTTTGTGGGTTTCTATGGTTATCTTTATCATGATGATGTATGCAGGAACAGAAGGAAAACAAAAAGGTCTTTGGATTGGACTATTTTTGATTTTTGCTGCAATGAGAACTACTTGGCAAGTTGCTCAAATTCAAGGTATTGATACGAGTGGTTTAGGAGTTTGGATGAATGAACAATTCCTAGGCAAGCTTGATCAATGGCTTATGTATGCTGTTTGGGTTCCAGCAGCTATTGTGTTGATTATGGTTGGTTTAAATTCTGATAATGCTTTAGTTCGCTTGCGTTCAATTTTCTTTGCAATCGGATTATTATTGATTTCATTTACTTGGGCTTTTCGTTTCCTTATGGCAGCGGACTATTCACAAGAAGTAGGCTATATTGTAATTAGCTTGGGTTCTGTAATTGGATTTATTTTGCTTTTGATGGGATTCCTTTATAAAGGCAAAGAAAATTCTGATGATATGTCTGCTTCAAATTTGAATCAATCAAATCCACAAATGAATTAGTTTTTTAGAGATAAAAAATATTCGCAATTAAAAAATCCCCGAAAGGGGATTTTTTAATATTTTTTTATTTTGTGGTCAGGAATATTTTCTCGTCGCCACTCGAAAATTTCACGACCCTGGCTCGCGATTTTGCGTGCTCGCAAAATATCACTCCGCCTTCCACAACTAAAAAACAGCACTAAAGTGCTGTTTTTCTTAACGTTGTGGACCCTACAGGACTCGAACCTGCCACCTCCTCATTGCAAATGAGGCGCTCTAGCCAGATGAGCTAAGGGCCCGAACAACTTACAAAACTATTTTATACGATTTAAAATAAAAAGCAATAGTTTACTGTTTTTATGTATAATATAAGTTGTGAAATATAAATTATATACAAATTCATATCATGCTTGGAAAGCTATGTATCAAGAAATAGAGCAAGCTAAAAAGTCTGTTTATTTAGAGATGTATATTTTTCAAAACGATATAGAGAAATATAATTTTTTTAATTTACTAAAATTTAAATCCCAGGATGGAATAAAAGTTAAATTAATTTTAGATTCTTTTGGCAGTAAAGAGCTTATTGATAAATATGTTTCAGATTTGCGTAATAATGGAGTCGAGGTTTTGTTTATGAGTTTTCTTTTTCATCGTATGCATA
Organism: uncultured Candidatus Saccharibacteria bacterium; assembly: GCA_964395435.1. Lineage (GTDB taxonomy): Bacteria > Patescibacteriota > Minisyncoccia > Phycocordibacterales > UBA9973 > UBA9973. Next base: position 23,276 of record CAYNAO010000003.1, read on the forward strand.
GAAAGGTTTTAATTATAGATGAAAATACTGCTTTTATAGGTGGAGTTAATATTCATAAAACTGCAAAATTTTGGAATGATTTAGTTTTAATGATAAAAGGGGATTTGGTGAATAAGATTTTTGAATCTTTTATTAAGTCATATATTAAAGCAGGAGGGGAGGATTCTTTGCTGGTTTCTAAAATAAATAAAAAGGATAATAAAATAAAGTCTTGGCTAATCGAACATTCACCAGCACATAAGATTTTTAGCCTAAAAAAAATTTACAAAGAAAATTTAAAAAAAGCTGAAAAAAATATTATTTTGGTTACTCCGTATTTTATGCCCAAAAGATGGCTGGTTGCTATTTTGCATCAAGCTATGTTGCGAGGAGTTTCAGTAGAGATTTTGGTGCCAAAGAATACTGATCATGGTTGGTTTTTTGATCGTATAAATTATTATTATGTAAATAAATTAAAAAAATTGGGTGCCAATTTTTATTTACACAATAAAATGAATCATGCAAAATTAACTATTATTGATAATCAAAAAGCAATTATTGGATCGAATAATATAGATTTTTTATCATTTGATTTTAATTCTGAGATTGGGATTTTATTAGAAGAAAAAAATGTTATTTCAAAATTATTAAGAATAGTAAAAAATTGGCAGAACAATTCTTCTTTATTTGATTTAAAAAGATATAAAACTAAATGGTTTGATTATATAATTTCGCCTTTAATGTCTATTTTTTACAGGGTATTTTAGAATCACAAAAAATGTTGTTTTTTTTATAAAATCTGATAATATAGATTATGTTCTTGAAAACAGAATAAATTCGGGAGTAGCTTAAATACTATGGGATAGTATTTAAGAGTCGGAGGCACGAAGGTGCCGAGTCGGGGTCGCGAAATTTTCCAGCAGGAAAATATTTGTGACCAGCGGTTCCGCTGAGCTACTCCCTAAATAAATTCGGGAGTAGCTCAGCGGTAGAGCGGTCGCCTGTTAAGCGATTGGTCGTAGGTTCGATCCCTACCTCCCGAGCAGATTAATTTGGTGAAAGTGACCTAACTGCGTCATCAAAAAACTAAGTAAAATATAGACAAAAAACGGCGATGAAAATCGTCGTTTTTTGTATGCATTATTATAATTAAGTTATTTCTTCCTATTTTTTTATCTATAGTTTATAATTAACATATATTTGTTCTATCATTATTAATTTATTTATTATTTTATGCAACAATTATTACATCCATATATTAAACAATTAGCAACTTTTCTTACTATAGTTTCTTTCTTTTTGGCGCCACTAGCGCCAATTTTTGCTCAAGAAGCAATTTCAAATCCTGAGCAAAGTAATACAGAAGAAATTAATAATACTTCTATTGATACTAATAATACGAATGAGATAAATACAGGGACAGTAGAAGAAAGTAATACTATTAATCAAGAAGACAATTTGAGTAATGCTTCAAATGAAGAAATACCTATATCTAATGAAGAGGAGAGTAATGGTTTAAATGAAGAGCCTCAAAATCCCGAACCATTAACTAATCCATCAGGAGGTTTTGGAAATGATACAAGAGATTTGCCTAATATTAATTTACCACAAATAGATAAAGCTTCAGGTGGTTTAGTTTATAATTTTGAAATTAAAACACCCCCTGGAAGAAATGGTTTTAATCCAAAAATCTCTTTAAATTATAATAGCCAAGAAAATGACAATCAAAATATTTTTGGATATGGATGGGGTGTTGATATACCTTATATAAAAAGATTAAATAAAACAGGAATAGATAAATTATATATCGATAATTATTTTTACTCTTCTTTATCAGGGGAGCTTGTTTTGGTTTCTGGTAATACTTATGCTCCGAAAGTAGAAGACGGTAAATTTTTAACCTATAATTTTGATGGTACATATTGGACAATTAAAAATAAAGAAGGAATGATTTATAAATTTGGAGAAAATCCTTCAGCTAGACAAAATAATACAGATGATACAAAGACTTTTAAATGGATGCTAGAAGAAACAAGAGATACTAATGATAATTATATAAAATATGAATATTATAAAGACGAAGGTCAAATATATCCTGAATCAATAATATATACAGGTAATGGTAATGTTGATGGAATTTTTTCTATTTCTTTTTTAAGAGAAAGTAGAAATGATAATATTTTGCAAAATTATGCAGTTTTTAATGTTAAAACTAATTATCGTATAAATGAAATACAAACTAAAATAAATGGTAATTGGGTTAGTAAATATGAATTAGATTATGTAAATGGTGATAATGGTAAAAGATCTTTACTATCAAGTATTATTGAATCTGGAAAAGATGAAACTTTAAATATTGTAGTATTACCGGCTTTAGAATTTTCATATCAAACTATTACTTCAGGACCAGATTTCGTATCAGATTTTAGTTGGTCATCTTCACCATCTCAAACTTTGTTTACTGATCCATCCTACGGTACAATTATTGCCGATGTAAATAATGATGGTTTACCTGATCTATTAGAGTCTTGGCAAAATCAAGATTATTGGTATAGAGGTACATATTTAAATAATGGTGATGGAACTTGGACAGAGGATGAAAATCTAGAACCACCTTTTCCTTTTGCTGGAGAAGCTCCAATCCATGAATTTGGAATCAGAGCAGCTGATATAAATGGTGATGGTTTAACTGATATTGTTCAAAGTTATAATAATGGTCCAGGTCAAAGTAATACTATTCAAAGAGTGTATATTAATACTGGTACATCTTGGTATCTTAATAATAACTGGGAGCCTAAATGTTTTTTTTCAGGTTGGCCAATGGGAGATCCTGGATGTCGGTTGTTTGATATAAATGGAGATAATTTACCTGATTTTGTTCAGGCAATTGGTGATAATAGTTGGAATCCACCAATTACTACTCAAGTTTATTTAAATAATGGTAATGGTTGGAATTCACTTGATAATACATGGAATATTCCAATTGATTTAAGACCTGGTGTTATGATTGTTGATTATAATGGTGATGGTCTAGTTGATTTTTTAAAGGGATATAAAAATCCTAGCCCTAATCCCCCTATAGATATTAAACAAGCTTACAAAAACAATGGAGATAAAACTTGGTCTTTAGATTCTGCTTATGCGCCACCTATTGCTTTTGCTGTTCAAACCAATCAGTCTGCTTTACCACTCAGTACTGGCACTGAGCTTGCAGATATTAATGGAGATGGTTTAATTGATATATTAAAAGGTACAGAAACGGAAAGTGGTGTTCATTTAAATAGTGGTACTGGATGGTATTTTTCCACAAGCTGGGATTTTGGTTATGGTTCTGCTCCACAATATACACCTTCACCTGTGAGATTAGGTGATTTTGATGGTGATGGTATGATTGATAAATTTAATAGCGCCAGTGGTAGTTCTACTTTATCTAGAAATCAGAAAAAAAGAGCTGATTTAATGATTATTGCTGAAAATCAATACGGAGGTGTTACCGATATAGAATATAAAGCTACTCCTAAATATGTAAATTCTAATGGTGATCTACTAAATCCTGATTTACCTTTTGTTATGATGACTGTGTATCAAACTACAAGTAACCCAGGTCAAGGAAATCCAAATATTATTAATACATACTTATATGAAGGAGGGGATTATTATTTTAATAATAATTTAGATAAAAGATTTTCTGGTTTTAATAAAATTTCTGAGAATGATTCTTTAAATAAAACAATTACCTATTTCCACCAAGGAAATCAAACAGATTCTACTAATGGAGAATACGAAGATCATCCTTCAAAAATTGGTAAAGCTTATCGTATAGAAAGTTATAACAATTCAGGTAATTTATACAACGCAGTAGTAAATAAATGGGATAGATATAATCAAGATACAGGTAGAGATTTTGTAAAGTTAAATAGAAAAACTAATCTTACTTATGATGGAGATAATGATCACAAAGATACATCAGAAGAATATGTTTTTGAAGACACTTATGGTAATTTAACTCAAAGAGTATTTTGGGGAGAAGTAAATGCTAATAATGATGGAACTTTTACTGACACAGGAAATGATAAATATACAGAAGAAATTACTTATGCAAATAATACTAATGAATATATTGTTGGATTACCTGCACAAGATGTTGTTATTGATCAGAATTCAAATAAAGTTCGTGAGTCAAAAACATATTATGATGGTGAAATTTTAGGTAATGTTGATATAGGAAATATTACTAAAGTTGAAAAATGGAAAGATGGAAATAATTATGTTGATACAGAAAAAACTTATGATGGTGTTTATGGTTTACCTATTACAATTACAGATGAAAGGGGAAATGTAACAAATTATTCTTATGATCAATACAATCTCTATCCTGAAACTATTACAGATGCATTATCTTATGCTACTAATTATTTATATGATTATTCTTCTGGAAAAGTTAAACAAACCATTACTCCAGATAATTTAACTTTCCAAACAGTATACGATGGACTAGATAGAGTAAAAGAAGAAAAAGTTCCGAATTTAGAATTTCCATTTGCTCCAGTAGTTAAAACTAGTTACCAATATATTGATAATGCAGGTGCTATTTCGATTATTCAAAATAATTATTTAGATGATTATAATCAAGTTGTAATTTATCAATATTTTGATGGATTAAATAGACTGATTCAAGAAAGAAAAGAAACTGAAGGTTGGGATGAATATGCTACTAGAGATATTGTTTACAATTCAATTAATAAAATAGAAAAAGAATCTTTACCATATATATCTAATGGAACAAGTAAAACTTCACCAACTACAATAAATAATTTGTATAAAAATTATACTTATGATGCAAATTATAGAGTAGTAAATATTACAGATAGTATAGGTAATACTAATCATTCTTATGATGATTGGAAAACTACAATTACAGATCCAAATGGAAATATAAAACATTATTATCGTGATGCTTACAGTAATTTAATTCGTGTTGATGAAATAAACGATACAGAAACTTATTCTACTTATTATGATTGGAATGGTAATCAAATGTTACTGAAAATTACAGATGCTTTAGGAAATGTTCGTAATTTTACTTATGATGGATTAAATAGAAGATTAACAGCAGAAGATTTACACCAAGTTAGTGATAACACTTTTGGAACTTGGTATTATTCTTATGATGATACTAGTAATTTAATTCAAGTAATTGATCCAAACGATAAAACTATTAATTATACTTATAACGACATTAATCAAAAATTAACTGAAGATGATATAGATACTACTGGGGTTGAAATTACATATTCATATAATGAATGTCTAAGTGGTATGTATTTGCTTTGTGGTGCTTTAATGATTGATGGAAGTTATTTGCACTACACATACAATTCAAACAAAATCGTTGATGCTGAATTTAAAGAATTTGATGATGTAGATATGAAAATTTCTTATCATTATGATAGACAGGGTAATTTAATTGAAATTATAAATCCTGATAAATCTGAAGTTAAATATAATTACGATTCAGCTGGACAAATTAATTATATTCAAAGAAAAGAAAGAGGCGATTGGAATTATAGTTATGTTATTCTCAATATTGATTATGGTCCAAACGGTAAGATTTCTTTGATTGAATACCCTAATGCAATTAAAACTAGATATCTATATGGCAATGATAATATGTATAGACTAAATAAAATAGTTACAACAAATTCAAGTAATATTTATTATGGTTCACCAAATACAGTTTATTTTTATTCCAACAGATATGGTGATGGAAATATACAAAAATATAATACAGATTGGGATATTGCTCACGATTCAGATACCGGTTCTCCTAATGCTTCAAGTAATATTAGTTATGTTAGAACTGGTAAGCATAGTGATAATTATTATGTTACAAGGGGATTGTTGCCTTTCGATACATCTACTTTACCAAGAGACGCTAATATAATTGATGCGAATTTAAGAGTCTATGTTCAAAATAAGAAAAATATTGACAATGATGGTAATGATTTTATAACTGTAGTTAACACAACTCAACAAAATGTGAATGAAATAAATCCCGAGGATTTTAATGAATTCGGAAATACAAATAATCCTATTGAAGGTATTGATGTTTCAGAGCGTAAAGATATAACAAATATATCTGAATATGATTATTTAACTTTTAATTTAAATGAAACAGGAAGGTCTTGGATAGATAAAGTTTATTATACTAAATTAGGGTTAAGAGAAGGTCATGATGTATTAGATGATTTGCCAGTTTCTCCAGATAATGAGACAGATTTTAATGAGGTAGAGTTTCGCACGGCAAATTACTCTAATGAAACATATGACCCTGTGCTTGAAGTAACTTATACATTACCTCTTCCAACTGTTCTGCAAGACCTTGAATATACTTATGATGCAAATGGAAATATTATAGAAATTTTAGAAAATTCTAATACTGCATTGTCTAAGGATATGACATTAATTTATGATGATTTGAATAGGCTTAATTTGGTTACAGTTAATAATACCCCACAAGGTTACTTGCCTTACACTCAAACATTTAATTACAATGCTATTGGAAATATTTTATCTGGACCAGCAGGGACTTATGTTTACAGTAATAATAATTATACTAATCCACATGCACCTACAACTATATTTAATTTACCTGCAAATAATAGACCTGTAATAGATTTAACGGGTGAAGATTTTGTTCAGTTGGTTGTAGGTGATACTTGGGCTGAGCCAGGTTATATGGCTACTGATTTTGAAGATGGTAATTTAACTAATAGTGTTAATGTATTAGGAGATGTAGATACAAATGAAGCTGGTGTTTATCAATTAGTTTATTCTGTTTTGGATTCTAATAATCAACCTGCTACTAATAAAATTAGAACAGTGTTTGTTAGAGATGTATATACTCCTTCATATATGTCTGTTAAAACCTTAGTTGTTGCTGGAGGTGGTTCAGGAGGACAAGCATCTTATTATGGTTCTGGTGGTGGAGGTGCTGGTGGTTTGTTGTATGAGTTAGATTATGAGGTTTTCGATCAGTCTTATCCTATTGTTGTTGGTTCTGGTGGTATAAATTGGACAAATGGTCAAAATTCTAGTTTTGATAATCTGGTAGCAATCGGCGGAGGACGAGGAGGGTCCTTGAGTGCTGGAAGTAAAAATGGAGCTTCTGGTGGCTCTGGTGGAGGTGGTTCAGGTGATGGTGTCGGAGGAAGTGGAATAGGTGGGCAGGGTTATTCCGGTGGTGGATCTTGGCTTAATTCTGGCGGAGGAGGTGGAGCTTCTTCTTCTGGCTACGATGGTGGAGTTAATCCTCCTGCTTCTAATGGAGGGAATGGTTTCACTACAGACATAACTGGTTATAGTGTTTGTTATGCTGGTGGTGGGGGAGGTTTAAGGAATGGAGAAGGAACTGGTTTAGGTGTTTGTGGTGGTGGTAATGGTAGCTATTATGGTAATGACGCTACTCCTAATACTGGAGGTGGAGGTGGAGGTAGTGGTGCTTCTGGAAGTAGAAATGGTGGTTCTGGTATTGTTGTAATATCTTATAAAACTGATGAAAGCAACGGAGTATCTCCACAATCTACTGGTGGAATAAAAACAACAGTTGGTGAATATACAATTCATAAATTTTTAAGCACTGATACTTTTACTGTAGTTCCTGCAACTAATCCTCCTCCAAATGAAAGACCAGAAATTAATCTTAATGGTAATGATTTTATTGAATTAGAAATTAATGATACTTGGACAGATCCAGGTTATACTGCTTTTGATGAAGAGGATGGAGATATTACTTCTCTTGTTGTGGCAGATGGTGTTGTGGATACTTCTACTTTAGGCATATACACTATAGTGTATAGTGTAGAAGATTCACAAAATGTTCCAGCTTCAAGTAAAATAAGAACAATTTGGGTTAAAGATACTTTTAGTAATCCAAATATAGAACTATCTTATGATAACAACGGAAACTTAATAGAAAAAGGTGAAGATCAATATGTTTGGAATTATAAAAATCAACTAATTGAATCAATAGTAAATGAAGAAGAAATTTCATATACTTATGACCACAACGGTAACAGACTAAAAACCCAAAAAGGTAACGATAAAACATTCTTCCTAACCAAATACTACGAAATAGACCCAAGTGGTAAAATAATCAATAACATCTATGCAGGCAATCAATTACTTGCTACAATAGAAAAGGAAGGAGGATTAGTTGTTCCTTATTACATACATACAGACCACTTAAACTCTACAAACTTAATAACCAATGATAATACAGAAATAGTAAACCTTATTGATTATTACCCATTTGGAGAAACAAGAATCAAAGAAGGAAATTTTGATTCAAAGAGAGAATACATTGGTCAAGTATATGACGAAGATACAGGACTTAATTATCTTAATGCTAGATATTATAATAATGTATCAGGGCAGTTTATATCTCAGGATCCGGTATTTCTTGTTATGGGTGATGCAAAGAAAACTGAAGAAGTCACAAAGATGAAACTAGAGAATGTTTTGATGGACCCACAGTCTTTAAATTCTTATTCTTATGCAAGAAATAATCCGATTGTTTATTCTGATCCAGAAGGAAAATTTGCACAATTGTTGCTTGGTGCTGGAGCAGGGTTGGTTGGCCAATATGGTTATGATGTTTACAACAACATTCAAGCAAACGGGTTTAGTGCAAGTGCTTTTGTTCCAAGTTCTAGTGGTGGAACATATATAACTAGAGCAATACAAGGAGCACTTGTTGCAGGGGCTGGTATAGGAGCAAGCGCAATAACCAGCAATACTATTGGACAAGCGGCAACTGTTGGAATTGCATCAGGGTTAACTGGCGCAGGTGGTAATTATATTCTTGGACAAACAACAACATCACAATCAGTTGTAACAGATGCCGTAATTGGAGGTTTGACTTTTGGAGTAGTAAAGTCAGCTCCATTGGTATCAGGTAGATTACCAAACTTGGGAACAGGAGCGTTTTTTGCAGGAAAACATACACAACAAAGTGCTATGCAATTAGGTGTTGATGCTGTTGCTTCTTATATTAGTTCACTGGTCGGTAGTTTCTCGTTAAATAGAAGTTATGTAAAACCAAACACGACTGTAAATAATCAAAGTTCGCATTCTACTTCTGGCCAATTATTAAAAATTAAGAATACTCAATAACTATGAATATTTATAAAGCAAATAGGTTCTATACCTTACCAATATTATTTGTTCCGCTATTAGCGATAATACCCTTATTAGAAGGAGGAGTCCCATTAGATCAAAAAAGATTGATTGGGTATTTGATATTATCAGGATTATCAATTTTATTAGCTATAATTCCATTTTTTGCAAGACTCGAAGTAGGTGTAGATTATGTAAAAAATCATTTTCTGGGATTTTGTATAAGCACAATTAAAATAGACGATGTTATTGATATAAATTATGGAAATTTGTTCAAGGGAGGTCTTGGTTATGGAAAAGGATTAAATATCAGAGTTAGGAAGGGTCTTGGAAAAAACCACTCAATAAGTGAAAAAATTTGGGGCAAAGAAGCCATTGAACACGCAAAGCGTGTTTTGGAAAATAAACAAAATACCTAAAAAATTACTTTCTTATATTTTTTAAAAATCTTTCCTTGTTGTAAATAGAGTCTAAAGCTATATACAGACTAAAAACTCAAAAAGGTAACGACAAAACATTCTTCCTAACCAAATACTACGAAATAGATCCAAGTGGTAAAATAATTAAAAACATCTATGCAGGCAATCAATTACTTGCTACAATAGAAAAGGAAGGAGGATTAGTTGTTCCTTATTACATACATACAGACCACTTAAACTCTACAAACTTAATAACCAATGATAATACAGAAATAGTAAACCTTATTGATTATTACCCATTTGGAGAAACAAGAATAAAACAAGGAAATCTTGATTCAAAGAGAGAATACATAGGTCAAGTATATGACGAAGATACAGGACTTAATTATCTTAATGCCAGATATTATAATAATGTATCAGGGCAATTTATTGGTCAAGATCCGGTGTTTTGGGAATTAGGTCAAAGTGAAGATGGTAAAAAAGTATTATTAAATCCACAAGCACAAAATTCTTATGCTTATGCGAATAATAATCCAATAAACTTTAGTGACCCTACAGGAAGAGTAGTAGATACAGCAGTAGATTTAGCGTTTATATTTTATGATGCATATAAATTAACTGAAGCTATTGTAACTGGAGGTAATGTAAAACAAGAATTACAAGCTTTAGCATTAGATGTTAGTAGTATAGCCTTACCTGGAGTTACGGGGTTGGGGTTGGGGGTTAGGGCTGTAAATAAAGCAGATAATATAGTAGATGCTGGACAAGTAATTAAAAAAGTTGAGAAAACTTCACAAAATACTTTAGAAGTTGGTAAGTACGCAGATGATAAAATACCAGCACGAAGTCAGGCAAGAGATTTTACAAAAGCAGAACGAGATCAAATCAATTCAATAGGAAAAAATACTGGATGTCATACTTGTGGTAACAAAATACCTGGTACAAAGAGTGGAAATTTTGTTCCAGACCATCAGCCTGTTTCTGCTACTGTGCCAAAAAATGTACCACAAAATTTGTATCCTCAATGTATTAATTGTAGTCGAGTACAAGGTGGGCAAGTTAGAAGTATACAATCTAAATTACCTTAATAATGAATATGAATATTAACTCAAAAAAAATAACTGTTGAAATCTTAGAAGTTTGTGCTACTCATAATGTTAATCCTGTATTAGTAGACAACAATCAACTAGTAGCTGTATCTGAAGGGGTTTTAGAAGGAGATTTGGTTGAAGGTGTTCGATATAATTCTCCTGAACATATGAGTGGTTGGTGGCTAACTACGGAAAAATATAATGGAGATATAAATACAATTAAGACAGAACATTTTTATCATTTATTAGAAAAAAGACCAGATTTGGTAAAATATTTGGCATTACCTTATGGATTTAGATTTTTTCAAAAAGGATATAAAGATGGTCCTGAAAAAATTTGGTTTGACGAAAAAATAGCAAAAAATGAAATTTAAATTCCTTTTTTATATCAGACTAATAACTATTTTTAATTTTAATTTCCTTTTATTATTTCCATCCGAACTTCATCCCACGTGTGGAGCAGATTAATTTGGTGAAAGCGACCTGAGTGCGTCACTAAACATGAAAGAGCCTTATTTAGGCTCTTTCATGTTTTAAGTTCTTAATTCAACTCTTTATAGTCTGTTTTCAGGAACCTGTTTCTACGATTAAAACTGGCAATCGTGTGTTTTTGAATATTAAGTTTAATTTGATTTTTTCGTTCTTCGTGTTCAATTTTGTCTCTATTGAGTGTTAATATATATTGAAAATCTATATTTTTTTCTTGTTCAGCAAGAAAGTTTAGGCTTTGGACTAATGTGTCTTGATCTACATCAAAAATATTATCATGTATAAGAAACATTGGATGGTGTTGTTTTGTGTTTTTGTTTGTTAATAATCCTATGTCATAAATAAATACTTTTGTTCTATCAACACTATGACTTCCATCATCAGGGATTCGTAAATCTAATTTGATAATCTGCTTACTAGAGGATGTTTTAATAGTTTTAATATCAAAGGATACTTCTACATTACCCATAATGTATTCATGTATTTCAGCAAGAGTTTTATTGAACCCTTTTATTTGATTTGTGGTTTCAAAAATTTTTGTATCGAGTTCAGAAAATAGGTTGTCTTTTTTTAATTTTAAAATATCAATTTCTCTGTCTAGTCGCTCGTATTCTCCAAGATTAGATTGAGTCGATGCAAGTTCGTCTTTTCTTTTTGTGTAAGAATAAAAGCTTTCTTTTATAATACTTAATGAATCTGTCTTATCAATACTTATAAGCATTCCAGCTCTTTTTTCATCTAAGTTGTTTAGGTCTTCTTGGATCTTCTTAATTTCTGATTTAATTTCCTCAGCTCGTTCGTTAATAAGCAAGTTCTGATATTTCTCAATTTTTTTCTTAAAGTTGATAACTTCTGTTATAGATTTTGAAACAATTTCTCCTAAACCATTTTTAAATTTATCATAAACTATTTGTATGTCGCTTATATTTACATTTTCAACTTTAGGCATAGATTCAATCCGTTTTAGTTCGTATTTTAGTGCTATTTGTTTGATTCTTAATTGCTCAATAGTAGAGTCAATTTTTACAAGAGCTTCTTGGTTTTGTTGGAAAATCGGCTCAGTCTTAAATTTATTTAAAGACTCTTCTGCTCTTGATAACTCTAATTCTAATGCATTAATTTCAGCTTTTACATCGGAAACTTTCTTTTTCCCAGAATCAGTTAATCTCTTTTTTAAATGATTCTGTGTTTGTGATTTTTCTTCAACATCTTTAAAAATACTTTTAATTTCTTTAACGAAAGAAGGATTAATACCAAAAAGATAAAGATGTGTTTTTATTAAATCTGAATTTGGTATTTTTGATCTAAGGTCGTAACAATTAACTATATCTTTAAATTCAGAATCTTCGTCTCTAATTAGTGGACCTAGTAGCTCTCTAAAGCTTGGTCTTTCTATTTTTTCGTCTTTGTTTTTTTCATAAAAAAGATTAGTTAGATATCTTAATGCATCATTAGAGTCTTTGTATAAGGTAAGTTCTCCATCAACTTCTATAGAGGGCTTGTTGGGTTCATGTATTGTTCTTTCTATTGTTACTTTCTTGTTATTAATATCTAAATCAAGACAAATTTTTGTCTCATAAGAAAATTTATCAAAAGGAATTTTCATAACTCTGCTTGAGTCTGCATCTTTAAAAAGACAGAAATTTATAAATTCTACTGACATTGATTTCCCCACACCATTTGTTTTTTTGTCTTTTCTAGTTTTTGTTTCGTTTTCAGAAACTTTTTCACCAAGAATAAGATTAACCCCATCCCTGAATTCAATAGGATCAAATGTTTGAGGTATTGAATATAGTTTTTTTAATTTAATCATTTTTTATAAATATATGGTTCAGCAAATTCGACCAGACCTGTTTGATATAAAAAAATAAGCGAAAAAATAACTTGCCTGTGGCTTATAGATCCTAATTCTTGTTTTAAGTTTAAAATTATTTCGTCTAGCATTAATTTTTGTTCTTTAGCCTTTGTCAGTTTTTTTAATACCAAAAAACCAATATATGGAGATGATGTTTTTATTTTTTCGTCTTTATTTATCATAATGAATTTTTAATTAGGAAACACATTACACTTTATTAATTCGTCTAATAGATAGAATCGGATCGCTTGATAATCATGTTTTTTACCATCTCTACTAATCTCAGTATCAAAATACTCTGTTAGGTTAGCTAAAGCTTTTGTTGGGTTACCATCGGCTTGTGTTAGAAAAATATCACTTTTTATTCTTAAAAAATCTCTAATAAATTGAACTTTCACGGAATCTAGGTTAAGTTTTTCATCTACTTCATTTCGTGCTAAAGCATACCTTGGTAATAAATCGACAATTTGTGTTTTTAAGAATGTTGATTCCGCAGAAAACCTGTGTTCAATTTTCTTTTGTGGATCAGGTTCCTCGACCCATTTTTTTATATCAGCTTCTTTGTTGTTGCTTAAAAAAACAACAAGATCGGCGATTGTTTCAACTTCGTTTGCTAAAACTAGTTCGCTTTTGTTTTCTTTCTGACTATCAAACTCTTCTTTGAGAATTGATAAAATTTCGTTTATTTTTTTAGGGTTAAGGAGTCTAATAAGTGCAATTAAATCAGATAAACAAATAATATCTTTTGAATAATCAAAATCAACATTCTCAGGTCCTACAATTTTACTTTTAGTATTGGGTTTTTTGCTTGAAATTAATATAAATTTTAATGATTTAAATTTCTTAAACAATTCATGTTCATTAAATTTTTTAATTGTTTCTTTAATTTTTTTAGTTGTATTTTCGGAAGTCACCTGTATTGAGACTTTTTTCTCTATGTCTCCAAGATCTACAGAAGGAAAATTTGTTTTAATAATATTTAAATTAACTAAGTTTAAATCGAAAATTTTATTAAGTATATTACAAAAAAAATCTTCAGAATAGCTATTTATATCAGTAAATCCATTTGCATTATTTATTTTTACTGAAGATTCGAGTCTAGAAAAATAACTAATGATTTCATTAATAAGATTATGTCTTTCCATAAAGATATTATAATGTATTTTTCGTTATTTATTAAGTGCTTAATTACAAAGATGGATTTTGATTAAATTTCAAACTAATCTCCTTGTCTCTAATCTCAACTTTTCCTCGCAAGCAACTCAATAGTTCTCGTTTTTCATACCTTGTTCCATTTTTAAGGATATGTTTTGCGTAATTCTTGATATCTGCTTCTATTGGTCTATTATCAAATTCTGTTTCTCTTCCTAATACTGTGTAGCTAAATTGTCTATATTTGTTTATCTCATATTCAATCTTTTGCTTCATCCCAATTTCATCAAGATCTATTTTATCTATCAGTCTAATTAGTTGCTCTAAAAGATTTTCTTCTCTTAACGCTCCTTGTTTGCAATATCTATCTGCCGAATGACTACAATGATAATACACATATCTATGAGACTTGCCATTTTTACAATGTTTGAATTTTTCTTCAGCCGTTATTCCTGATCTACAAGCACCACAGAAAAATAATCTTGTGAATTCAAATTCATTTGTTCCTGGGTGTCTACGAGATGGAGCATTTATATTTGCTCGTGCTTTTAAATATAATTCTTTAGTAATTATAGGATCATAGGAACCCTTGTACCATTTACCACTATTGGTGGGGTATTCAAATTCTCCATAATAATAAGTATCTTTGAGTATGGTAAATATTGCACTTAATGCAATTCTTTTTCCAGACCTTGTAGTAAAATTCTTTTCTAGATTAAGCCATGTTAATAAATCTCTACCACTATAATTTTCATATGCTACTTTCTCAAACATTTCTTTTATAATTGGAGCTCTGACTTCATCGATCAATACTCGTTTTTGTCCCTTGTCTGCATATTTATCATGAATGTATCCAAGAGGAGACATTCCAGGTCTAAACCCCATCTCGCATTTTGCTCTAAGTCCTCGTTTTACATTTTCTCCCTTGTGATCATTTTCAAGTTTTGCTTGTGAACATAAAATCATAAGTAAAAACTTTTCGTTTGGTGAATTTGTAAATCTTTGTCCGTGCGTTCGTATATCAATTAGCATTCCTGCATCCATTAAATCAACTACCTTACCCAAGTCTCCTGCATTTCTTGAAATACGAGAAGGATCCCAAGCAATGAGTCCGCTAAACTTTCCATTTCTAATATCTTCTATGATTGTCTGAAATACTGGTCTTTGTCCTGATTCTTTTGCTGAATGACTTTCTTTTCTGACTTCTACGATATACAAACCCTCTTTTTCTGCCATATCTTTCATCTCTTTGATTTGTGAATCAATAGACAAAGCTTGCAATTCATCTTGCTCGGTTGATTTACGAGCGTAAAGACAGTATTTAACCGGGATTGTTAAATTGATCTTTTCTTGCGTTACATTAAGTATATTTGTTTGCACAACAACACAATGGCGGAATTGAGCTTATAAGTCTATATGCTTAAAGTGGGTAACTAGCTTATTTAATTAATTTTCTATATATTTAATAGTATGAAAGTTTTAACGTTTTTATCGAAAAAGGATATAGAAAAATTCATTGATGAGGAGGCTTATGGTGTTATTGAGTACCTTCTTCGCAAGGTAGCTTTTTCTCAGCCAGAAGTTAAAGATAAATCAGAATTATCTGGAATTCAGATTACTAAAGAATTTTTGGAAGATTGGATAGCTCAAGCATGTAATCTAACAAAAGTCGGTGCAGGCAACTATCCTATTGATGTTTATTCTAAAAATAAATATGGCATAGATGTTAAATTCCTAACTGCAAAAATAAATAAAAATGGAGACTATACTAATAGTTATTCAAACGAAACCTCTCTTAGTCAAAATTTCAAAATAGCTGGTCTTGATTTAGACCAGATGTTTGCAAGTAAAAAATACGAAAATATATTATTGGCTTGGATAAAAATATTAGAAGCGAAGATTTTAATCCCAATAAATGATTTTAATTTAAAAAAGGTTTATTACTTTATTTTTATAAGAGCTGGTAATAAGGTATCTCTAGCTATTGCAGATGTAAATAATAAAGAGATAAGAAACCTAAAAACTAATCGCTCTACAGATACATCTGTATTTGTGCAAAATTTTATTGAAGACAGATATGGAAATGTAAAGATATATAAAAGTAAAAAAAGAATGGAATTAAGGGTTTTTCCAAAAGCATTGGAAGAAGATAATAAATTAATATCTTGGAACTTTGAAAACTTTTATCCCGATATAATTTCTTTAAGAGATGTTGTTAAAGATAAAAAAATAGAACAACATTCAAAAAAACAATTTAAAAAGTTTTTTGGTGAATAATTATTCCATCGCTTTCATAATCTGTTTTGCTATTGCTTCTATAACCGGTACACTTACTGAGTTTCCAGCTTGTTTGTATAGGGCTGAGTCTGCGATATTAGGTAATATGTATTCTTTAGGGAACCCTTGTAACCTAAAACATTCAAGGGGAGTTAATTTTCTTATACCTTTCTTGTCTTTAATGATAGGAACATTGTGTCCACCCATACCCATATTTGCTGTGAGGGTCGGACAAACTCCGCTTTTATTTTCACGAACATATTGCCTACGCCATTGGTAAACCCTGCCTTCTTCTTTGACATCTTTCTTTAATCTATCAAATAATGGTTTACCATTATAGTAATATTTTTCAGGTACGTTTTTCTCTAACAAGTCAGTGATCCTCTTTGTTAGTTTTACAGGTTCAGGGAAATTAAACCTTTCGGCATATTCTTTGTTTTTGAAACCAACTATATATATACGTTCACGATTCTGGGGAACATTACCATATTCCATGCTATTTAAGACTTTGTACTTAACATGATAGCCTAAGTCTAGCAATGTCTCTTCAATTACTTTAAATGTATTTCCACCGTCATGACTTTTTAAGTTTTTAACGTTCTCGAGCATGAATCCCTCAGGTTGTCTTGCTTGAATAATTTTTGCAATATCAAAAAATAAATTACCTCTATTTTTAGGATCGTCGAATCCTTTTCTGTATCCAGCAATAGAAAATGCCTGGCAAGGAAATCCTCCTAATAAAAAATCAAAGTCTGGTAAATCGTTTATCCCAATTTTCCTTATATCTTCTACAATAAGTTTTGAGTCTGTAAAATTTAAATCATATGTTTTTTTGCAAGGTTCATCAAAATCATTCGCAAACACAGTTTTAAAACCAGCATTTTCAAATCCCTTTCGAATACCACCCACTCCAGCGAATAAATCTATAGTCTTGAAGCCGTGTTTCGTTTTATTCTTAGGGTTTATCTCTTTCTCTGTTTTTACATCACGAATTACTTGCACAACAACACCTCTTATTTCAACGTGGGTTCGGAATAATGGCTTCATGTCTGGATTTCTAGGTTGTAATCTTATTTTCTTATCTTCTCTGTATATTTTCTTTAATGTGGCTTCATTATCATCAATAATAGCGACAACAGTCTGTCCGTTTTCTGCCACCGACTGCTTTTTGATTACTACAATATCTCCATCATATATACCTTCATCTATCATACTATTTCCAACTACTCGCAAAGCGTAGTGGTCTTTGGCACTTTTAATATTTGGATTGATTATTGATATTGTGTCCTCAATATTTTCTATTGCCTCAATAGGTTGACCAGCAGCTATTCTTCCAACAATAGGAATTTCTATAACTGATTTTATTTCTTTCTTTGGCGTAATGCTTCTAGGTGAGTTTTCAGATTTAGATAAATAACCCTTTTCTTTTAGGGAAGCAATATGTTCATGAACAGTAGAAATAGCTTTAAGTTTTAATTTTTTTCTTATCTCATCAATGGTTGGAGATATACCATTCTCATTTATGTAAGTATTAATGAAGTCAAAAACTTCTTTTTGCTTTTTTGTTAATGTTGACATATTGCTTAAATATATTGACTTTGCTACAATTTGATTATATCCGAAACAAAACCGAAAGTCCAAGCCGGATATCCACAATAAATATATGTTAACGCATAAAATCCAAAAAATATTTGATTTAAAACCATCGAATTATAAGAAATTATTTAATGAATCATATTTTCCTCGCAGTGTTTTTTGGCTATTAACGATCTCGGTTACTTTATCTTATTTTATTTGGAATTTTTTTGAGGGTATTTTTTCTAATAATTTAATGAGGGATTTGCATAAAATAAATCATTCAGTACTTTTTATTTCTTCTATATTTTTGATAGTAATACTAACTGGATTATTTGTATTTTTTATTAAACCAAAAGAACAACTTAAAACACAAAAAATTCATAATCAACCATCTTGGATATTTTACACTTATTGGGGAATGATAAACTCTTTTTTACTTACTTCATTATATCTAAGACTAGAGCAACAAAAACTATTCTGGGTATCAATGCTTATACCATTAGTCATAATTAAAGTTAAATTTCTCTATGAAATTTTTTATCAAGAGAAAGATCTTTCTTTTAAGAATTTCGCCTCAGGTTCTGTTGGTCTAGATGGTGACAAATTTGAATTTAAGCAAACAGCTGAGCATACTACTGATGGATTATTAAAATTAAATAATTATATAAATGTTGTTGGTCTGTATGGAGGCTTAGGATTTGGTAAATCATCTTATGCCCGAATGGTGCTTGAAGGATTTGATTATAAGAAAACTCTCTATACTTACATTTCTTTGACTGAAACAAACGAAGCCAAAGATTTCTCAAGTCTTTTCTCAGAACGATGGCTTGAGACTCTTTCTGAGAGGTATCCAAAAATAGATATTACTACCTATTTACCTTTTATGGATTCTATCTTACGAGAATCTGGTAATAGTATTTTTTCTGGCATACTAAAAGCGGTTTCTTTTTTTGATAGAGGTCTTCATAAGACAAAAGCTTTATTTTTTGATGAGTTTTATTCAAAAAAAGAAAAGTTTACGAGTAATAATGTTGGTAAACTTTTTGGTAACATCCCAGAAATTAAAGAATCTCTTTGGGTTATACTTATAGATGAACTAGAAAGAGCACAACTTGATGAGATTTACCGTGTCGTTGAAATCGTTGAACGCTTTAAAAATGAAGGTAGGTCTGGATTACCAACAAAACTTCTATTTTTATTCTGTATCTCAGAGCCAGACCTTGGTAATTATCTTGATTCGTTTAATGAAAAGGATACAAGAGCACCATTGCTTAAAACTTTCTTTTATCAAGACCCGAAGAGTATTTCTCATAAAATTTTCTTACCACCAGTTAAACCTGCTATAAAAGAAAAATTTGTCATAGAACTTTTAAATACCCTTATTGAAAGAGAACAAATAAAACATCAAGGAAATGTATCTCCAAATTTAATATTGGATCCCTCAAGTTCATTCATGAAGGATGAAGATGCCTTAAATCATATTCTTTACTTGATTATTGAGGAAAGTTCCCCAAGAACAATTTCTAGAATTGTAAGTGCTTTAGACTTTTTTTATGGGTCATTTAAAAATAAAGCCGGAGAATTAGACAAAAATGCTATTCGTTTTAGTGATATTATCGCTCTTGAATATATAAAAATTAAATATCCATACCTTATTGACTTTTTCACAAAAACGATAGGTGTTCTCGTAAGTCAATCTGATAGAAATAATTTGAATGCTTATCTTATTCATCAACATCTAAAGGAAAACAAAGTAGACTTAATTGGTTGGGTTGAATCTGTTACAGATAAAAAATTCACAGATAAAGAAAAGCCAGAAATATTAAACATGATTGGATTAGTTATGCACTATTACTTTGATTTTATCAAAGAAGATCGATACAAAGAGAATAAAATTGATTATGTTAATAGTACTTCTTATCCAGAAAAAATGAGAGATTATTTGACACTAATATCTGGGGGGACAGAAACTCCGTATAGAAAAAGTAATGAACTCTATCAGCAACACCAAGAAGGCAAACTCAAAATAAAAGAAATAAGTAACGATGACTTAATTAGTTACGCTAGATTTATTTATGATGTTACTAATACAAAACAAGAGATGAATGTTGAAGTTCTTAATGAGCTTACAGATAGAATTATTAATAAAACTATTGCGCCAAAACCTTTAGCAATGGGTGATAGTATCTATGATGACGCTTTATATCAATTTATATTCCAAATAGTTAGTATTGCAGAAAAAGAACGTAACAATGATGTTGCGAGTGAACATCTCAAAAAGGCATTCGAGTGTCTAAGAAAGGTTCTTTCATCATCTATCAATGTCGGTGCAAAATATATAATCTTAAATTCACTTTCTAATAATGAGCGTGGAAGTGGTAGCTCTGTGCACATGAGCCTTATTGCAACATTTAATAAACTATATAAATTCTTTCCTGAAGGAATCAAAAAACTAATTAACGCAGTGTTTTTAGATGGTCAAACAAGATATTTCAAGAAAGGTGCTAGAGGTGTGATTTATAAAACAGAAGAAAATTTCTTCTTCTTGATGTATCAAACATGGAGTGGTTTAAAAGATAATATAGAAGAAATAAGTCTTATAAGAAAAGCTGCAGAAAGAGATCTCAAAAAATATCCTGATGCAATTAAGATCTATTGGGATCGCTACCCTTATCAAAAGAATTGGGAATCCTCTCAAGATGTTCTTAGGGAAGATAGGTTTTTCTTTAATAGTGATAAAAACAGTGATTTATATATGCCGATAAATACTCTAATTAAAGTTACCAAGCAAGCAAATATAAAAGATGAAGCGATCATTTCAAAGATGAAGTTCTGGTCAAAAATAAAAGATGACCCTGCTATTAGAGAGAGGTTTACGATAGCAGACGATCCATCTACCCTAAAATCATTCCTAATAAAAGTTGGTCTGTTAACTGTGGGTAACTGATTACACAATTCTTTTAACTTAAGCTAAAGTATGAAAATACCTATAAAAATGGTATAATTTCTTTACAACTGAATCAGTAGCCTAACCCTTAAGTTTCCTTAAGGTATGGTGAAGTTAAAACCGCTACAGTATGGAAGACTCCTCGTCAGAGTCACTGTAGCGGTCGTGTACGGGAAACTGTATACGGGTGACCGCAAGGTCATCGCAATGGCGAGGAGTCTTCTGTCTCAAGACTCAATACTCCTTGCTAATTATTATTAGTAAAACCGCTACAGTGCCATGTCAAAAAAGAAAATTGTTTTATATTCCTTATTAGGAATTATTGGATTATTTATCCTCGCTTTTATTATTAACTACTTTTTAAATATAAAGAATCAAAAGACAAGTTGTGCTCAAGATGCATATCGTAGATCGATAGACTCAATTAGTGTGATCGAAAAGAAGCAAATATACGACTTTTATTACAAAACCTGTTTAGAAAGAAACGGGGTTAATTAATTTATTTTTATGTCTAAAAAACAATTCATTTCATTTTTATCAATCGCAATAACATTTCTCGGTCTATATAGTTACTTTGGTATAGCTCAGCCTATAGTTTCTAATAGTGCTTGTGCTGATCAGGCTATGAAAGTTGTGTTTGCTGATATTCCTCAGCTTCTTGATACAAAAGTAAATCAAGAAAAACTATATTGGCCTCCAATCGGAGAAGTAGATACTCCAACCCTTGAACGAGCACAAAGCTTATACGATATTCACTTTAATTTTTGTATGAATAAAAGAGGATGGAGTGGTAATTAGTTTTGTTGCCGTTTTTTCCTATGTTAATAACTTGGCTTGATACCAAAGAGATAATTTTGAGATAATGGATGTGTTCCTGAAGCACTCATGGTAAAAAACCATGCAAGGAAAAGAAATACCAGAAGAGACCTGGAATCAGTTCGTTGAAGAGCTTCAAAAGAATTTTGTATCTATTGCTCATACTTGTTCAAAATTAGGTATTGAAAGGCGTAGTTATTATTACAAGCGTTTGAAAGACCCTGATTTTGCTTCAAAGGTGGACACTCTTTTCGAGAGAGTACAAGTCCCTATAGCAGAAGAAATGTTGCGTGCCGATGTTATGGAACGCAAGGCTTGGGCTATAAGATTTACCTTGGAAAGATCAAGCAAAAAATGGAGTCCAAAGTTCACACAAGAGTATCTTAATGAACTAGATTACAGAATCGCTTTAATAGAAGGAAGAGTTGAGCATATTCCATATGAAGAAGAAAAAGATTCAGAGGAAGAAATGCCAACCCAATAAATCTATTAGGTGAGAAAAGTGAGAAAACCACCCTTGTTTCTGGGGTGTTTTTCTTTTGTTTTAATAGTAATATTATTTATAGAGGTTCATACAAAGCCACCCCTTAAGTAAGTTCTACCCCGATACGCAGGTTATTGTTGACTGTCTATGTCGGGACAGGATTATAAACCAATTTTTTACTGAAATGGCTAAAACCAAAGAAGGAAAAAAGATTGTAGAGGTTCGTAAGCATTACCGTAAGCTATCTAATGGCAAGAAGGTTCTTGTGAAAGAACATCGAAAATCAACACCTAATTAGTGTGTGGTCACCCTAAGGGGTGGCTTTGTGTGAACGTCATCGAATTCGACCTATCCCTGTCAAAGACTGATCTTTAAATAGGCTTACAAAACTGGATACTCATAGGTTCAGGACCTGTGTAGGGAGCAAATTTAAAAACCTCGCAAATGCGAGGTTTTTAAATTACATAGGTTTTACTTTTGAGGCTATGCCTATGGCTGTTGCTATTATTACTAGATTTTTTATTATGTATTGACCTTCGAGAGTTGGCACCATAAATGAAGTCCAAGTTTCTCCTGGTAAAAATACTAAAGGTCCAAAAGTAGTAATCATATGAATAAAGAGTAGGGGGATCACAATTCTTTCTGCTCCTTTGATTATAAATAAAACACCAATTAAACATTCAAATAAACCAAAAAGAATCAAGAAAGAATCAAAACTCATAAAAGGAATAGTTTGCTCAAAAAGTCTAGCAACAACCCCCGAAGCAGGGCTTAGTTCTAAAACTTTTAAAATTCCAAACCAAAAGAAAACTACAAATAATCCAAACCGAGCGACAGGCATAAAAGCCTTATTAAAAAAGTTAATTAATTTGATATCGATATTTTTTATAGACATATATTAATTATATAAAAAGGGTATTTTTAATACAATAATACCAGCTATTGACTTTATATTAAAAATAT
The DNA here is from genome assembly GCA_964395435.1 of uncultured Candidatus Saccharibacteria bacterium. Lineage (GTDB taxonomy): Bacteria > Patescibacteriota > Minisyncoccia > Phycocordibacterales > UBA9973 > UBA9973. Next base: position 46,503 of record CAYNAO010000003.1, read on the forward strand.
GATATTATATTAGAGATAATTGTTCCAAAAACCAAAAAAATATAAAAAATGAAAAATTTAGTTTTTTTCTTATTAGTTTTTTTCTTTAATTCTTTTGTATCTTTTTCACAAGATACAATCTCAATTAAGGGACTCATAATTATTGATTCAATAACTTATGAGTGCGAAGATTGTTTCGTTGTTTTGGACGGCGAAAAAGTTTTAGCAGAAAATTTTCTGCCAATTTTTTATGAAAAAATAAATAATGCTCCAGACGGGCATGAAATTTATTTCTTCATAAATTATGAAGAGAAAGTCGGAGCAATCTTAAGAGCTCCGGCAAGTAAGTTTGAAAATAGGCATGTCTGGTATGACAACATACCACTTGTCTCAAAAATAAAAAATAAAGGAGGATAAAAGTCTTCCTTTTTTTATTTTTATGCTATAATGAATTTGTTATAAATTAATACAATCCGCCTATGCATAAAGCTATGGCCGGACAAGAAAATATGGCAAAAAGATCAACAACATTAAGTCCTAAAAAACCTTCAAGAAGATCTCATAAAACAAAAAAGAGATTAGCTATCAAGAAAGAGACTCTAGCAAAGAAGGCAAATAAGAAAAAATAAAACCCACCAGGGTTTTATTTTATTTTTAGGCTTATTTTGATATAATATTTATATGAACTCAGTTAAAAAATCTATACACAAATTACCATTATTTTTATTAAGTGGATTATTAGTTTTATCTTTAATTTTTTTCTCAGCTCCAATACCTAGTAATGCAACACCTTCTGATGGAACAGAAGATATAACTTTTTATAATAATTTAGGTCTTAGTTTTAATGGTGGAAATGTTAATATTACAGCTTTGCAGTCTGATGAAAAAATAATAGTAGGTGGCTCATTTAATTCTTT
>CAYNAO010000004.1:0-19893 GCA_964395435.1 uncultured Candidatus Saccharibacteria bacterium
AATGCAAAATCTCTTTGAGGTAAAATTTGATCTCTTAAAAGATTTAATTGCTGTAAAGGAATTCCCAAACATGGAATTTAAAGTTTGAATTTTATAAAGCCTGAGTGTGAAACTCGGGCTTTTTTATTTTATTTTTTATCCTTATTTGAGACAGCATGTAATATATTTGACTTTATTTTTAAATTTGTTAATATAGTATAAGCTCGTTTAGGGCTTTTTATTTATATAAAATATATGACAAGATCACTAAAAAAAGGAATATACATTGATGAGAGATTATTAAAGAAAATCGAAGGTAAAAACCCTCTGCAAACTGATGTAATCAAGACATGGAAGAGAGCTTCTGTTATTTCGCCTGAAATGGTAGGTTTTACTTTTGGAGTTCATAACGGTAAAACTCATATTCCTGTATTGGTAACCGAAGATATGGTTGGACACAGATTAGGTGAATTTTCTCCTACAAAGAAATTCTCTAAACATGGAGGTAAGATGCAAAAAGAATTAGAACAAAAGAAAAAGGAAGCTGAAATTGCTCAAGCAAAAGCAGCAACTGGAGCAGCAAGTACTGCAAAGAAAAAATAATTAAAATAAATTTATGAAAGCATTTTTAAAAAATTACAGACAATCACCTAGAAAAGTTCGTTTAGTAGCTAGTCTAGTTAAAGGGAAAAAAGTAGAAGACGCTCTAATTGAGCTTGATTTTTTGGCTAAAAGAGCAAGTACTCCAATCAAGAAATTAGTTGCTTCTGCTTTAGCAAATGCAAAGAATTTAGGAAAAGATGCTAATACTTTATTCATCAAAGAATTAAGAGTAGATAAAGGATTAGTTATGAAAAGAATGATGCCAAGAGCTATGGGACGCGGAGCTAGAATCAACAAGAGAACTAGTCATGTAACTGTAGTTTTAGGAGAAGCAGTAGAAAAAGTTAAAAAATTAGCAAAAGAAGTTGCTCCAAAAAAGAAAGCAACAAAAAAAGTAGTTAAACAAAAATAATATGTCAAAAATAGTACACCCATATGCACATAGATTGATTATTCTAAGAGACTGGAAATCTCGCTGGTTTGCTAGTCCTAAACAATATACAAAATTCTTAAAAGGAGATGTATTGCTTAGAGAATATTTAGAAAAGAAATTACGCGGAATGTATGTTTCTCAAATTGACATTGAAAGAAATCAAAAAACTACTCGTTTTATAATTAGAACTTCTCGTCCAGGTTTACTAATCGGTAGAAATGGAGAAGGGGTTACAAAATTAAAAGATGATATTTTGAAAAAAATGGATTCTTTGAAGATTGCTCGTCCAGATGATTTTAAATTAGAGATTTTAGAAATCACCAATCCTGAAGCAGATGCAGCTGTGGTTGCTTATATGGTTGCTGAAGGTTTAGAAAAAAGAATGCCTTACAGAAGAGTCATGAAGCAAGTTATCGAAAAAGTTATGGCGGCTCCTGGAGTAGAAGGTGTTAGAATAGTATTAGGAGGTCGTTTGGGTGGAGCTGAAATTGCTCGTAGTGAAGAATTGAAAAGAGGTTCTATTCCACTTCAAACATTCAGAGCAGATATTGATTTTAAAAGAGAAAGAGCAAATTTACCTTATGGTGTAATCGGAATCAAAGTTTGGGTTTACCGAGGTAAAGTTTTTAATACAAAAAGTAATTAATTAGAATAATTTTATGTTATTACCAAAAAAAGTAAAATTTAGAAAATGGCAAACCAAGCGTACTCACAAAGATAAGCTTACGCCGGAGACTCGTGGAACAAAATTGTCCTTCGGTTCTTTTGGTTTGAAAGCTGAAACTTCTGCTAGAATTAAATCGAATCAAATCGAATCAGCTAGAAAGGTTGTTTCAAGAACATTAACTAAAACAGGTAAATATTGGATCAGAGTTTTCCCAGATCGACCATTTACTCAAAAGCCAGCTCAAATGGGTATGGGTAAAGGTAAAGGAGATCCACAAGGATATTGTTTCGAAGTATTGCCAGGAAGAATTTTATTTGAAGTAGATGGAGCAGACGAAAAAGTAGCAAGAGAGGCTCTAAGAAAAGCAGGTAGTAAATTACCAGTTAAAACAAGAATAATCGCAAGATAATATGGCAAAGAAAAAAGACATTTTAAAAGAAGGAGATTTGACTAAAAAGATTGCTGAATTAAGAGATAAAATTAGTTCAATTGCTTTCAATAAAAGTAATTCAAAAGTTAAAAATGTAAAAGAGTTAGCTTCCTTAAAAAAAGACTTAGCTCGTTTATTGACAGAAAATAATAAAAGTAATAAAAATAATTAATATATGGCAAAAAAAACAACAACAAAAGAAAACACTCAAACAAAAGCAAAAAAATTGCTTTCTGGTGTTGTGGTTTCAAATAAAATGGACAAGACTATTGTTGTTTCTGTAACAAGATTTATTAAGCATCCTAAATACGGAAAATTCTACAAAGTAAGTAAAAAATACAAAGCTCATGATGAGAATAATAAATTCAATATAGGAGATAAAGTTTCATTAAAAGAGTCAAAACCAATTTCAAAAGACAAGAAATTTGTTGTTGTAGAAAATTAATTATTATTAATATAAAAACCGAAATATATGATACAAGATAGAAGTATAGTAAAAATAACAGACAATGCCGGAGGTACAGTTGGCCGTGTTTTTAAGATTTTAGGATCTTCAAAAAAACGTTATGCTGGAATCGGTGATATTGTTGTAATTTCAGTTCAAACTGCAACTCCTCGTAAAGCTGTAAAGAAAAAGGATGTTCATCAAGCAGTAGTAGTTAGAACAAACAATGCTTACAGAAGAAAAGACGGTTCATATATTCGTTTTGATGATAATGCAGTTGTGATTTTAGATAAAGGCAAGAAAGAACCAAAGGCTGGTCGTGTTTTCGGTCCAATACCAAGAGAGTTATCAGAAAAAGGTTATCAAAAAATTATTTCTTTGGCACCCGAAGTTATATAAATTTAAATTATAGAAAAAAATGAAATTAAAAAAAGGAGACAATGTAATAATCATAACTGGTAAAGACAAAGGTAAAAAAGGAGTAATCTCTAAAACTTTACCTAAAGAAAACAAAGTTATTGTTGAAGGTTTAAATATGCTAAAAAAACATATGCGTCCTCGCCGTCAAGGAGAAAAGGGTAGTGTTGTTAGTGTAGCTATGCCAATCAATGCATCAAATGTTATGATTTTAGATCCAAAATCAGGAAAACAATCAAGAATCGGCAAAAAGAAAGTCGGTGAAAAATTTGTAAGAGTTGCTCGCAAAAGTAATCAAGAAATATAATTATGAAAAAAATAACTGTAAAAGAAAAAAATAATAAAGCATATGAAGCTCTGAAAGCTACTTTTGGCTACAAGAATCTTATGTCTGCTCCAAAACTACAAAAAGTAATTATTAATGTTGGAACAGGTACAATGATGAAGAAAGACAAGAATAAAAACGAACAAATCGTAGATCGTCTTTCAAAAATCACTGGTCAAAAACCTGCTACTCGTGGAGCTAAAAAATCAATTGCTTCATTCAAAATCAGACAAGGCGATCCAGTAGGTATTACTGTTACTTTAAGAGGAGAGAGAATGTTTGACTTCTTGGAAAAGTTATTTAATGTAGCTTTGCCTCGTACAAAAGACTTTCGTGGAATAAATAGAAGCGTTGTTGATGATATTGGAAACGCTACTATTGGTATCAAAGAACACACAATCTTCCCAGAAACAGCAGACGAAGATATTAGAGATGTGTTTGGTTTATCTATTACTTTAGTTTCAACAGCTAAAAGTAAAAAAGAAGGTTTTGCTTTCTATGAACACTTAGGAGTTCCATTCAAAAAAGAAGACGAAAAGAAGAAAAAGTAAATTCTCAAAAAATCCCCGAAAGGGGATTTTTGTTTTTTTATTCAAAAATAATTTGACTTATTTATTTGGATTTGCTACTATGTAAAAGTCTTCAATATTTAAGACTGATCTGTGTTTCTCCTTAAGAATTCTAATTTTAAGAACTTTTAAGAAAATACACAAGATATCACTTGAATAAAAGACATTTATTTATATATGGCAAAAAAATCAGTAGTCGCGAGAGCGAACAAAAAACCAAAATTTAGTACTAGAGCGAAGAATCGCTGTTTTAGATGTGGTCGTGGAAAAGCTTTTATGAGAGATTTCGATCTTTGTCGTATCTGCTTTAGAGAACAAGCAAACGAAGGTAATTTACCAGGCGTAAGAAAGTCTTCTTGGTAGTTTTAATCTTTAAAATAAAAATATTATGGATATAATTTCACAAATGATGATAACAATTAAAAACGGAGGTCTTGCAAACAAGGAATCTGTTTTTGTGCCTTATTCTAAATTAAAGAATGCAATCGCTTTATGTTTACAAAAAGAAGGTTTTGTTGCTTCAGTTAATAAAAAAACAAGAAAAGGATTACCAGTTTTAGAAATTGGTTTAGTTTACACAAACAAAAAACCAAAAATTTCAGAAGTTCAAAGAATTTCAAAGCCATCAAAAAGAGTATATTTTGGTTTACAAGATATTCATCAAGTTAAAAACGGTTTTGGTTTATTAGTTTTATCAACACCAAAAGGAATTTTAGGAGGTCGTGAAGCTCGCAAAGAGCAAGTTGGTGGGGAAGCATTATTTAAAATTTGGTAATAAAATTATATGAGTAGAATTGGAAAAAAAGACATTCAAATACCAAAAGGAGTAAAAGTAGAAAGAGACGGAGCTTTTATTAAAGTTACTGGACCTAAAGGTTCTTTGACTCGTGAATTCAGAGACGATATTACTATCAATATCAATCCTGAAAACATAACTCTAGAAGTTAAAAGAAACGATAAATTTTCTCATGCTCTTTGGGGTACTTATGCTTCACATTTAATGAACATGATAAAAGGAGTAGAAACTCCATACGAAAAGAAATTGATCCTAGAAGGTGTTGGATTCAAATCAGAATTAAAAGGAAAAGAATTACATCTAGCTTTAGGTTTTTCTCATCCTGTTGTTGTTGCTATTCCAGAAGGAATAAACGCTACAGTTGAAAAAAATAATTTAACTTTCTCTAGCATAGACAAAGAACTAGTTGGAAGTTTTACTGCAGGAGTAAGAGCTTTGAAAAAACCAGAACCTTATAAAGGTAAAGGTTTCAGATATCACGATGAAGTTATTAGAAGAAAACAAGGTAAGAAAACTGCTTAATATTTTTAATACTTAAAGTAAAAATTATGAAAACAAAAACAGAAAAAAGAATAAGATTAAAGAAAAAAATTAGAGCAAAAATTTCTGGTACAGAAAATAAACCAAGACTTTCAGTTTTCCGTTCTAATAAATTTATCTATGCGCAAATTATCGATGACACAAAAGGTAATACTTTAGTGGAAGCTTCTGATATTAAAATTGAAAAAGGAACAAAGACCGAAAGAGCAGTTTCAGTAGGTAAAATGATTGCAGAAAAAGCACAAGCTAAAAAAATCAAAGAAGTTGTTTTTGATAGAAATGGATTCAAATACACTGGCCGTATTAAATTAGTAGCAGACGAAGCTCGCAAGGGTGGACTTAAATTTTAATTAAAAAAATGGAAAAAGATACACAAAAAAAGAATAATAGAAAATCAACATCTTTCACAAGACCAAAACCAGAATTTGATCAAAAAATGGTTAGTATTCGTCGTGTGACTCGTGTGATGGCTGGAGGTAGAAGATTTTCTTTTAGTGTTGCTTTAGTTGCTGGAGATAAAAAAGGTAGCATTGGACTTGGTTTAGGTAAAGCAGGAGATACAGCATTAGCTATAAACAAAGCCTTGAGAAATGCTAAAAAGAATATGGTAACTTTGAATTTAAACAAAGACATGTCTTTACCTCATGAAGTTTCTGCAAAATTCTCTAGTTCTTATGTTAAAATTATGCCTAATAAGGGTCGTGGACTTGTAGCTGGAACAGTTGTTCGTGATATTCTAAAATTAGCAGGAGTTCGTGATGTAACTGCAAAGGTTATCGGAGGAACAAAAAATAAATTGAATAACTCTAAAGCTGTAATGGCTGCATTATCAATAAATTCTTCAAAATACAAAAAAGCTACAACTGATACAGTGGTGGTAAACAATAAAGAAGTAGCAAGAGAAGAATAATTAAATTTAATTTTATGCAAATACACGAATTAAAAAGAAAAAATAAAAACAAAAAAGATCGTATTGTTGGCCGTGGAGGTAAGCATGCGAAGACTTCTGGTCGTGGAGGCAAGGGGCAAACTGCTCGTGCTGGTAATAAACGCCGTCCAGAACTAAGAGTTATTATCAAGAAAATACCTAAATTGCGTGGTTATAGATTTAACTCTATTCAAAACAAACCAGTTTCAATTTCACTAGATAAAATTGCTAAATTAATGCAAGCTGGAGCAGATGTAAATCCAAAATCTTTAGTAGAAGCAAAAGTTATCAAAACTAGAAAAGGTTTTATTCCAAAAGTTAAAATTTTAGCTGCTAAAAATGAATTCAATCTAAAAGCTAATTTTTCAAATTTATTTATTTCTGAATCTGCTATGGAACAAATCAATAAAGCAGGCGGAAAAATAGAAAAGTAATATGCAAAATTTTTTATCTAAATTTAAAATGATTTTTTTTGACAAGCAAATACGCAACAGAGTTTTGTTTGTTTTAGGTGCTCTAATTATATTTAGATTACTTTCTTCTATTCCAATTCCAGGAGTAGATACTTTGCAATTAAATCGTTTCCTTTCAAATAATCAATTTTTTAGTATTTTAAATATTTTCTCTGGAGGAGGATTATCTAATCTTTCTATTATAATGCTTGGAGTTGGTCCTTATATTACAGCCTCTATCATAATGCAGCTTTTAACTGTGATGGTTCCGAAATTAAAGAGAATGTATCAAGAAGAAGGGGATTTGGGTAGAAAAAAATTCACTCAATATTCAAGAATTTTAACTGTGCCTCTTGCTTTTATTCAAGGTTTTTCTTTGTTAGCAATTTTAGAAAATCAAAGTATATTAATCGATTTAACTGTTTTTGATCAAATAACTAATTTGATTATCGTAGTTGCTGGAGCATTGCTTACTATGTGGCTAGGAGAATTAATGAGTGAATTTGGTATTGGTAACGGAGTTTCTTTGATTATCTTTGCTGGTATCGTAGCGAATTTACCAACTGAAATTAGCCAATTAATATTTACTTTTGATCCATCTCAAATTCCTGCTTATGTATTGTTTGTTGTGATTGGTCTTTTGGTTATTGCTGGAGTTGTTGTTGTTACAGAAGGCGAGAGACCAATACCAGTTACTTATGCAAAACAAGTTCGTGGTAATAAGGTTTATGGTGGAGGTTCTACTTATTTACCTTTAAGAGTAAATCAATCTGGAGTTATGCCAATTATCTTTGCTTTGTCTATTTTGCTTTTCCCTCAAATAATTGGTAATTTCTTGGTGAATTCTGCTAATTCTACATTAGCAAGTATTGGTCAAGCATTAGCTGGATTCTCTCAAACTTCTTTGTTATACGGAATTTTGTATTTTATCTTTGTATTCTTGTTTACTTATTTCTACACAGCTGTTACTTTCGATCCAGATTCTTTGTCTACTAATTTACAAAAGAACGGAGCTTTTATTCCAGGTATTCGTCCAGGTGCTTCTACCTCAAGTTATATTGCTAAAGTTTTAACTCGTATTACTTTATTCGGAGCATTTTTCTTAGGGTTTATTGCTGTATTGCCTCTTATCATGCAAGCAGCTTCTGGAATTTCTGCTCTTGCTTTAGGAGGAACAGCCCTACTTATCGTTGTTTCTGTTGTGCTTGATTTGATAAAGAAAATTGACGCTCAATTATCAATGAGAGAATACTAGTTAGTTGTAAAGTAAAAATTTGTAAAATTAATAATTAAAAAACCTTCATATGAAGGTTTTTTAATTATTAATTAACCAATTGTTATATTCTTTGAGAATTATTTCTACCGTTTCCTCCAAGTTGTTTTCATTAGTGTCTATCACAAGATTAAAGTTTTCTTTTTTTGTGTAATCTATATTGTAGAGTTCTTTGTAGCGTTTTTTCTCACTAGCTAATCTTTCTTGAATGTTTTTATAAACTTCTTCTAAATTTTCAGCTTTTTCGCTTTTTTGCCGGAGAGCGTTTAATTTTAAATTCTTCATTATGCGCTCTTTTGATATTTCTAGAGGTAGATCTAGAAAAACCTTAAAAGAATTAGGTATAAAATGAAAGGCGAGTCGTGAATCAATCACAAACTGATTTTGCTCGTTTAATTTACGATTCTCGTCATCAATTCTTTTATCTATTTCACCATTATCATTTTCAGCGATTTTAGATAATTCATTTAATGATAAATTCATATCTAGGGCAATATTTCGCATAAAATCCCCAGTTGAAAATCTTTTGTAATTTAAAGCTTCGGCTACTTTGTTTGCTGTGCTTGATTTACCGCTTCCAGGTAATCCAGATATGGTGATTATTTCTTTTTTCATTCCGTTAAATATTTTTATTCACTTTTAATATATTAAAAACTTTCCCATCATAATATTTAACGGGATTCATATAAAAACATTCTATGCTAAAAAAATTGATTTTTCAAGCCAAATTTAGTATTATCTATATTATATGCAATCTAAAACTTTCGTGTTTTTTGGAATAGTTGGGTCTGGAAAAGGAACCCAAGTTAACCTTTTAATAGAATATTTAAAGAATAAATATAATAAAGAAGTTATATATGCTTATCCTGGAAACGAATATAGAAAAATTCTAAATGACACTAATCAAACTTCTCAATTAGTCAAAGAAACAATCAACAAGGGTAATTTGCAACCTGATTTTTTAACTGATGCTATTTTTGTGAATTCTTTAAAAGATTCTATTTCAGAAGATAAATTTTTAATAGCTGACGGTTATCCTAGAACAATTACTCAATCCAAGGTTTTTGAAGATGTGATGAATTTCTACAAAAGAGAAAATATACAAATTATTTATTTAGAACTTTCAAAAGAAGAAGCTTTGAAAAGAATGAAATTACGCGCTCGTGAAGACGATACCGAAGAGGCTATAGTAAAAAGATTTGATGAATACGAAAACAAAGTAGTTCCAGCAATGCAGTATTTTAATGACAAAAAAGGTTATAAACTTTTAAAAGTAAACGGTGAGCAAAGCATAGAAAATGTCCATCGTGATATTATTAATTTAATTAATTTGTAATTTATGGAAGAAACAATTGTTATTTCATTAGGAGGTTCGTTAATAGTTCCAGAAGAGCTTGATGTAGAGTTTTTAAAAAATTTTAAACAAACAATTGTTTCAGAAGTTAATAAAGGTAAAAAGTTTTTAATAATTACTGGAGGGGGGAAGATTTGTCGCAAATATCAAGACGGAGCAAAAGTTTTAGCAAATCCTTCAAACGATGATTTGGATTGGATTGGAATTGCTTCTTTAAAATTAAACGCTGAATTAGTTAGAGTAATGTTCGAAGATTTAGCTCATTATCAAGTTATTCCTGATTTGTCTTTGGATTTTCCTTTTGAAAAACCAATCGTAGTTGGTTCGGCTTATAAACCTGGTCATAGTACTGATTTTGATGCAGTCCTAGGAGCAAAGAAAATTGGAGCAAAGAAAATAGTTAATTTATCTAATATTGATCATGTTTATGATTCTGATCCTAGAATAAACAAAGATGCAAAAAAGTTTGAAAATATTTCTTGGGATGAATATAGGGCTTTAATCCCTTCAGAATGGAATCCTGGACTTTCAAGTCCTTTTGATCCAATAGCTTCAAAAATGGCTCATGAAGAGGGAATGACTGTTTATATTTTAAATGGTAAACCAATTGAAAATTTTGAAAAATGCATAAAAGGCGAAGAATTCAAAGGTACCAAGATTTTTTAAATTACTATAGCTTTTTTTGAATTTTGTGATATAATATAATAATGAATTCAGTTTTATTAAAATCAAATCTAAAGAATCAAGATTTGGTAACTATACCTCGTAAAGAATATGAGTTTCTTTTGAGTGCTAATAAAAAGCTTAAAAAAGATTTTATTTACGAAGATAAAGTCAGTGCTCTTTTAAAGAAAAGATTAATAAAAGGAGAAGAAGATCTAAAAAAAGGAAAGACAACTACTTGGAAGTTTAAATAAATTTATGTATAAAATTGAAATTACAACTGCCGTTAAAAAAGATATTAAAAATTTACCTAGAAATATCCAATCAAAAATTAACGACATTTTTTTAGATTTAACTAAAAATCCTAATATAGGAGAACAATTAAGTGGAGAGTTTTATGATTGTTTCTCGATTCATTTTAAAGTTTCTAATATTCAATATAGAATTATTTATAAAATTTATAATCAAGAATTAATAATTTTAATTATTTTAGTTGGCAGTAGAGAGAATATTTATAAACAATTAAAAAGAAGAAATTAATATCTATTATGGAATATAAATCACAAAATGTAATATGTCAGAATTGTAGTTGTGGATTTACAATTGAACCAGACGATTTTTCTTTTTATGAAAAAATGAAAGTTCCAGCACCAACTTTTTGTCCGGAGTGTAGATTTCAAAGACGAGCTTCTTGGCGTAATGATTTTTCTTTGTATAGTAGGCAATGTGATTCTTGTAATACTAATTTAGTTTCAATGTATTCTGAAGATTCTAATATAAAAATTTATTGTAATAAATGTTGGTGGAGTGATAAATGGGAAGGTTTGGAATTTGGACAAGATTTTGATTTTAATCAAGATTTTTTTTCTCAATATAAAAATTTAATCTATAATGTACCTCATATTGCATTAGTAAATGATAATAATATTGCTAGTATTAAATGCGAATACACTGGTGATTGTTGGTTTGCTAAAAATTGTTATATGACTTTTTGTTCATGGCACATTGAAAATGTATTTTACGGTTATATGGTTTTAGCTGGTAAGAATATGGCTGATTGTTCTTATATTTTAGAATCTTCCGAATGGCTTTATGATTGTTTGAATTGTTCCCAGTGTTATAAATTATCAAATAGTTATTTCTGTGTTTCTTGTTTGGATTCTAGTTTTCTTTATGATTGTCGTAATGTAAATAATTGTTTTATGTGTATTGGACTTAGAGGAGAAAAGTATTGTTTTCAAAATAAAAGATATTCAAAAGAAGAATATGAAAATATTTTAAATTCATATAGATTAAATACTTATGAAGGAAGAGAAAAGGCGAAAAAAGATTTTAAAGATTTTATTTTAAAATATCCTAGAAAATATGCGCATATCATTCACTCTGTTAATGTAAGTGGAGATTTGTTAAGTAATTCAAAAAATTCTAAGAATTGTTTTATTGGTGATATTATGGAGAATTGTAAATATATTCAACAGGGAGGTAAAAATATAGATTCTTATGATATTACAACTTCAGGTGAACATGAGCAAGGTTATGAAGGTGTTGTTTTAGACAATTCAAGTAATAATAAATTTGGCTTATTTACTGTTAAATCTCAATTTGTAGAATACAATATGCATTGTCATAATTGTAAATATATTTTTGGTTGTGTTGGTTTAAAAAATAAGCAATATTGTATTTTAAATAAACAATATTCAAAAGAAGAATATTTTGAAATGTTAAAAAAAATAAAAAAACATATGAACGATATGTCTTATATAGATAAAAAGGGGAATATTTATAAATACGGTGAATTTTTCCCTATAGAATTATCATATTTTGGCTACAATGAAACTATGGCGCAATACTTCTTTCCATTATCTGAAAAAGAAATTTTAAATAATAATTATAAATTTCAAAATAAAATTCAAAAAACTGAAGGCAAGGAGACCATAAGTATAGACAATATGCCTTCTGATATTTCTAGTCTAGATGAAAGTTTTATTGAAAATATTTTTGCTTGTGAAAAATGTAATCGTAACTATAAAATTATTCCTGATGAATTTAAATTTTATAAAATTATGAATTTACCTATACCAAGAAAATGTTTTTATTGTAGACAAGAAGAAAGACTTTCATTTAGAAACCCTTTAAAGCTCTGGCACCGTTCTTGCATGAAAGAAGGTTGTAATAATGAATTCGAAACTAGTTATGCTCCAGATCGCCCTGAAATAGTGTATTGCGAAGAGTGTTATAAAAAAGAGATTTATTAAATTTGCTTTATAGGAATTTTTAGGTAGTATAAAAATATGTCTATTATAATAAAAACAAAAGAAGAAATTGAGATAATTCGTGAATGCGCGAAGAGATTAGCAACTGTTTTAAATAAAACTGTAGCTTTGGTCCGTCCGGGAATTTCAACGATGGAATTAGATGAATATGCAGAAAAATTAATTCGTGAATACGGAGACAAGCCAGCTTTTAAGAATTACAAACCTTATGGCGCAAAAACTCCTTTTCCAGCGACTTTATGTATTTCGGTGAATGATGAAGTTGTGCATGGAATTCCTACAAATAGAATTCTGCAAGAAGGTGACATTGTGGCTATTGATTGTGGTATTAATCATCGCGGATATTTTGCTGATATGGCGATTAGTGTTGGGGTTGGAGAGATTTCTAAAGAAGACAAGAAGTTGCTTGAAATTACTCGTGAGGCTTTAAATATTGGAATTAAACAAGCAAAAATTGGTAAAAGGGTTGGAGATATAGGTTTTGCTATAGAGAGCTTTGTTCGCAAGCAAAAGCATAAATACGGTATTGTTGACATTTTATCTGGGCATGGTGTTGGTAAATATATTCATGAAGATCCTTTTATTCCTAATTTTGGAGAGAAGGGAACTGGAGAGAAATTGGTAGAAGGTATGGTTGTGGCTATTGAACCTATGCTTAATTTAGGAACTAAGAATGTTTTTTTAGATAAAGATGATTGGACTTTTAAAACTCGTGACGGCAAGAGAAGTGCTCATTTTGAACACACTGTTTTGATAACAGAAAAGGGTGGGGAGATTTTGACTAAAGAAAAATAAAAAATATTTTTACTTTTTTATAAACAAAAGATTTATTATTTTAAAAACCGCACTAAAAATCTGCTGATTTTTTGCTATGCTCGGCCCGTCGGCCTGCGCAATGCTTTTTAAAACAATAAATCTTTCGTTTTTAGAATTTTTCATTTCCGTTTATATTTTTTCTTGTTATAATTAAAATATGGATCCCGTTAAATATTTTAAATAACGGGTATCAATATTTTAAAGTTAAATTAGTCACATGACTTTAAGTAATTATTGTAAATTAATTAAAAATATTTAACGGGATGGAAGGAAATATATTTCAAAATATTTCTAAATTTAAAACTCCAGAAGATGAGTTAGCTTTTCTCCGTTCTCAAGTAGAAAAAAAAGAAAAAGAATTACAATCTTTGGGTCATTTTGAAACTGCTCGTGAAAATGCAATTACTGAAACTATTGCTGATTACAAAAATATTCCGAAAGAACAAGTTTTAGAGAAAGAGCATTTAATTTCTAAAAAAGAAGAAGAGGGTATAGTTCTAAAATTAAAACCTGAATTGCATGATGCTACTATGGAAGAATTATTAGGTTTTGTGTTAACGAAAGGTATTCGCAATACTTTATCTATTGTTGAAAATATGAATAATCCTCATATAGAAGATGATTTTCATAGAATTTTAATTCAATATTTTCAAACTGGTAATTTGTCAAAAGATGTTAAAGAAGGTAGTTCTATCTATCGCTCTTTGGATATGACTTTGTTTGAAATAACCCTGCCTCCACCTCAAGACGAAGCAGATAAAAATAAGAATTTTAAAGATTTTATTGGAGCTATGGAGCAATTTTATGCTGGAATGCAAGGTATTTCGCTGGATAAAGATAATCTGAGGGAAGATTATTTTTCATTAGAAATTGCACTATCTAATCAATCAGACCAAGTTGTGATTTATGCTTCTGTTCCTAATAAATATATAACTTTATTTGAGAAGCAAATCTTGGCTTTTTATAATCATGCAAAAATTAAAGAAGTCAAAGATGATTTTAATATTTTCAATATAGATGGAGAATCTTCTGGGGCTTATGCTTATCTATCAGAAAAACCAGTTTTACCCTTAAGGACTTACGAGAATATAGATCACGATCCAATGAAAAATATTTTAGGAGTTTTTGAAAAATTAAAAACCAAAGGTGAAGGAGCTTCGATTCAGATTTTGATTGCTCCAGCTGGGAATAAATTCATTCATCAATTTCATAAAATCTTAGATGATGTTAAAGATGGCATGTCGGTTAAATATGCTTCTGATAATTTTTATAAATTCAGTAGTGCTTTTTTGACTGCTTCCAAAGAAATTTTGTTTGGAACTAAGCCTAAAAATCCTGAATTAAGTAAAGAGAAATTAATGAAAGGAAGAAGGGCTGTAGACGAAGGAGCCGTAGAAAAAATTTCTACAAAAATGAAAAGCTCTATTTTAAAAGCAAATATTCGTATTATAACTTCAGCTGAAACTAAAGAAAGATCAGATATGATTCTAACAGAAATAGAATCGGCTTTTAATCAGTTCGATGAACCAGCAAGTAATTCAATTTTGTTTGAAAGATTAAGTGGAAGTAGCCTGAAGAAATTATTCCATGATTTTTCTTTTAGAATTTTTTCTCATGATAAATTAATGCCTCTTAATTTAAAAGAATTAGCTTCTATTTTTCATTTTCCAGTTGGTGTTTCTAGTATTGCTCAATTAAAAGAAGCAAAATCCGGTATAGCTCCAGCTCCGATTGAAATGGGGGAAGAGGGTATAATTTTAGGAGTAAATAATTATCGCGGCAGAGAAACAATGGTCCGTATGGCTCGCGAAGACCGGGTTAGGCATTTTTATGTAATAGGTCAAACAGGAACAGGTAAAACTAATATTTTGCTTAATATGATTACTCAAGATATTAGAAATGGGGATGGAGTTTGTTATATTGATCCTCATGGTACCGATATTCAAACCATCCTTTCTCGTATTCCAAAAGAGCGTATTGATGATGTTATTTATTTTGACCCTGCTTATACAGCTCGCCCAATGGGACTTAATATGCTTGAATTTGATCCAAAATATCCTGAACAAAAGACTTTTGTAGTAAATGAACTTATGGGAATTTTCAACAAGCTTTTTGATATGAAAGTCGGAGGAGGAGCTATGTTTGAACAATATTTTAGAAATAGTGCTTTTCTGGTTATGGAAGACCCAGAGAGTGGTTCTACTTTGCTTGAAATTACTCGAGTTTTAGCTGATAAAGAATTTCGGGATATGAAGCTTGCTCGTTGTAAAAATCCTATTATCAAGCAATTCTGGAAATCAGCTGAAGAAACTTCAGGAGATCAATCTTTAGCTAACTTTGTTCCTTATATTTCTTCAAAATTTGATAACTTTATTTCAAACGATATTATGCGTCCAGTAGTCCTGCAACAAGAATCTGTTTTTAATTTTAGGAAAATTATGGACGAGAAAAAAATCTTGCTGGTGAATTTATCAAAAGGTAGACTAGGGGATATAAATGCGAATTTGATTGGTTTAGTTTTAGTAGGTAAAATTCAAATGGCAGCTCTCTCTCGAGTAGATATGTTTGGTCAAAAGATGAATGATTTTTATCTTTATATAGATGAGTTTCAAAATGTGACTACTGATTCTATTTCTTCTATTTTATCTGAAGCTCGTAAATATAGATTATCTCTAAATGTTGCTCATCAATATATTTCTCAATTAGATGAAGGAATTAAAAATGCAGTTTTTGGTAATGTTGGTTCGATGGCAGTATTTCGAGTTTCACCAGAAGATGCTAGTTTCCTCGAAGCAAAATTCAAACCAGTTTTCACAGCAGGGGATATTTCAAAAATAGATAATTATAATGCTTATGTTTCTATGCTGGTAAACGGTCAACCAACCAAACCTTTTAATATAGAAACAATAGCTCCCGAAGAAGGTAATTTAGAAATTGTAGATAAAATCAAGCAATTGTCTTATCTCAAATACGGCCGAGACAGAGAAGAAGTAGAAGAAGAAATTATGTCTCGCTATAATACTATGAAATAAAAAAGCTTTCATTTTTTGGTTTTTTTTGGTAATATATCCTTATTATTAATTATAAAATTTAAAATTTATGACAAGACCAAATGATGAAAGATCTTTAATTATTATTAAACCTGACGCTGTTCAAAGAAACTTGGTTGGTGAAATCATCAATCGTTTTGAAAAAAAAGGTTTAAAAATTATTGGACTTAAGATGATGTCTATTGAAGATACTTTAATAGAAGAACACTATGCTCATATTAAAGACAAGCCTTTTTTCCCAGGTACAAGAAGCTTTATGAAATCTTCTCCTGTGGTGGTTATGGCATTATCTGGTATTAATGCTGTTTCTGCTATTCGTTTGATTGTAGGTCCAACAAAAGCATGGGAAGCAAATGCTGGAACTATTCGTGGAGATTTTTCTTTATCAACTCAATCAAATATAGTTCATGCTTCTGATAGTCCAGAGAATGGCGAATTAGAAATTAGTAGATTTTTTGTTGAAGAAGAATTGTTTTCTTATCCAAAAATTGACACTGATTTTATTTACGCAGAATACAAAGACTAAAAATAATTTTGTCAATTTGTTTTTTTAATTTTTTTGTGGTTTTTTGTAAAAATTACTTGCAGAAAAATTTGTTTTAGCTAAAATGATAGTAGGGTTATTTTTTAAATATTACCTAGAACACTATGTTTAGGGAGATTCGATCAAATAATGCCGTGGTATTGTTTGTCTGTCACCCACTTAGCTTTAAAGCTAGGGTAATACTTTAAAAATAGCCCTAAGTAGAATCTCTGCTGTAGAAATATAGCAGGGATTTTTCTTTTTTATCTTTATTTTTAATGTTATAATAGTATTATGAATATTTTAAGTAGGAAAAAAGTATTTGGTTTAGTTTCTTTTTTAATTTTTATTATTTTTTTTCTAAATTTCAGTGCTAATAAATTTTATTGGTATTCTTCTATTTGGTGGTTTGATTTAATGATGCATTTTTTGGGGGGATTGTGGCTAGGATTATTTTTTGTCTGGTATGATTACAAAAATTTTGTTCAACTTTATTTCAATAAGAAAAATTTTCTTCATTTAATTTATTTTGTTTTATTTATTGGGATTGCTTGGGAAGTTTACGAAATATTAGTAAATATTATTTTTGCTCAAAATCCGTTTGATTTTATTGATACATTTACTGATGTTGTAGCAGATACTTTAGGTGGAATAGTCGCTTTTGTTTTTTTAAAAAATTTAAAAATAAGTTATAATAAATAAATGCAAAAAATAGGTAAAATAACATTCGCTGGAGGAACGGGAACTGTAACAGGGGCTAATTTTTTATTTGAAGTTGATGGTAAAAAAATTTTAATTGATTGTGGTTTAACTCAAGGAGTTAAATTAGCTGATGATTTAAATTGGGATCCTTTTCCTTATGATCCAAAAGAAATTGATATTTTATTTGTAACTCATTCGCACATAGATCATATAGGTAGAATTCCTAAATTAATTTACGAAGGATTTCAAGGCAAGATTTATTCAACTCCACCAACCAAATCTTTGGTCCTGCCTATGCTTGAAGATACTGCAAATATTTTATCAAAAAATACTGATTTTAATTTAGACAAAATTTACACAATTGATAATATTAAGAAAGCGTTATCTCTGTGGGAGAGTTTGCCTTATTACGAAGAACATAAAATAACTGATGCTATAACTTTCAAATTTTTAAATGCTGGACATATTTTAGGTTCGGCAATGGTAAAATTCACCATTAACGGTAAAAATATTTTGTTTACTGGAGATTTAGGAAATAGTCCTTCTCCTATATTGCCCGATACTGATAAAATCAATGATATAGATTATTTGATTATGGAATCTGTGTATGGAGATAGAAATCACGAACAAAGAGATGAAAGAAGAAAATTCCTCGAGCAAGCAATCGAAGATAACTACAAGAGAAAAGGGGCATTGCTTATTCCTACTTTTTCCCTTGAGCGTTCCCAAGAATTACTTTTTGAATTAAATGAGCTTGTAGAAAACAAAAGAATTCCAGTGATGCCTATTTTCTTTGATTCACCATTAGGCATTAAATTAACTGAAGTTTTTAAAAAATACAAAGATTATTTTAATGAAGATGCCAAAAAAGTCATGGTGCATGATAAATATATTTTTGATTTTCCTGGACTACATAATACTTTAAAATCAGATGAATCAAGAAAGATTAATGAATTTCCAAACCCTAAAGTAATCATAGCGGGATCTGGTATGTCTT
The DNA here is from genome assembly GCA_964395435.1 of uncultured Candidatus Saccharibacteria bacterium. GTDB lineage: Bacteria > Patescibacteriota > Minisyncoccia > Phycocordibacterales > UBA9973 > UBA9973. The sequence continues at coordinate 18,236 of CAYNAO010000004.1, forward strand.
CAGGAGGGCGTATTGTGCATCATGAGCGTCATTTTTTACCTGATCCGAATAATACTTTGCTTTTGACTGGATATCAATCAGCCGGCACTCCAGGGCGCTTGATTCAAGAAGGGGTCAAGACTGTAAAAATTGGAGGAGAGTATGTTGATGTTAGATCTCATGTTTCTTTTATTTCAGGATATTCTGGTCACAAAGACAGCGACCATTTATTAAACTTCGTAGAAGATTCAAGTGAGACTTTGAAGCAAGTTTTCGTGGTTATGGGTGAACCAAAAAGTTCTTTGTTTTTAGTTCAAAAAATCAAAGATAATTTAGGAATAAATGCCTACGCTCCCGACCAAGGAGAGAGTGTAAATTTAACTTTTTAAAATATAAGTTATAATTAAACTATGAGTCCCGTTAATTGTTTTAAAAAACGGGTAGAGGTAAATAAATATAATTATTAAAAAATAAAGCATAATATAAATTATAAATTAATTAAAAACATTTAACGGGATGAGTGAAAATTTTATTAAACACGGACACAAGATTATTAAAATTGCTGTATCTGGGGCTTCGGATACTGGGCATTGTGGTATTAATGCGCTTGATCAAGCTAAAGCTTTAGGTAGAGCAATTGCCGAGAGGGGAGCTATTTTAGTTATGGGAGCTTCTACTGGTTTTTCTATGTGGGTTGCTATGGGGGCCAAAGAAGCAGGAGGTATGGTTATTGGTTTTTCTCCTGCGGCTAATGAGCGCGAGCATGTAGAAGTTTACAAATTACCGATTGATTATATGGATTTAGTTATTTATACAGGTTTCGGATATGGGGGTAGGGATATTTTGCTTGTGCGTTCTACTGATGCTCTTATTTGTGGTTGTGGTAGAATAGGCACAGTTCATAATTTCACTACTGCTCTTCAAGAAAGTAAGCCTATTGGAATATTAGACGGACCTTGGGATATGGGAGGTCAACTAAAAGACATAGTAGAAAAAAGTCATAAAGAAACTTCTACTATTATTTCAAATCAAGACCCTAAAAAATTAGTAGATGAATTGATTTTGTCTATTACTAAAAACAAAGTAGAAGAATATAAACTATAAAATAAAAAATCCCCATAAGGGGATTTTTTATTTTACTTTATCTAAAACTCTTTTGAAAGTTTCCGGATTATTTTCTGCTAAGTGAGATAGAATTTTTCTGTCTAATTCTATGTTTTTCTTCTTTAAAGAATCAATTAGTTTTGAATATGATAAACCTAATTCTCTAGCTCCAGCATTGATTTTGATATTCCACAAAGTTCTATTGTGAGATTTCTTGTCTTTGCGGTGAGCAAAAGCATAATTTCCTGAGTGTAGTAATGCATCTTTTGCTTGGCGCTCTTTGGTGCTACGACCATGACGCATACCTTTTGTTTGTTTTAATACACTTCTTCTTCTTTTTAAGGCATGTACTCCTTTTTTAACTCTTGTCATTTCTTTCTGTTATTTATTAATTAAATGGTAATAAGTGACTTTTTGGTTTGTTTTTTATTACAAAAGATTTTCCTTTACGACCTGCAAGCTGATCTGTTCTTGATTGCCTTGCGTTGAAATGGTTAAAACCTGGCTTACGAGCTATGATTTTACCACTCTTTTTTATTTTTAATCTTTTTGTAAATGATTTGTTTGTTTTCATC
>CAYNAO010000004.1:19993-46436 GCA_964395435.1 uncultured Candidatus Saccharibacteria bacterium
TTCATCATAAAATTATTTTGTTTTCTCTATTGTAACAACTAGACCTTTTGGACCTTTTTTAATATTTTCTGCTATTTTATATTCTTCTGTAATAAAATTTAGCACTCTTTCTAATCTTTCTTTCAAGAAGGCTTCATTCATAAATTTAGTTCTTCCTGTTAGGAATAATTCTATTTTTATTCTGTGACCTTCTTTTAGCCATTTTGAAGCTGTTTTGGCTTTTAATTCTAAATCATGATCACCTGTGCCTATTTTTATTTGAATTGATTTTGTTTCTGTAGAAACTGCATTTGCACGCATTTTCTTCATTTTTTTATTCAATTCGTATTGATATTTGCCGTAATTCCCAATTTTTGCGACTGGTGGGTTTGCTTTAGGTGATATCTCTATCAAATCAAGCCCCAAAGATTCTGCCATACTTAAAGCTTCTTTAAAACTTAAAATACCGAGATTGTTATCATTATTATCTATGACTCGGAGTTCTTTTGCTTTTATTTGGTTGTTTATTTTTTCTCGCAATTTTAAAAATTTAGCTATATGTATTCTAGCTTAATTATTTTCAAAAGTCAATAATACTTCTTTAAATAGGGATTCTATACGCTCCTCATTTATTGCTTCTCCAAAAAGTCTAAAAATCGGCTCTGTGTTAGAAATCCTTAGACTAACCCAGGCGTTATCAGGAAAATCAAATCTAATTCCATCAATTTCAGTTATTTTTGCTTCTTTGAAAATTTCTTTTAATTGAGTTTTCTTTTGTTCAAAATCAAAATCTAATTGACCCTTGAATTTTTTTATAAAGAATTGAGGAAATTCATTTACTATTTGGCTAACTTTTTTATCTCTTTTTGCAATTAATTCTAGAATAAGTCCTATTGCCACAAAACCATCTCGGCAATTATTAATAGTAGGGTAGATAACTCCGCCACTTCCTTCTCCGCCGATTATGGCTTTGTTTTTTGTCATTTCTTCTACAACATTAATCTCTCCAACTGGAGATAAAATACATTCATTATTATATTTTTTTGCAATCAATTCATTAGTTTTAGAAGTTGATAAATTTATTACAATTTTATTGTTAGGATTTTTCTCTAAAATATTTTCTAAACACAAAGCCAGAGTATATTCTTCGGAAACTATATGACCATTCTCATCAATCACTACTAATCTATCTGCGTCTGGATCATGAGCAAATCCTAAATGCGCTCCAGTTTTTTTAACATAATCGGCAATTTCAGTTAAATTTTGCTTGAGTGGTTCGGGTGCATGTTTGAAATCTCCATTTGGAATATTGTTTATAGGTAATAATTCTATACCTAATTCTCCAAACAAATAAGGGTCCATTTCACAAGCGGAAGCGTTAATCATATCAACTGCTATTTTGAAATTTTTAGTTCTAATGCTGTGCAAATCAAGATGTTTCAAAATTTCATCAGCATGTTCTTTGATGAAATTTGGTATTTCTATTTCATTATTGATAAATGTTCCAGGGATTTCTGCTACTTGTAATTTTTCTTGTTCTGTATATTTATTTATTTTAATTACTTGATTTTTATTTAAGAAAAAAGCTTGGTTGTTTATAAATTTCAAACCATTATATTCACGAGGATTATGACTCGCTGTGATTATAATTGCTCCATCATATTTATGATTACGAACTGCATATATCACAGTCGGAGTAGGGAGAATACCTCCATCTATAAAATCAACTCCGTATTTTTCTAATTCTTTGATTATGGCTTCTTTGATTTCTTGTCCACTTTCGCGTCCGTCTCGGCCTATTAGAATTCTAGGTCTTTGGTTTTCTTGATCTTCTTTTAAGAAACGAATAAAAGCCCTAGTATACAAACTTGTAATTTCTTGATTCAAACTATCTCCCCAGACACCCCGGTATCCTGAGACTGTAAAAGTTGGTTGTTTTAGCATAATTTAATTTTATCATATAAAAATTGGAAATAAAAAAGACCCATCGCGCGATGGGTCCATTACAGGTTTTACCCTGTTCGTTTTTGAAAAATCTTTCTGTTTTGATCTCCCAGCTAAGGTGGGTGATCTGGTTTAATAAACAATGGAATGCCGACATCATCGCCGGCTGGATCGAAAGGGATACTGATGTTGGGCAATATCTGCCGTTTTTTGATGGTCACGCCATACCGTAAGATGAACCATTCCAGGTTCAAATTTTTGTAAGGTGATACCATAGCCGGGATCAAGTTTTATTGTGTTTTCTTTTTTTGAAGCACTTGCTTCAAGTTTTGGAATTGCAATAAAACCAAATACCAGCACAAGAAGAAACAAAAACTTCTTCATAGGCATTTTTGTTTTAAAGGTTAAATAAATAAAGAACTTGATATAAAATTAAATATACTACTTATTTTCAGAAAATCAATACTTTCAAATTAAAACTGTGGATAACTTATCTTTTTCAAAAATTCAATGGAATTGGTCACGAATAATTTTGCTTAGATTTTTGTTTTCAGGCCAAGAGAAAACTTTTCTATTAAAAATTCTTTTTTACTTCTTTTCCATTTTTTGATTTGTATCTCTCTTTGCCTGGCTTCTTTTAAAGAAGAATATTTTTCATGAAAAACTAAATAGAATTTTTCTTTCCCTTTTGTAAATTTAGCTCCTAAATTTGAATTATGATAGTCTAATCTTTTTTCTAAATTTTCAATAATACCAACATAAAGTTTATTAAAATTATTTTTTATCATATACACAAACATATTAATATAATAACACATGCCCTTCGACAAGCTCAGGGCACTCGACTCTAAAACAAAAAAACACCTCTATTAAGATGTTTTTTGTGGCTTGCCACGAGCGAGTTTTGCTTTAGCAAAATGAGTCGAGTGGAGAAGGGGGGAATTGAACCCCCGTGCAAAAGGTTTAAATATTAAAATCTACATATTTATTTTGTTTAAAAATTTAAGTTAAAAAATTATTAAACAAACAAAATATTTTTTAACCGAGCCTCGCCTGCTTAAATGCATAGCATTCGGGCAAGCCTAAATTTTGGTAAATATATTCGGCAATATATTTCTTATCCCGATAATATGTTGCCAGTTTTTATATATCGGAAGTCTATAAAACTGACACCAGTTTCTTAAGCGAAAGCTGGAGCAAAAGCAAAGTCTTTCATACCGAAGTATGGAGACGCTTTTACCTTAGATCCTAATTTTGCAATTAGATTTTTGAGTTTAGATTTGCGAGATAAAACTCATACTCGATATGCATTAATAGTTAAAGACTCTTGTCTATGCCTATCATCCCCAAGTTAGTTATAAAGTAAAAAGTTATCAAGTTTAAAATATTTACTCTATAATTATTATTTATTTATCAACGACCTTTGTATTCTCGGCGTAATTCTCTATCGGTATCTCTTTTCTTGATAGTTTCTCTTTTGTCAAAAGATTTTTTACCTTTAGCAACAGCGAATTCTATCTTGATTTTTCTATTCTTAGAATACAACGATAAAGGCACTATTGTCAAACTTTTGTTTTTCTCAGTTTTAGCTAATTCCTCAATTTCTTTTTTAGTAATTAATATTTTGCGATTCCGGAGAGGGTTGTAATCTTTTGCTATGTTATTTATTTGATAAGGCTGTATATTCATATTAATCAAGAAAACTTCACCTCCACGAATAATAATAAAACTACCTTCAAAAGAAGCTTTGCCGGCCTTGATTGCTTTAACTTCACTTCCTAGTAATTCTATACCTCCTTCGTATTTTTCTAGGATTTGATAATTAAAATTTGCTTTTTTATTATAAGCGTAATTGCTCATATTTATATATTAGCATATTCTTTAACTTTACTATTTTTTATGGTATTATTTCTTTATGCAATTTAATTTTTCAGGTAAAAAAAATAACAAAAAGAAAGATAGTGGTAGTCTAACAAGTAGCATAGGAACAACAATTTTAATTTTTATGTTGCTTACTGCTTTGTATTTGGTTTTGGATAAAAATTCTACACCAATAGCAGAAATACCAATATCTCAATTAGCAAATAATGTTTCAAATGGCGAGGTTAAGAAAATAACCGTAGAAGGGGATGAATTAGAAATTCTTTATCAAAATGAAGAAGTTAAAAAAGCTAAAAAAGAAGTAGAATCTTCTTTGTCTCAAACTTTGTATAATTATGGAGTTTCTAGTGAATCTTTAGCTAATGTAGAAATAGCAATCAAAAATCCTAGTGGTTTTGGAGTTGTTTTATTAGGGCTTTTACCTTTCCTTATTCCTATTTTGTTTATTGTATTTTTCTTTTGGTATATGGGTAGGCAAGTCAAAGGTCAAGGCATGCAAGCTTTTACTTTTGGTCAATCCAAAGCTCGCATCACAGATCCAAATGATAAAAATAATCGAGTAACATTCAAAGATGTTGCTGGAGCAAAAGAAGCCAAAGAAGAATTGCGCGAAATTGTTGATTTTCTTCGTAGTCCAAAAAAGTTCTTAGATATTGGAGCTAGAATTCCAAAAGGCGTAATGCTAACAGGTGCTCCAGGTACAGGTAAAACAATGCTTGCTCGAGCGGTGGCTGGTGAAGCAGGAGTTCCTTTCTTTCATTTATCTGGTTCTGAATTCGTAGAAATGTTTGTTGGAGTTGGAGCTTCTAGAGTTCGAGATTTGTTTAGAATGGCAAAACGCGCTGCTCCTGCTATTATTTTCGTTGATGAAATAGATGCTATTGGACGCATGAGAGGAAGCGGTTTTGGAGGTGGAAATGACGAAAGAGAACAAACTTTAAATCAAATTTTGGTTGAGATGGATGGATTCGAGCCAACCGACAAGGTAATAGTTATGGCAGCTACAAATAGACCAGATGTTTTAGATCCAGCACTCGTTCGTCCAGGTCGTTTTGATCGTAAAGTTATGCTTGATTTGCCTGATCGCAATGATCGTGAAGATATTTTGAAAATTCATTCTATCAAAAAACCTTTAGCCGAAGATGTTAATTTGCGTGTGATTGCAGAGAGAACTCCTGGATTTTCTGGAGCAGATTTGCATTCTGTTATGAACGAAGGTGCTATTTTAGCTGCTCGTGAAGACAGGAAAAAAGTTTCTCAATTTGATTTAATTCGTGCTATTGAAAAAGTAATGCTTGGTCCTGAGAGAAAAAGCCATTTACTTTCTAAAAAAGAAAAAGAAATTACTGCTTATCATGAAGCAGGGCATGCTTTGGTTGCTTCTATATTGCCGGATGCTGACCCTGTTCACAAAGTTTCTATTATTGCTCGTGGTTCAGCGGGAGGATATACATTGAAACTTCCACTAGAAGACCGTAAACTGCAATCTCGCAAAGAGTTCTTGGATGATATTGCTATGTCGCTCGGAGGATATGTTGCAGAGAAAATGATTTTTGGAGATTTAACCACTGGACCTTCTTCGGATTTGCAAGGAGCTAAAAATATGGCTCATGCTATGGTTACCCGCTGGGGTATGTCTCCATCTATCGGACCGGTAGCTTACGCCGGACGAGGTAATGATGATGCTCAAAAACCTTATTCAGAAGAAGTTGCGAATTTAGTTGATAAAGAGATTTCAAGAATTATAAATGAATCTTTGAAAAGAGCAGAAGAAGTTTTAGAAAAACACAAAGATATATTAAAAGCAATTGCTGATAAATTAATGGAAGTGGAAACATTAGAGCAAGAAGAATACGAGAAAATTTTGATTAGCTTTAATGTCCCATTGAAGAAAAAACAAGAAGTTGCTTAATTTTGTATTTTAAGTTAAAAATATAATATAACCAATATGCTTATTGTTTCAATAAGCATAAATGCGCCCTTAGCTCAGTTGGTTAGAGCACAGAGCTTATACCTCTGGGGTCCATGGTTCGAATCCATGAGGGCGCACAAAACAAAATCTATAAATTTTGAAATAAAATCTCTTTTTTGTTGTAATATATATTTAAATGGAAAATTATAATAATTTTGAAAATAAGACTGACGAAGATATAGTTTCGGCTATTTTGCTTGATAAAAAAGACTATTTTGAAATATTGATGAATCGTTACAGTAATAAACTGAGGAGATATGCAAATAAATTTCTTTTAAACAAAGAAGACACAGACGATTTAATTCAAGATATTTTTATTAAAACTTATGAAAATTTAGCAAGCTTTGATTTAGAGCGGAAATTTTCACCTTGGATTTATCGAATTGCTCACAATGAATTTGTGAATAAAGTAAAGAAAAAATTAACAGAAAAGTTAATTCCTATTGATTTTGATACTTTCTTTCCTCATCCAGAAGCAAAAGAAAAAACAGATAAAGCTACAGAAGATTTTTTGAATGAAAATATATTAAACGAAAATTTAGAAAAATTAGATAGTAAATATAGAGAAATTCTTGTCTTGTATTTTTATGAAGAAATGAATTACAAAGATATTGCCGAAGTTTTAGCTATTCCAGTCTCAACAGTAGGGGTTCGTATAAACAGAGCCAAAGAAAAATTAAAATTATTATTAGCTAATAAAAATATATGACAGAACAAATAAAAAAAATCGAAGAGCAAATCAAGAATTTGATCACTCAAGGTAAAATCAAAATGAAACCTAGATGGTTTTTTGTATTAAAATCTACTCTTAAAATTTTATTTATTACTTTATTATTTTTGATTTTAATTTATTTTGTTTCTTTTGCTCATTTTTTAGTGAATGAGAGAATTACTATGGGCGGATTTAATCCGGCTATGCTAGGGTGGGGTAAATTTATTTTTGGTATTCCTTGGCTTATTATTTTTATTTCTTTTATAATGCTTATTTTATTAGAAGTTTTAGTTAGGAAATATTCTTTTGTTTATCGCAGGCCTTTAGTTTACTCTTTGTTTTTTATGGTATTTTTGATATTTATTACTACTTTAATTGTTGTAAAATTAGATAAAAAGAAAAATATACCTCGTTTTGGTGAAGATAAAAATATTCCAGTTTTTACTCCTATGCATAAATATTATCGCAAAGAATTTAGAGATTTCCCTCCTAAAAAAGAAAAAATTAAAGATATTCGCAAGAATTTAAAACTTCAAAAAGATTTTGAAATATTTGAATAAGTTTTTTGTAATATATATTGCAAGGAGTAAGAAGACTTGCAAATATTATAAGTAATTTTTAAAAACAAATATGAAAAAGAAAAAAGTTTTATCTTATGTCGGTTTAGGAGCACTCGCTTTAGCATTTTATTTCGGCTTTAATACTAATGCATCTGCTTTTATGGGATTAGGAGGTAAATTTGATTCTAATTTATCTGTAGATGAGAGAGCAACAATGCAACAAAAAATGTTTGAAGAGCATGCAGCTCTGTTAGGCATTTCAGTAGATGAGGTTAAAAATGCTTGGGCAAAAGGAATTAGTTTCCTTGAATTAGCTAAATCAAAAGGTATTAGCGAAGATGCCCTAAAAGCTAAAATGAAAACTCAAGCAGAAACAAGAATGAAAGAACACTTGCAATCTTTAGTTTCAAAAGGTGTGATTACTCAAGCTCAAGCAGACGCTAGACTAGAATTCATGAAAGATAAATTAGAAAAAATGGCAGAAAAAGCAGGCAAGGGTAAAGGTAAAAAAATCGGACATATGATTGGTTTTGGCAACTTCTAATAAAAAATAAATTAAATTTATAAATTCCTAAATAAACTCACAAAAACCACCACTAGGTGGTTTTTGGTTTTGCTAAAATACATTTTAAAAGCTTTACAAAACATTAAATATTTTATATATTTATAATAATTTTGTTCTTAATTTTAAATCTTTTAAATATGTCAGTTGTTCTTAGTAATTCACCTCTTGAGCTGTATTGCAGCATGAGAGAAGAGGACTTTGGTCCTATTGTAAAAAATGTTTCAGTAGAGCATAATGTCTCAGAAAAGCAAGCTGAGTATTTGCTGGATGCATTTCTTCAATGGTTTGCTTTAATTCCTTCCTTAAAAAAAGGAAAAGCTCTACAAATGCTTGCTTCGGTTGATCGAATTTGGCATTCGATGATTTTGCACACTAAGTTTTATAGAACTTTTTGTAAAAAATATATCGGTTATTATGTCGATCATAACCCTCTAGATGTTAAAGGCAACAGTCTGGAGTTGAAAAATGAGTATGCCGAGACCACATTGCTTATGTTGGATGAAAGTTTTGGAGAACGAGCTCACCCAGAGCTTAAAAATTTAAAACAAAATCTGACTTGCTGTTTTTTTTATAAAAAAAACAGAAACAAGAAATGTGGTAAAAGGAATACTTATCTTGTTAAAAAGTAAGTTTTAAATTTAAACAGTCTCTATAAATATTTTTAGGGACTGTTTTTTATAAAATATGCGTTACCAATGGAAATTATATTTTGATAAACATAAAAAAAGAAAACCAAAACAACAATTATTGGATGCTTTGTCGTATGTGAAAAATAAAAATTCAGCATTAGATCTTGGTTGTGGTTTGATGATTGAGACTAAAGAAATTTTAAAATTCGGTTTTGCTAAAGTTGTCGCAATAGACAGCTCTAAGGCTTTGAATAAATTTATTAAGCCAAATAAAAAAATAATTTTTCATAATTTAAATTTTAGAAATTACAAATTTCCAAAAAATGAGTTTGATTTGATTAACGCTGAATTTTCTTTACCTTTTTATGGTAAATTGGGTTTTTCAAAATTTTTTAACGATATCAAGAATAGTCTAAAGAAAGACGGTATTTTTTCGGGTCAATTGTTTGGAGTAAAAGACAGTTGGAATAATAAAAATTCTAAAATGGTTTTTCAAACAAAAAAGGAAGTTTTAAAACTACTAAAAGATTTTGATGTGATTTATTTTGAAGAAAAGTATGATCCTAACGGCTCTAGCTCTACTCAAAAAGTTAAAGCTTGGCATGTGTTTAGATTTATTGTTAGAAAAATAAATTAAATTTATAAATTCCTAAATAAACTCACAAAAACCACCACTAGGTGGTTTTTGGTTTTTAATATGATAGAATGTGTTTATGAGTACAAAAGCTTTAATTTTAAATTTTATTTTCATCCTTTGTATTCTTGTCTCTGTATTGTTTTTATATAATAGAATTTTTATTCAGGGAGATTTTTTAATTTTTTAATTTTATGATTCATTGGTTTTTTATAGCACTAATACCTCCTTTGCTTTGGGGTTTGGTGAATCATTTAGATAAATTTATGTTATCTAAATATATCAAAGATAAAGGTGTGGGATCTTTGCTTATTATTTCTTGCCTTGCTCCTGTTTTATTTTTGCCTTTTATAATATTTTTTTACGGAAACAATTTATTTAATATTCTATTTTCTGATATTTTACTTTTATTTTTTATTGGTTTAACTTCTGCTTTAGCTTTTTATTTTTATCTATTAAGCATGGAAGAGGAGGAGGCTTCTATTGTAATACCATTATTTCAATTAGTTCCAGTTTTCGGTTATTTTTTAGGGTTTATTGTTTTGGGTGAAAATTTAACATTACAACAAATTTTCGCTTCTTTATTAATTCTATTTGGTATGACAATCCTAGCCCTAGAAGTAGATGAAGATTATCATTTTAAGTTTAAATTTAGAGTTTTTGGTTTGGTGGCTTTATCTTCTTTTTTGTTTGCTTTGCATGATATTTTATTTAAAAAAGTAGCTTTGGTAGAAAATTTTTGGGTTTCTGTTTTTTGGCAATATTTAGCTTTATTTTTTGTTGGTATTTTAATTTTTATTTTTATAAAATCTTTTAGAAAAAATTTTATTTCAGTTTTTAAGAATGCTGGAGGAAAAATTGTCACTTTAAATATTTTTGGAGAAATTCTTTATTTAATTGGTAATGTTTCAAATAGTTTTGCTACATTATTAGCCCCAGTTGTTTTGGTTCTGGTTGTGAGTAGCTATCAACCATTATTCGTTTTTCTAATAGCTATTTTTCTTACTGTATTTTTCCCAAAAATTACGACAGAAAATATTTCTAGAAAACACATCATACATAAATTAATTTCAATCTTGATAATAATTATAGGTAGTTATTTCTTGTATGTGTCTTCACCTTATTAAAAATTAATTATATAATATAAATATGGAACAATTATTTTGCCCATGGGATGCGCCTCAATATTTTATTGACTCGAGCAATATTCCAACGTTATTTTTTTATTCCCATTTCCCGGCAATTATCGTAGCTTTGATTTTAGGATTCTCTATTTTTTTTAATACTAAAAAATCTCTTTTAGGTTATGTTTTGTTAATTATAACTTTGTTATTTTCTGCTTGGAATTTGTTTGATTTAGTATTATGGGCTACCAATGATCCTAATATGGTTATGTTTTTTTGGTCTTTGCAAATTTTGATAGAACCTTTGATTTATGTATTGAGTTTTTATTTAATTTATTTGTTTATTAAGAAGAAGGACTTGAGTCTTAAAAAGAAAAGTTTAATTTTTTTATTTTATTTACCAATAGTTTTATTATTGCCAACAAATTATGTATTAGAAGGTGTTGTTTTAGAAGATTGTACTGCTGTTGAGGGTCCTATCGCTCAATATTATACTTATATTTTAGAGTTTTTGACTATTCTATCTATTTTTATCTTCTCGTTTGTGTCTTTTAAAAAGAATAAAGATGTTAAAAAAAGAACTGAGATAAAGATTTTTAGCATAGCTATTATTTTATTTTTGTTTTTATTTTCATGGGGAAATCTTATCGGTAGCTTTACGGATAATTGGGTTTTAGCTCAGGCTGGTTTGATAGGTATGCCTTTATTTGCAGGAGTTGTGGTTTATATGTTTGTTAAATTTAAAACTTTTAATACCAAGCTTTTATTTAGCAATGCTGTTGTATTTGCTTTGTTGTTTTTGGTTTTAGCAATGGCTTTTGTTCGAAGTATTGAGAATGTTAGGATTATTGTTGCATTTACCTTAATAGCTGTTCTTTATTTGGGTAATATTTTAAATAAAGGAGTTAAAAGAGAAATCGAGCAAAAAGAGCATTTACTTGAGCTTAATCAGGAATTACAAAGCCTATTGCAACAAAGAGAGTCTTTGGTCCACCTTATTACTCACAAAGTCAAAGCTTCTTTTACTCGTTCAAAATATATTTTTGCTGAAATGACAGGTGGGGGATTTGGAGAACTTTCTGCTGAATTAAAAGGTATGGCTCAAACTGGACTTGATTCTGATAATGAGGGAATTAAAACAGTTGATCTAGTTTTAAATGCATTTAATTTGGAAAAAGGAATTGTTAAATATGATATGAAAGAAATGGATTTCAAAGATTTAGTTTTAGATAGTTTTAAATCTCGCAAGGCTCCAGCCGAAGCAAAAGGATTATCTTTTAATTTGAATATAGAAGAAAATCAAGAATTTAAAATCATGGGGGATGTTTTCTGGCTTCATGAAGTTACTAATAATCTAATAGAAAATGCAGTTAGATATACCTTAAAAGGTGAAGTTTTAGTAAGTTTGAAAAAAAATGGAAACAAGCTTTTGTTCTCTGTAAAAGACACAGGAGTAGGTATTACTGATGAAGATAAAAAGAATTTATTTAACGCTGGAGGAAGAGGCAAGAATTCTGTGAAGGTGAATGTAGATAGTACTGGATACGGGCTTTATTCTGTTAGGTTGATTGTAGAGGCTCATGGCGGGCGAGTTTGGGCTGAATCAGAAGGCGAGGGCAAAGGTTCTACTTTTTCTGTAGAATTTGATTTGGCTAAGTAAAGACTTTTTACTAGTATTGTAAAAACAAAAATTCATGATATAGTATGTGTTAAAAAGATTTCAGTTTTAGATTTTTTGAATTGTTCATTAAAAAATAAAATTATGATTCATTTTACCTTGCCATTGCGTCCACGTAGTGGAACGCATAATTCGTCTTATTTAGTAACTCCTTTGTCGGTTATAAATCAAAGTTTGGGAAAAAAAATTATTTGTATTACTGCAAATAAATCAGATAAACCACAAGAAGAAACTATTCATTATTTAAATTTGGTTAGAGAAAAGATTGGCTTGTTTGATTCTGTCTACACCGATTTTTCAATTGATTTTATTGATTATATAAAAAATATTAAATCATTGTTACCGTTGTTCTCAGCAAAAAGAAGTATATCTTCCTGCGAGTGTGGCTATTACTCTGAATTGGAAAATATTAGAAAGTTTAATCTATCAAAAGTTAGAAACGAGTTGTGCCTTAATTGTAATACTAAAATTATTAATAAGATACAAGATGTTTTGATTTTTCGAGCGAACTGGAATCTTGTTTCCTTTCAAGGAATGTATCCACGATGGGTTTCAAGTGATCTTGATCATTTTTTAGGGAGGCAAACAGAAGAATACTTATTTACCAAAGAAGGTGAAAAAATACTTTTATCATGGGGAGATGATTTGTATGGAATAAAGTATCAATTTCAATGGGTGCTTTTACTTTTACACATTGCAAGTGTAGAAAAAGAAAAAGATTTTACTTTGCATTATGTTAATAGTGTGCAAGATAAGGCCTTTTTTATAACATCAATGGTTAAAATGATAGATCCATCTTTAAATATTTATTTAAAAGCATTACCTATTATATGGTTAAATAATAAAAGAGAGATTGGTAATATTACAGAAAATGATTTAATTTTATTTAAAAAAGGATTAAAAAGTATCCGCAAGGAAGTTACAGTGTAAGGCCGCTTGATGCGGCCTTTTGTTTTGGAATAATAACAATTTCAAGGTGTCTTAATATTTTTTCTAGACAAACAATTATTTTTATATCAAATATTTTTGCTGAGTGATTTTTTTGATATTGTAATAAAAAAGCTTTTTCATCAGTATTTAAAATTGAAGAAAAAAAATTTGAAGATATTTCATACACATTATATCTTTTCATTTCAAATATTTTTTTCTTGTCTAAGTCTCTGTAGTCAATCTGGTTAATGTAAAGCAATACATCAAATAAAAAAACTTCCACCAGTTTGTTTATTTCAGTAGGTTCTTTGTTGGCTAAAAAATATTTTCTAATATCTTTCCATGCAAGTTGAATATTTATTAATAAACTATCTTTGTATTGTTTGTTGGTAAATTCACCAAGTAAGTTTTTATATATGTTTTTCCCAATAAGGGTGATACTATTAGCATATGCGTGATACATAAAAATTTTGTATTCAGTTTTGTAAATCAGTGAATGAGTATCTGTAATTTCATAAATTGATCGTATCTGACACTCAACCTTCACGGAAACCGTAGAAATAATTTCTTTCACAGTTTCCATGTCTTCTGGTTTAACTGTGTTTAATATTAATTCAAGGTCAATGTCACTCGTGTAGTTAGGTTCTAATGAACTGTGCCTTGAAGAACCATGTAATCCTAAAAAAATAATTCTTTTGCCAAAATTGTTTTTAAAAGAGTTTGTTAAAATTTCTATATATTTTTGATTATGATTTGGAATCATTAAAATAAGCTTTGTATAATTTAAGAAAATCATGCCCACAATCATCAATTTCAATCATATTTTTTTTAATAGAATCTTCTAGTGTTGCGTAAATGTAGTCTTTAGTAATTAACTTGTCTTTATTGCCTATGTATACCGTTATGTCGTTGTGTTTTTGGTTAAAATTTTTATTAGGTTTAGTAAAATTTTTCCAAGTCAATGAAGTGATTCCTCTGTAGCAGTAAGGTAAAGATTTTTTGTATGCATTAAAATTATTATTTACTTCCGTAGAAACGTTTTGAACGATATCATTGTTTTTAGATAATCTATATGGAAGAAAAGGTGCTAGTAGTATTTTTTTTAATTTTTCCTTAGATTGATATACAAAATATCCACCAAAACTATTACCAATTAATACAATATTTTTTATAATAAATTGTATTTTTTCTTCAGTATATACATCAAGAACCAAGCCTTTTTTAAAAATCTTTATTGCATCAGATACAGAATTCATAACTGTAGATGGTGAAAAATTGCCTCCAGAATACCAACTACCATAGTAATGTACATATGCAATAGCATGATTCTTTGTGACCATTTTTTGTATATCTGAAAATATGGGAGTTTGTGGAAGTCCTGGAAATATTATATCAAGAGTGTTAATAGATATTAATGAGCTTTTTCCTTGGATAAAAAAAACATGTATCGCTAGGTTTTTATTTTTACCAGCAAATATTTGGATTTTTCTTAAATACATATATAATATATACCATGAATTTGGTAAGTAAACAAGAATATAAACAAACCATAAAAATTAATAGAGCTTGGATTAAGGTCAATGATTATCTAATACCAAAAGATAGTTACGAAAAAGGACATATAAAAAATAATTTAGGAGAAAATATTGATTTAGATCAAGCTATTAGCTTAGGTATTAGTAAACATTATATTGATTCTAGTAATGGGTTTGGTACAAATTTTCATTCTGTTTATCAAGAATCTCCCAATATATACGATCTATTTAGTTTAGCAGAGGATCCTGAAAATAAAATTTTTGAAAAAATAATCGATTTACAGAAAAAATATAACCTCAGTAGTGTTCTGGATATTGCTTGCGGGACAGGAAATTTTTTAAAAAAGTTTTTTGACAATAAGACATTTTCTAAATTATACGGTCTTGATATAAACAAGTCTCTTCTGGATTATGCAAAACTGAAATTAGATGATTCTATTCATTTAATTTTTTCTGAAGCAGAAAAAATACCGTTACTTGATAACCAGGTTGACTTATCTATAACAACTTGGGGATCTTTTTCTCCTAGTGAGTCTTTTTATGAGATGGAGCGAGTTACCAAAAATGGCGGTGTTATAGTTAGAGTGGGGACTGCGGGAAATGATGATTTAACTAATTTGTTCCCTAAATATGATGAAAAAACTGTTCTTTTGAATACAAAATTTCTAGAATTGCATGGTTTTACTAGTATAGTTTTCCCAATCAATATTGATTTTAAGTCACTAGAAGAAGCTAAAAATATTCTTTCTCAAATAACAGGATGTCATAAAGACCAAATTATAAAAAAAACTTTAGTACATAAAGTTATGTTTTCTTGGAAAAAAGTAAATAAATAAATTTTTAAAAATGAAAAAATTATCACTTCGTAATGTTACTTTGTATGGTGCTGATACAACTAATCTAAATAGGCTTTTATTTGTTTTCAATATATGTGAAAGATTTGCTGATTTTGGTGCAAAAAAACTTTTTACTAAAATAGATAAAGACTATGTAACACAAAGTGGAGTTGAAATTATTAATACTAATGAAATTAATTCTCTTGCTGACTATAATCGTTTCAATATGAAGAAATTATATGAGTACATAAAAACAGATTTTGTTCTTGTGGTTGAATATGATGGCTTTATTTTAAATCCAGATGCATGGCAAGATGAATTCTTAGAATATGATTATATTGGAGCTCCTTGGTGGTTCAAAGATGGGCACAATGTTGGAAACGGTGGATTTAGTCTGCGAAGTAAGAAGTTGTTAGAAATTTTATACAAAGATGATTTTATAAATGAAACATTCCCAGATGATAGACATATTTGTAGAACATATAGAACATATCTCGAATCTAAAGGTATAAAATTTGCGCCAGAAAGATTAGCAATAAAATTTAGCATAGAAGGTGAGTTGCATTATAAAGAAAAGTGGAGCAATGCAGGTGACATATGGACAGATCAATTTGGATTTCATGGACTACATAAAACTAATATTTCTTTATGGTTAGATAAATATCCAGAATATAAGAAAATTTTATTGGACTAAATCACAAGAGATCTTATTGATAATCAGGTAGAATTGCCTAAAGTATCTGACTTTAGAGATTATATGGGGTGATTATACTATTTTGTTAAAAAGATTATAATTTATTTAGCCATCTTTACATATTTAATTCTTTCTGCTAATATGGAGTAATATGAAAGAAAAGGTAAAAAATAACGAAGAAGTTGAATTAAAGACTCAAGTTTATGAAGTCGGCTATCTTTTGGTGCCTACTTTGTCTGAAGAAGAAGTTCCTGCTGTTTATACTTCTTTAAAGGATTTAATTTCAAGCTTAAAAGGTGAAATCATTTCAGATGAAATGCCTAAATCTATTCCTTTAGCTTATACAATGCTTAAAGTTATTCAAAATGTTCGCAATAGATTCAATACAGCTTATTTTGGTTGGGTTAAATTCGAAATGGATACTGAAAGTGTTTTAGAATTAAAGAAAAAATTAGATTTAGATACAAATATAATTAGATTTTTGTTAACAAAAACAGTTAAAGAAAATACTTTAGCTCCAAAGAAATTTGTTACAAAAGAAGGTGGTTCTCGTAAAAAAACAACTAAAAAAGAAACAGAAGAAGCTGTTCCCTTAGACGAAAAAGAAATTGATGACGAGATTGAAAAAATGGTATCAGCATAATTATTATTTAATTTTTTATTTTTATGTATTTAAATAGAGCAATAGTTATAGGAAACTTAACTCGTGATCCAGAATTAAAATCTTTACCTTCTGGTATTAAAGTATGTAGCTTTTCTGTGGCAACTAATCGTGTTTGGAAAGATGCGAACGGTAATCGTCAAGAATCAGCTGATTATCACAATGTTGTAGTTTTTGGTAGACAAGCAGAAACAGTAGCTCAATACATGAAAAAAGGCAATTCAATTCTTGTAGAAGGTAGAATGCAAACAAGAAGCTGGGATGATAAAAATTCAGGAGAGAAAAAATACAGAACAGAAATAATAGCAGACAGAACACAATTCGGACCAAAAGGGGGAGCACCTAGCCCACAAAACTCTCCAGCAAACAAAGAAGAGCCTTCAAATAATCAAAATGATGATTTGGACACAATAGAATATCCAGAAGAAGACATTAATCCAGAAGATATTCCATTTTAGTAAAAAATAATCAAGTTCGTAAAGTTTATAAAGTGTATACGAACTAATGTAAATTTTAACTTTATAACTTTATAACTTTTAACTTTATTAATATGAAACAAGATTTTTTTTCAGCAAATAATATAAAACACATCGATTACAAAGATACAGAAATTTTAAAGAAATTTTTGAATCCTAATGGTAAAATTTTAAACCACAAAAGAACAGGTGTTACTTCAAAGAATCAAAGAGCTTTAGCTAACGCAGTTAAAAATGCTCGTTTCTTGGGTTTATTGCCTTTCGTTTCTAAATAATTACATAGGGTTACTCTATGTAATAAAACAAAAAAGCCCCGTTTAGGGGCTTTTTTGTTGTATTTGTATTAGTTTTTATTAGCTCTTTCTACATAATTACCTGATTCTGTATTGATAGACAAAACATCTCCTTCTTCGATAAACATAGGTACGCTAATACTGGTACCATTCTCCAAAACTACGATTTTGTTTCCACCTTGAACTGTATTACCTTTAACAGCAGGAGCCGCTTCTTTTACCTTAAGCTCCATCTTGATAGGTAGGGTGATTTTTATAGTTTTTTCTTCGCCATCATCATCCCAAACCAAAGCTTGCACTAAACCATTTTCTTTAAGCCATTTTGCAGAATCTCCAATTAGGTTTTGTTCTAATTTAAAACGATTTTTAGGATCATTTGGATCACAGAACCAGAATTCTCCTTTGTTTTGGTATAAAAATTTTACATCTCTTTTCTCTATATCAGCCTCATCTGCTTTGTCTGAAACATGAAAAGTAGCCGCAAAAGTCTTGCCAGAAATTAAACTTTTTAATTTAACCTGATTTTGAGGTTTTCTTTGTTGAGTTCTTGCTACATGAGATTCTACTACTTCGCAAGGCTCATCATCATGAATAATAATTTTCTTTTCTCTTATTTCATTGTATTCTAATGTTGCCATAGGTATATACTATCTTATTTTTAAAATTTATCAACTTTTATTTTTCCGGACGTCCAACGTCCGCGGACGTTGGACGTCCGGAAAGGGAATAATTTATTCCCCAGCACTCGCGACTTGTATTTCACTAAAACGAGCTCTAATTTCTTTTTCAAAGTCTTTCATTATTTTAGGATTTTCTTTGAGCCATGTTCTAGTAGCATCATATCCTCTCCCCATAGATACTTTGTTTCCTTCTTTATCTTTGTATGAATAAGAAGCTCCAGCTTTTTCTATTATGCCTAATTTCTCTCCCAAAGCCATCATTTCACCTTCACGAGAAATACCTTCGTTATAAATAATATCAAATTCTGTTTGTTTAAATGGGGCAGCCACTTTGTTTTTTACTACTTTAACTCTGGTTCTACCTCCAACTACTTCTTCGCCTTTTTTAATTTGAGCAATACGACGAATATCCATACGAACAGAAGTATAGAATTTCAAAGCTTTACCTCCTGGTGTTGTTTCTGGATTTCCAAACATAACTCCGATTTGCATACGAATTTGGTTGATGAAAATAACTACAGTTTTAGATTTGTTTACTAAAGCAGTCAATTTTCTCAAAGCTTGAGACATAAGACGAGCTTGTTTACCAACATGGTGTGCTCCCATATCTCCCTCAATTTCGTCTTTTGGAGTCAAAGCAGCCACAGAGTCAACAACAATAACATCAATCTTTCCAGTTCTCACCAAGCTCTCAACGATTTCTAGAGCTTGTTCTCCGTGATCTGGTTGAGAGATTAAAAGTTCTTTGATATTTACTCCTAATTTTTTTGTATATTCTGGATCCATAGCATGCTCAGCATCAATATAAGCACAAACTCCACCTGCTTTTTGAGCTTCAGCTACTATATGAAGGGATAGGGTAGTTTTACCAGAAGACTCTGGTCCAAAGATTTCTATAATTCTACCTCGAGGAACTCCTCCGATACCTAAAGCCATATCAAGCCCTAATGATCCAGTAGAAATAGCACCTACATTCACCTTTGGAGCGTCCCCCAATTTCATAATAGCCCCTTCACCGAATTTTGTTTGGATGGCCTTGAGTGTATTTTCCAATGCACCGCTTGAGCCCATCTCTTCACTTTTTGTTTCTGTCTTTTTTGCTTTTTTCTTTAACATATATTTTTTGTCCTGTTTTATAACTTGCAGGATTAATTTAATAATAATTGATAATTAATAATATCTTGATTGCCAAATTTATCTTTTGCTTCTATTTTCAGTAAATTGTATCCTGAAAGTAGGGCAATATCTTCTTTAAAATTTCCTTCTTTGTCTATTGTTATTTCTCTGTCATTTAAAGATATGAAATTTGCATTCTTGGCTTGTCCGGATATTGTTATAGGGTTTTCTGTAAAGGTTTGATTATTTTCTATATTAAGATTTTTGATCTTTACTCCGAAAATCAACTCTCTGGATTGAAAAAAGCTATAAAACAATATAAGTATAAAAAAACTTATAAATGATATTCTTGTTAATTTTGTTTTAAAATCACCTTCCATATAATTATACTACATTATCTCCGTTCTCATCTCGCTCGATTTTTATTAAAACTTCTCTAGGTTTTGAACCGTCTTGAGGACCTACTACACCTCTTTTCTCAAGCATATCCATAAGTCTTGCTGCACGGTTATATCCTAATTTTAGTTTTCTTTGCAAATAAGAAGTACTACCTTTACCAGCTTCTATTAAAATCATGCGAGCTTCTTCGTACAAATCATCTTCTATTTCTTCTTCATCTTCTATTGTACTTTCAAATATACCTTTTTCTCTGTTTACGCTTTCAGTAGTTAAATTGATTTCAGCATTAATTTCGTCTTGATAAGCATTAGCTAGATATTCTACAACACTTTTTACTTCTTTTTCATTTACATAAGCACTTTGGATTCTCTCTGGTTGAGCTTCTCCCGAAGAATACAGCATATCTCCAGCTCCAAGTAGTTTTTCAGCTCCTCCAGCATCTAATATCGTTCTTGAGTCTATTTGGGAAGAAACTTTGAGGGCAATACGCGCAGGCACATTGGCTTTAATAAGTCCTGTAATAACATTCACTTCTGGTCTTTGAGTAGAAAGTAGCAAATGAATTCCCACCGCACGAGACATTTGAGCCAATCTAACGATTCCTGCTTCTAATTCTCTAGGATAAGTAGTCATAATATCAGCTAATTCGTCTATTATGATAACAATATAAGGCATTCTCTCTACACTCTCATCATTTTTTCTTTTACTCATTATATTAGCATGATAAGAAGCTATATCTCTCACAGATTCTTGTTCTAATATGTCATATCTTCTATCCATCTCTTTTGCTGCCCATTTTAGCGCTAGGATTGCTTTCTTGGCGTCTGTAATAACTGGAGTCAGCAGGTGAGGGATATTTTTATACAAAGTTAATTCAACTCTTTTAGGATCCACAAAGATAAATTTCAAATCATCAGGTCCATTTTTATAAAGTAGGGAATTAATAATTGCGTGAATAGTTACTGATTTTCCAGATCCAGTAGTTCCTGCCACCAAACAGTGAGGCATTTTTGCTAAACTACCAAAAACACCTTTTCCTGAAATAGATCTTCCCAAAGCAACCGTCAAAGGTTTTTGAGCATTAACGAATTTGTCATCTTTAAGTAATGTTGCAAGTCCGACTGTTGCCTTGCTTCTATTTGGGATTTCTATACCTACGAGGGATTTGCCTGGAATAGGAGCCTCAATACGGAGCGGGTGAGCCGCGAGCGCCAAAGCCAAGTCATTTTGCAATCCAACTATTTTAGATAATTTTACTCCTTGAGCAGGTTTGAGAGCATACCGAGTCACCGTAGGTCCTACTGTGATTTCATCCATCTCAACTTCAATACCGAAATTCGCCAAAGTTCTTTTTATGATATTTGAGTTTGCTTTAATGTCTCCTGTATTTGGTTTACCTTTGTCTTCTTCGAGCAGAGAAAGTGGGGGAGGTACATAATTTGAATGAAGAAGTGGTTTTGATTTTTTGATTGGCATTTCTCCTATTTCGTCGCCTCTGTTTATGATTGGTTCTTTTTCTGTTTTACTTGCTACCGCCACACTTGGTTTCTTGTCTTCTTCTGTTTCTTCTTCTTCAATCTCTTCCTCTTCTTCTATTTCTTCTTCCTCTTCCTCATTCTCATCTATTTCTTTTTTCTTTCTAAAGAAGCCGATAATTTTTGTGAAGAAATTTAGTATGTTTGGTTTTGTATCAAACATAATTAAAACTGAAATTATGAGTAATGCCATCAAAAAAATAAAAGTAGCATACACATCAAAAAGATTAATCAGTGGAGCAGATAAAATTTTTCCTAAAATTCCTCCTGCACTTTCTGCTCCCTCGCCATTAGAATTTCCTGTGAGAATATTTATCAAACCTAAACCTGAAAGTAAAAATAAAACTGAACTAAAAATTTTCGGTCCTTGCATTTCTGGAGCTTCAGATTTGATATAAGAAGAACCTAATAACAAAAATAAAATTGGTATCAAAACATAACCAACTCCAAATATATAGTAGAGAACATCATAAGCAAATTTACCTGCAACACCTCCAACCCCAAAAGCTGACATAAACAAGAACAAAGCTAAAACAAAAAAAACTATCGCAATGATGCTATGTTTTGTTTCTGTTTTTAGTGTTTGTGTTTTTATTTTTTCCAGATTATTTTTTCTATTTTCTGTGTCATTTTTTTTATTTAATTTCTTCTTTGCCATTACTATATTTTATCATATTTTTATATATCTTTTCTAGTAGATTTTTTATATAAAATTGACGAATTGTTTTTATAAAACTATTTTATTTTTTTATAATGAGTTTGTCTCAAAAGTGGGACTAAAAAATATTTCATTGAAAGTGAGACTAATAGGAGGGGCTTGCCCCGTCGGTCGCGACCGACGGGGTTGCAAATAATACAAAGATATATATAATGGACACATGGAATTAAGTGAAAACAACACTAAAAATTTAAGTCTAAATATAACAGACAGAAATCTCGCGCCTATATCTTATACCAAGACTGACAAACTAATTACTGCTTTGTTTATGGTAACAGACATAATGGATAAAGATGAAAATATAAAGATAAAACTAAGAGACATAGGTTTAAGTATCTTATCAGACATACATTTGAATTCTTTCAATATAAAACAAAGCTATGTCCTTTTACTAAAGAAAATAAACCTAATAGACAATCTATTAGACATAGCAAAAGAATTAAATATAATGTCCGTTATGAATAATTCTATCTTAAAAAAAGAATTCAAAAATTTGAAAAATTCTATAGAGAATGCACTAGATAAAAACTTCTCTTTAGAAGAAAATATATTGAATGATTTACTCAAAGACGAATCTATTTTAAAGGACAATCCTAGTCAAAAAATGTTTGAAATACTTCCAACATATTTCGAACCAAAACCTAATAGACAAAACTCAAACTTACCTAACGGACAAAAACCTACAAATATAGGACTACAAACTCCGAGCACCTTAATGAATGCTTTAGAGAAACTTAAGAATTCAAAAAATATTCAACCTGCTCAAAACAACAAAATTGTTAAAAAAGTTACTTCTAATTTATACGACAAAAATAAAGATAATTTATCAAAAAATTCTCGTAGAGAAGAGATAATAAAAATACTAAAATCAAACTCTAAAGGACTAACAATTTCAGAGATTAAAAATGTCTCTAATGGACAGATTGCTACCCTAGGAGAGAAGACCTTGCAGAGAGAATTAGTAGCCATGGTCAAGGACAATATTTTGTATAAGACAGGTTCAAAAAGATGGTCAAAATATTTCCTAAACAAATAATTTCCTCCATAAAAATATTTTAATTTTATAGTGTATTTTTTACGGGCTTGCCCCGTCGGTCGCGACCGACGGGGATTGCTTTTTTACTAAAAATATACTAATATAGATAGGTGAGGTGATTAAAAGGAATATAAGATTTTTCTTGTATTTTTATTGGTTATCCACATATTGTAATATTGCTCTTGTTTACACTCGCATATTATAATATATATGTATGTTAAGTTTTGCTTAAGATTTTTTCTGAGCAGAATTTAAATACAAAAATCTTCTCTTAAATTTCGTCGAAAAAATTCAAGAGAAAGATCAAGCCTGCTATTGTTTTTATTCAAGAGAATACAAATAATAGTTTGGTAAAAGAAAGGTCATTGAAAATCAAATATCGAAAAATAGTTGTGAAATTTTTTCACAGGTATTATTAATTGGTTTTCAATTTTTTTTGTCTCTTCATTCTTCTTGTTTTCTGCACATTATAATTTTTATTAATTAAGCAGAAAAAAGAATGACAGAAAAATACGCTTTTAGTTTAGTCGAACTTATTAATGGCGTAAATATTAAAATATATAATTATGAGTAATTTAAAAACAAAATTTGTTTTAGGATTAGCTTTGGTTTTTGCTTTAGCTTTCTCAATGACAGCAGAAGCAGCTATCACTCTAACACTAAGACAAGGTTCAAATAACAGCCAAGTTAAAGAACTTCAACAAGGTCTTAACTCACAAGGCTTCACAGTTTCAACAACTGGTGCAGGATCAGCAGGTAGTGAAACAAACTACTTCGGTTCTAAAACAAAAGCTGCTGTGCAAGCATGGCAAGCAAGTAAAGGTTTAGTTGCTGACGGAATCTTCGGTGCTAAATCAAGAGCTGCTTGGACAGGTTCAACACCTACAACTCCAAGTACATTACCAGCAGGCTGTACATCAACAGCAGGTTTCAGTCCAATCACAGGAGTAAAGTGTGATGGTACAGGATCTACAACTTCACAAACAGGTCCAGTAACAGCTTCATTTGCTAACGCTCCAGCTTCTTCAACATTAGTTGCAGGACAAGCTACAGCAAACTTAGCTCACTTTGCATTCAACGGACAAGGAACAGTTACAACTGTTGTATTAAAGAGATTAGGTGTTTCAGCAGATACTACTCCTTCAAATGTTTACTTATTTGATGGAGCTACTCGTCTAACAGACGCAGCTTCAGTATCTTCAAACGGAACAGTTACTTTCTCAGCTCCAGCAGGTATCTTTACAGTTAATGGTTCAAAAACTATTTCTGTAAGATCAGATATCGCTACTGGTACTTCAGGACAAACTGTAGGTATGCAATTAGTTTCTTTCACAACTTCAGCAGGAACTACAACAGCT
Source organism: uncultured Candidatus Saccharibacteria bacterium (assembly GCA_964395435.1). Classification (GTDB taxonomy): domain Bacteria; phylum Patescibacteriota; class Minisyncoccia; order Phycocordibacterales; family UBA9973; genus UBA9973. Next base: position 43,939 of record CAYNAO010000004.1, read on the forward strand.
AACCTTTCAGGTAACTTGCATTCAATCGCTCAAGCTACATTAGCTTCAGTTTCAGCTGGTACAGTTACACCTTCAAACGCTACATTAAACCCAGGTGCAAATGTAACAGTATGGCAATCAACTTTGACTGTGTCTGAAAGAGATGTACACATGAAGAGATTTTCATTAAGAAATATCGGTTCAGCTCAAGCTAACGCTTTTGCTAACTTCAAACTTTTCGTTAACGGAGTTCAAGTAGCTACAGCTACAGGATTAGATGCTAACGGATATGTTACTTTTGATATGTCTTCAACTCCTGTTACAGTTGCTTCAGGATCACGCGTAGTTCGTGTTGATGCTGATATCGTTTCAGGTGCTTCAAGAACAGTTCACTTCTCATTGAGAAATGCAGCTGATGTTGATTTCGTAGATTCATCTTTCGGAGTTAATGTTACAGCTACTTCTACACCTTGGACAGCTGGAACAGCTAATACAATCTCAGGTTCACAAGGAGGTACTTTAACAATTGAAAGAGATTCAACTTCTCTATCTGGAAATGTTTCAGAAGGAACAAATGATGTTGTATTAGGAGTATTCAAATTGACAGCTTTCGGTGAACCAATGAAAGTTGAAAGTATCCGTGCTACATTTACAGGCTCTGATGTTGATGTAGATTCATTAAGAAATGGACGCATTATGATTGGAGGTCAACAATACGGCTCAACAGCTACATTGCTTGAAGATTCAACTGGAGTAGGATATACACAATACACATTGAACTACACAGTAGTTCCAGGTACACCAGTACTTATGGAATTGCGTGCAGATATGTTTGACAACGATGGAACAGACAACATGACTAACGGTGATACTATCATCGGTACAATTGCAGCTGGTTCATCAAACGTTCAAAAAGTTGATTCATTAGGTGCAGTTTCTGTTCCTGACGCTACAACAGTAGCAGCAAACACATTAACTGTTGCTGATGCTTCAGTTACATTAACAAAAGATGGAACTTATGGTAATCAATCAGCTTCACTTCCAACTACTGCTTTCAAAATCGGTGACTGGAATTTGGCAGGTTCTTCAACAGAAGATGTATTGTTAACAACATTCTCATTTGATGTTGATGCAGTTTCAGGTGCTACATTTACTGAAGCAGACTTAACAAATATGTATGCTGTTATAAAGAATGGTTCTACAGTATTGTGGACAGGTTCTCCAAAGAGTACAGTGTCTGCAACTGCTAACGACTTTAATCCAAATTACACATTGGCTAAGAATGCTTCTGTTCAAGTTGAATTGTATGCAAACTTAGGTTCAACTGTAACAGCAGGTCATTCATTCAAAACAGACTTAGGAATTACAGGTACAGCTATGACTTCAGGTGCTGCTATTACGGTTGCTGATACTGATGGTCAAACTATTTCATCAGGAACAGCTACAATTACAGCTACAAAAGATGCTTCATCTCCAATAGCTTCAATTGTTTACGACAACCAAACAGTTACAGCTGCTGCATTCAGATTCGCTGCAGTAACAGCAGGTTACAATGTAAAAGATCTTACTTTAACATTAGCTAATGCTACTGTTGCTCAAACAGTTGAATTATACGATGGTGCTACATTAGTAGCTTCAAAACCAGGTTCATCTACAGTTACATTCAACGGATTAAACTGGAATGTTCCAGCTAATACTAACAAAGTGTTAACTGTTAAATTGGTTCTAGGTACAGTAGGAGTAGGATTAGGTGAATCAGGTTCAGCTCAAACTGTAACATTGTCAGTTTTCACAGCTACAAATACTTCAACAGGAGTAGATGACACATCAGCAAATGATGCTGGTCCAGCTATTGAAAACGACCCAGCAGGTAGTGTAATGTATGCTTATGCTTCAATACCTACTATGTCAGGTGTTACTTTGACTAACAAGTTACAAAACGGAGATAATGCTCTTATCAGATTCAATGTTACATCAAACGGTGGATCAATTGAATGGTCAAGACTATTCTTCGAAGTAACAAAATCAGCAGACCCTGTATTAACTTCTGCTACATTGTGGGATGTTACAGGTGGTGCTAATGTTCAAATTACAGGTACAGCTTCACACACAACAACAGGTGCTACAAATACTTCAGGTACAATTGAATTCGATGCTACATCAGTTCAAGCAGTATCAGGTACAAAGACCTATGAATTGCGTGTAACAGCTTCAGCTGTAGACATTGATGTTGACTCAGTAGTTACAAAATTAGCTGGAGATGCAGCTTACGCTGCACCAGATAGTGCTGCTGATACAGAAACAGATGACTCAGATGTTACAATCATTTGGTCAGACATGTCAGCTTCAAATCACTCAACAACAACTGATGACTGGAATGGTGAATACGGAATCTTAGGACTTCCAATTTCACAAACAATCCAATCATAATTTAACGCAAGTTAAGTTAGAAATTGTGAGTGAATGCTAAAATAGAAATATTTAAGCAACCAAAAAGCCCTCGCGAAAGCGAGGGCTTT
>CAYNAO010000005.1:0-15253 GCA_964395435.1 uncultured Candidatus Saccharibacteria bacterium
TTTTATGCTAAAATATAAAAATGCAAAAGAAAAAAGCAATTGTTGTTGGTGCGGGTTTTGGAGGTTTGGCTACGGCGGCTGATTTAGCTTCGTATGGTTTTGAAGTTATTGTTTTAGAGAAAAATGAAATGGCCGGAGGTAGAGCTAGAGTTTTCAAGAAAGAAGGTTTTACTTTTGATATGGGTCCTTCTTGGTATATGATGCTTGAATATTTTGAAAGATTTTTCAAAAAGCATGGCCACAATACAGAAGATTTTTATAAAACAGTTTTATTGGATCCTTCTTATCGGATTACTTATGAAGACGGCACAGTAGTAGAAATCTCTTCAGAATTAGAAAAAAATATAGAACTTTTTGAAAGTATAGAAAAAGGAGCAGGGGAGAAATTACGAGAATACATAAAAGAGGCTGAAAAGAAATATAAAATTTCAACTGATTTAGTTTTGAATAAAACTGTAAATAATTTCTTTGATTTTTTCTCTTTGGATTTATTATTCAAGGCTCGAGGTATGCATGTATTTGAAAATCTAGATTCCTATGTAAGAAAATTTTTTAAAAATGAAAAATTAGTTCAAATTATTGAATATATTACTTTGTTTTTAGGTAGTAGTCCAAAGCAATTACCAGCAGTTTATTCTCTTATGAATTATGCTGATTTTGTTGGTAGAGTTTGGTATCCTATGGGCGGCATGGGTCGAGTAGTCGAAGGTTTTGTTGAAGTGTGCAAAGAACGCGGAGTAGAATTTGTTTTTAATGCTGATGTTAGTTCTATCAAAGTAGAGAATGGTCAAGCCTCGGGAGTTTTTGTGGGAGATAAATTTTATCAAGCTGATGTTGTAGTTTCTAATGCAGATTATCCTTTTACTGAAACAGTTTTGCTTGATAAAAAATGGCAAAGTTATGATGAAAAATATTGGGATAATAAAAAGATTTCTCCTTCAGCTTTTATACTTTATTTAGGCTTAAATAAAAAATTAAAAAACGCTCGTCATCATAATTATTATTTTAGAGATAATTGGGAAAGTCATTTTAAATCAGTTTTTGAAAATGGAGCTTGGGAAGAAAAACCTTCTTTTTATCTTTGTGTGCCTTCTATCACAGACCCTTCTGTGGCTCCGGAGGGATGTGAGAATTTATTTTTCTTGGTGCCAGCAGCTCCAGGTTTAGTAGATGATGATAATTTCAGAAAAGAATATCGAGATAAAATGATCAAAGAAATAGAAAGTTTAGTAGGGGAAGAAATAAATAGTAATATTATTTATGAGAGAATATATTCTCAGAGAGATTTCGATAAAGACTATCACGCCTATAAAGGTACAGCCCTCGGTATGGCTTTGAATTTAATGCAAACAGGTTTTTTCCGTCCTCATAGTACGAGTAAAAAGGTTAAAAATCTTTTTTATGCTGGGCAATATACTCATCCTGGTTGTGGTATGGCTCCTTGTATTTTATCAGGAGAGAATGTAGCTAAAGATATCTCTAAAATATATGGAAAATCAAAGTAAAATTTTCAAAAAGGGTAGCAAGACTTTTTTCTATTCTACTTTTTTCTTTCCTGAAAATGTAAAAAAAGATATTACAGTTTTATATGCTTTTGTTAGGGTAGCTGATGATTTTGTTGATTCTGTGCCTCCTTTAAAACAAGAATTTTATAATTTTAAAAATCTTTATTATGAAGCATTGAAGGGTAATTCTAGTAATTATTTTGTAATTGATGATTTTGTAATTTTGCAAAATAAATATAATTTCAAGCAAGAATGGGTAGATGAATTCTTTTCTGCTATGGAATCAGATTTAAATTTTCAGAAAATATTAAATTTAAAACAAGCAGAGAAATATATGCATGGTTCAGCTTCGGTTATTGGATTTATGATGTGTAGAATTTTAGGCTTAAAAGAAGAATCTTTGTTCTATGCAGATAAATTAGGTCAGTCTTTTCAATATATAAATTTTATTCGTGATATTGCCGAAGATAATAATCTAAATAGGCAATATTTACCACAAGAGAATTTAGAAAAATATAATTTAGAAAATCTTTCTTTTGAATATCTTAAAAATAATCAAGAAAATTTCAATAAATTTTTAAGAAATGAAATAGAATATTTTAATCAATTAATAAATGAAGCCAAGCCTGGATTTGTATTGATTCCGAAAAGGTACAGGATACCAATACAAATTGCTACTAATTTATATTTATATACAGCAAAGATTATTTACAAAAATCCAATGATAGTTTTCGAGAGAAAAGTAAAACCTTTATTAGCTAGAATTCTTTATGAAGCATTAAAAGTAATATTTAAAATAAAATAAAAATGCAAAAAGAATATATTGATAAGAAAATAAATAAATTACAGACTTTTTTAAAGAAATTTCTGTTAGAGCAGTCTGTTAAATACAAAAATAATAGTTCTTGGGCTTTGGATATTGAAAATAAAATTTTGCCTTTTGCTCTCTCTGGCAAGAATATGCGAGGGCTTTTAGTCTTACTCAATTCTAAAAAAGAAGATTCAAATATTTTGAAATTAGCTTCTGCTATTGAATTATTGCATAGTGCTTTTTTGATACATGACGATATTATGGATAAAGATGAAAAAAGAAGAGGAGAGGATTCTGTTTATATAAAATACGCCAATCAGTTTAAAAATCAAAATAAAATTCATTATGGCATAAGCCAAGCTATTTCTTTAGGAGATATTTGTATTTTTTTAGCTTTTGATTTAGTTAATCAAATTAAACATAAAAACAAAGAAAAAATAATTAGTTTTTTTGTTGAGGAAATTATTAAAGTTGGCTTCGGTCAAATGCAAGATGTTTTTGTTTCTTTTGATAAAAAAGAACCTGAATTAAAAGACATTATAGAAATCTATAGATTTAAAACAGCTCGTTATAGTATTAGTTTGCCACTTAGTTTAGGTTATCTCTTGAATGAAAATTACAATAAAAATATTTTAAATAATATAATTTCTGCAGGGGAGTATCTAGGGATTGCTTTTCAAATGAAAGATGATTATTTGGGAATTTGGGGAGATTCTATAAATACAGGCAAGGGAATTCTCAAGGATGTAAATAAAAATAAAAGAACTATTATCAAATATTTATTAATGCAAAATAGCTCCAAAAAAGATGAATTATTTATTCAAGATATTTTTGGAAAAGAGAATTTGTCTAAAACAGAAATACAAGATTTGTTTATTTTATTAGAAAAACATAATATTAAAGAAAAACATAATCTTCTATTAGATGAATACAACCAAAAAGCAAATTTATTTATTAAAAAATTACCAAATAATTTTCAAGAAATACTTTTGTTTTTAGAAGATTTTAATAATCAAAGAATTAAATAATGCTAACACTAAAACAAAAATTTCAGCAAATTTTAAAATTATCAAGACCTAGATTTTGGTTCTATACTGCCGGTACTTTTTTAGTTGGTTTTAGTTTTGGCTTTAATGATTTATCTAATCTTGATTCAAATTTCTTTTTATGGTTTTTGTATTTTTTAATTCCAGCTAATTTGCTTATTTATAGTGTCAACGATTTATCCGATGAAGAAGTGGATGTTTTAAATGCTAAAAAAGATGAAAAAGAAATTAGAGTAAATAATACAAATAGAAATTTAGTTAAATATTCTTTTTATGTTAGTTTATTGATAAGTTTACTTATGTTTTTCCTATTAAAAGATTTCATAAGTTTATTCTTGTTTTCATTATTTTTATTTTTAGGTATTTTTTATAGTTTAAAACCGCTAAGATTTAAAACAAAGATATTTTTAGATTTTATTTCAAATGGATTTTATGTAATTCCAGGTTTTTTAGGTTTTTATTTATTTAGTAATAGTTTACCTGAAACAATTTTTATAATTGCTAGTATTTTATGGGCTTTTTCTATGCATTTATTCTCGGCAATTGTTGATATTGATTCAGACAAAAAAGCAAATATACAAACCACAGCCACATATTTAGGTTTTAATAAAAGTTTAGTTTTGTGTTTTGTTTTTTGGTTTATAGCTTGGTTATTGGTTTATTCTAAAAATATTTTAGGATTTTTTGTTTTCATATATTTAATTTATCCATTATTACCTGTCATTATAATTTTTTCTAAAAATAAAGATATAGAAAAAATTTATTGGTATTATCCTTTTATTAATGTTGTCTTGGGATTTGTTTTATTTTTATTATTAGCTATTTTAAATATATGAAAATTTCTGTAATTATACCTTGTTTAAATGAAGAGAGGTTTTTACCTAATTTAATTTCTGATCTTAGGCATCAAACAGTCAAGGTAGATGAAATTTTAATTATTGATGCAAAATCAACCGATAATACTTTAAGTAAAATTCCAAAATATGAAAATGTTAAAGTAATTCAAGTTAACCCTAATATTGGAGCTCAAAGAAAATTAGGAGGAGAAGAGGCAACAGGAGATTTACTTTTTTTCTTTGATGCTGATGTTAGACTTGTGCCTAATTTTATAGAAAAAAATATTAAAAAAATTAATAAAAATAAAATATCTTTAGCTTCATTTGTTTATGTGCCTTATAATTTAAAAGAAGATAATCATATGGTTAATTCAAATTTTCCGATTTCTATGGTATATGCTTTTATCGATTTGCTAATGTTTTCTTTTCAAAGATTTTCTCCTTCTGGAGCTGGGTCTGGTATTTTTGTTACCAAAGATTTGTTTACCAAAACTGGAGGTTTTCGAGATGATTTAAAATTTGATGATATTGAATTCATAAGAAGAGCAGCCAAGCATGGTAAATATAGACAAATAAGAACAATTTTATTGGTTTCTGATCGTAGATTTTTAAAATACGGAGTTCTAAGAATGTTTATTTCTTATTTAATTTTATCTTTTTTCTTCTTATTTAATGCTTTTAAAACCGCAGAAATAGTAGAATACAATTTCGCAGAATATTCAAAAAATAAAAAAACATAATTTATGCTATAATGTACTAAATTTATGAATTTACTTTATACTTATTTAAAAAAATATTGGAAGCTTTGTTTGCTTGTTTTGGCTATGGCTTCCATCAATCAAATTTTTTCTTTAATAGATCCATTGATTTTTCGTCAAATTATAGATGATTATGCTACCAAGCCCGATTTGTATTCAACTGGAGAATTCTTAAATGGGGTAATTCGACTGCTTCTGCTCGCTATTTTTATAGTCTTTATTTCTCGAGTAGCAAAAAATCTGCAAGATTATTATTTGAATATGGTTAGTCAAAGGGTTGGTTCTTTAATGTATCAAGACGGAGTAAAAAGCTCTCTTTCTTTGCCTTATGAAGTTTTTGAAGATAAAAGAAGTGGGGAGACTTTAAGCATATTGCAAAAAGCAAGAACCGATACTGAAAAATATTTGAATTTACTTATTAATGTAGTTTTTGTTTCTTTAATTGGGTTTGTTTTTGTATCTATTTACGCTTTCTTTGTTTATCCTCCGGTGGCTTTGGTGTATTTTTTAACTATACCTGTGATAGGTGGAGTAAGTTATTTTTTGACAAAAAAATTAAAAATTATTCAACAAAAAATAGTAGCCGAAACTGCAGCCTTGTCGGGTTCTACTACTGAATCTTTGAGAAATATTGAATTAGTTAAAAGTTTAGGTTTAGCCGACCAAGAAATAAATAGACTGAATCAAACTACAAACAAAATTTTGGATTTAGAATTAAAAAAACTGCGTTATGTTCGTAGTATTAGTTTTGTGCAAGGTACACTTATAAATTTTATCCGAAATACAATATTATTATTTTTATTGTTTTTATTATTTAAAGAAACTATAACTTTTGGTGAATTTTTTACTTTATATTTTTATTCATTCTTTATATTTGGACCTTTGCAAGAAATAGGTTCTGTGATTAGTTCTTATCGAGAAGCAGAAGTTTCTGTAAAAAAGTTCAGAGAAATAATAGATGCTCCAAAAGAAAAAGACCCAATTAATCCAAAGCATTTAGGGAAAATTTCTAAAATTAATTTTGATAATGTTTCTTTTAAATATAATTCTGGAGATTCTTTGGCTTTGGAAAATATTTCTTTTGAAATTAATAAAGGAGAGAGCGTGGCTTTTGTCGGACCTTCTGGCTCTGGTAAAAGTAGCTTAGTTAAACTTTTAGTAGGTCTTTATTTTCCAGATAAAGGAGAAATCAAATACAATAATGTAATTAGCCAAAATATTTTTTTAAATGATTTAAGGAAACAAATAGGTTTTGTAACTCAAGAAACTCAATTATTTGCAGGCACGATTAGAGAAAATTTACTTTTTGTTAATCCAAATGCCACAGACGAAGAAATGCTTGAATCTTTGCAAAAGAGTGCGGCTATGCCTATTTTAGATAAATCAGGCGGCGGTCTTGATTCTTTGATTGGTGAATCCGGTATAAAGCTTTCAGGAGGAGAAAAGCAAAGGCTTTCTATTGCTCGGGCACTGCTTCGTAATCCTTCAATTCTAGTTTTTGATGAAGCAACTTCGGCACTTGATTCTATTACAGAAGAAGAAATAACTAAAACTATTAAAAATTTAAATCAAGATAAAAATCATATTACTATTTTAATTGCTCATAGGTTATCTACTATAATGCATGCAGATAAAATTTATGTTTTAGAAAAAGGTAAAATAAGCGAAGTAGGAAATCATATTGATTTAATAGAAAAGAAAGGACTTTATTATGCTATGTGGCGTCAACAAATAGGAGAGAGATAATGAAAAAAATAGATAAAACAATTTTATATGGAGTTTTAATTATTTCTTTAGGAATATATTTTGTAAATTTTTTGAATTTAAATATTAATTTTGCACAAAGTAATAAAGTGGTTGGAAATTTAATAGATTCAAAAAAAGAAGAAATACCTAAAGAAATTTCTTTATTAGGTAGAGCTGAAATTAGCTTTCTTGGTAGCACCGAAGGTAGAATAGAAAATATTAATCTAGCAATTTCTAAAATAAATAATACAGTTGTTGCAAACGGTGAAGAGTTTTCTTTTAATAAAACACTAGGAGAAGTTTCTTCGAGTTTGGGTTATAAAGAAGCAAAATCTTTCTTAAATGGGGAAGTGGTTTTAGGTATTGGAGGTGGAATTTGTCATGTGTCTAGTGTTTTGTTTGAAAGTTTGCTTGATGCTGGTTTGCCTATTTCAGAGAGATATAATCATACTTTTTCTGTACCATTTTACAAGACTGGATTAGATGCTACGGTTTCTTCTTTGGGGCCTGATTTGAAATTTATAAATGATACAGGTTACGATATTCATATTTCTGGAAAAGTAATAGAAGATAAAGCTATCTTTGAAATTTACGGAGTACCTGATGGGAGAATTGCTAGTATTGGTGAGCCTGTTATTGTAAATAAAACAAACGCTCCTCTTACTCAATACATAGAAACAAATGATATTTCTTTAGATGGTGTTTGTAAAAATACTCCTCAAATAGGATATACAGCAAAAGTTAATTATCAAGTTATTTATCCGAACAATGAGACAGTAGAAAAGATTTTCAGTTCAGTTTATAAGCCACTTAAAAAATCTTGCTATATTTATACTGATCCAAATACAGGTTGTAATTCGCAAACTATTTATAGTCCAAAAACTGGCATAAAATGTGATTTAATCCCTTAGTCTTTATTTTTATTAAATTTGTGTTATAATAAAAACATGAGAGACTTATTTAAAAACCACTTAGAAAAAGAGAAAAATTTCTTGCACGGAGTAGAGTTATTGCTTGCACTACTTGTTATTGTCGGGGTTTTTGTTTCTTTGTTTAATCAAATACCTGTTTTTGTGAATGCTGATTGGACTTTGGATTCTACTTTTATTAATTTTATAAAAATGATTTTGTATCTTGCTGTGGGAGTAGAGCTTGCTAGGCTTTTGGTTTCTTATAACATAAACACTGTTATAGAGCTTTTAGTATTCGTAATTGCTCGTAAAATATTGCTTTTTGATGAGAGTGCTATGTCTTTAGTTTTGCTTGTTTTAGCTACAGTTTTGCTTTTTGCTGGTAGGTATTTCTTCACAGCTTACAGGCTAAAAAACTTAAATAATCATAAATAAATTTGCTTTTTATTTAAAATGTGTTATTATTAATAACTGAATTTCAGTTATTTTTTTAATTTTAAATAAATTTAACAATGGTAAAGCAAAAATTATCTTCGATTATTTTAGAAAAATTTCTACTTGTTAATGCAGGGGGTGGAAAATTTTATTTTATTAATAGCAATACTCAAGAAAAAAGTCCTGAGTTTGCGGACAAAAAGGATGGATTGAGAATTTTAGATTCTTGGTTCAAAGAAGAAAAAATAAATGCTGAAGAAGAGCTTGATCTAATTACTTTGATGTATGAAAAAAATGAAATGCCTTTTTTATTTTTTTCCAGCGACAAAAGAAAAAGAAAAAACTTTTCTGAAAAAAATTTGATTTTACATCAAAGATTTATAACAAGAATTATTCAATTGAAATCTAAAATTAAAGGTTTCGAAGAAGTAGAAGCGTCTTTATGACGCTTTTTTATTTTGTGTTAATATATATAAATGGAGAATTTTTCTTTATTTGTTGTTGATTATTTAAATAGTATTTCACCTTTGGCTCAAATTAGTTTTATGAGTTTGTTTTCTTTTCTAGAAGGATTGCCTGTTGTGGGTTCCATTGTGCCTGGAGGGACTATTGCACTGCTTGCTGGGAGCTTATCTAAAATTGGAACTTTGAATCCTTTTTTAATTTCTTTTGTTATAGGTATTTTTAATTTTACAGGAGATATGACTGGTTTTTTGCTTAGTAAAAAATTAAAACACAAAAAATTTATTAAAAGATTAGTAGAAAAAGAAGAGCATCAAAAGAATTGGGATTTGTTCGACAAGCATATAGCTTTTATAGCAATTTTTACAAAGTTAATTCCAGTAATTCGTTCAGCTCCATCTATGTTTGCAGGATTTAGGGGAATTAAAACTTCAAAGTATGTTTTATATAGTTTACTTGGTTCTTTTATTTGGTCTTTTACTGGAGTTTATGTTGGGAATTTTTTAGCAAAAATATTTGGCAATAATGCTATTTTGATAATTTTAGGAATTCTATTAATTTCTGTATTTTTGGTAATTTTCAATCATTTAAAAAAGAAATAAAAAAACCCGCATTTCTGCGGGGTTTATTTTTTGGACCATTTCTTAACCTAGTCCTCCGGAATCTTTTTTCTTTTTTTTGAAAGGCTTGATTTTGCCTTTTAGTTCTTCGATTGTTTTTTTGATTTTTGATTTTTGTTCTTTGCTTAAACCACCATTCTTGATTTGGTTTTGCAAATTAGTAATCTCTGCACAATTAGATTGCGCTTCTCTTGAATAAGATTTTGCTAACATCTTAAAAAAATTTAAAAATTAGAAAATAAAATAAATGTACATTCAAAAATATATTATCATTTTTCAATTTTTTGTCAATTAATCTTGTTCAGTTTTATTTACTTCGAGCAAATCTAATTCTGGAGAAGATCCAGTAATACGCAAAACATCTTTGTCTATTTTTTTTAATTCTTTATTAGAAGCATTATAATGATTCACCACAGTATTTAGAGAATTACCAAGTTTGTTGTGATACTCATCATACGCTTTTAAATGCTTGCCTAGATCTCCAACTCTTTTAATGATTTCTTTTGCGGATTCTTCGATTTGGAGCGCTTTTAATCCTTGCAACACTGTTTGCAAATATGCCAAGAAAGAAGTAGGGGAAGTAATGATAACTTTGTATTTACTCAAAGCTCTTTGAATTAAATTCTCTCCATCATCAAGTAATCCTACTTTGTTTGTAATTAAATCATAATAAATAGCTTCGTGTGGAATAAACATAAAAGCGAATTCTGTTGTATTTTTGTCAGGTTGAATATATTTAGAAGTTTCAGTAATTCTATTTTTTAAATCGTTTAGGAAAATTGTTTCTAGTCTTTTTTTCTCTATTCCGTCTTTTTCTTCTACCATTTTATTATAATTCTCAAGAGAGAATTTAGAATCAATAGGTATTATTTTGTCTTTTACAAAAACCACAGAATCAACTATTGAGCCGTCCGGAAAAGGGTATTGCATTTGATAGCTTCCCGGAGGTAATACATTTTTTAAAACAGTTTCTAAATAATATTCTCCTAATATTCCTCTTTGTTTTGGATTGCGTAATATGTTTTCTAGGCTTTGTAATTGATCAGCAAAAGAAATAACTTGTTTGTTGGTTTCGTCTAATTTTGTTAATTTTTCGGTTATATCACGGATTATTTTATTTGATTCTGTAGAATGAAAACGCAAAGTATCGTTGACTTGTTTGTGAGTTTCTCCAATTTTTTGATCCACTGTTCGAGAGATTTCATTTAATTGAGTAAGTATTAATTGCAATCCCGTATCGTCTTTTGGATTTCTTTTTTGATTTAATTTATCAATTATAAAATAAACCAAAATTCCTCCAAAAATTATTCCTATTATTATTGTGATTATGAATTCCATATGTGCTATTTATTTAGATAATGTTTTAATGTATAAATCCAATCTTCGTCTGGAGCTTCTCCTTTTAATTTTTCATTCAGGAGCCATTCTAGATAACCTTTGTCTTCTTTGGCTATGTCTTCTAATTTTTTACCGACATGTTTTCCAAAATTTATTGTTTTGAATATAGAAGGGTGAGAAGAAATTTCTATCATTTTCTCTATTGCTTGCTGGTCGTCTAGATTTTCATTTTCTTTAATTTTGTTTTTTAATCTTTCAAATAATTTCTCTAGAACTAATACATCTCCTAATGCATCATGAGCTTGAGCATTTACTTCGATTTCAAGTAAATATCTTAGATATTGTAAATTATAACGATCTATTTTGCCTTCTTTGTCTAAATCACGAGCAACTCTCAAAGTGCAAATAAAGTTTTTAGGTTTGATATTTTCTTTTTCAATTATCATTAAGTCAAACAAAACATTATGAGCAACCACAACAGTATTAGGGTCTTCAAATAATTCTTTGATTTTTTTGTAGTCTTTGCTTTCGCTAAATTTTTCTTTGTTTTCTACCATTTTGTTTGAAACATGATGTACAGCGGAAGCTTCAGGAGGGATTTTGATTCCAGGGTTATAAAGATTTTCAAAAGTTTCTTCTCCGTTTTTATACGCAATTTGGCAAAGGAAATCATTGTTGGTATTTCCTGTGGTTTCTGTATCAAAAAAAATGATGTTTTTCATTTTTATATTTTAACATAAAATGATACAATATATAAACAGTTTTATTGTTTTTAAAGTCGTATAATTTTCTGCTGAAAATTTACTCATGCTCGGCCCGTCGGCCTATGCAAGTCTTTAAAAACAATAAATCTGTTTACTATAATCTTTATTTAAATAAAAACATGTTACACGAACAAATAAAAAATGGAATAAAAGAAGCTATGATGTCTAAAGACAAAGTCCGTCTCGAAGTTATGCGTGGACTTGCTACTTCTTTTATGAATGAATTAGTTTCAAAAGGTAAAACCCCTCAAGATATGTTAGGAGACGAAGAAGCTTTGACTGTGATTACTCGTACTGCAAAACAAAGACGCGATTCAATAGAGCAATTCAAATCTGGAGGTAGAGAAGATTTAGTAGAAGAAGAAAACGCTCAATTGAAAATTTTAGAAGAATTTTTGCCTACTTTGATGAGCAGAGAAGAAATAGAAAATTTTGCAAAAAATAAAAAAACCGAATTAGGTATGGACGATCCTAGTAAAAAAGGTATGTTTATGGCAACCTTGATGAAAGACTTGAAAGGCAAAGCAGACGGCTCTCTGGTCAAAGAAGTAGTAGATTCATTATTTTAAATTCAAAATGTTTATCACCAAAAAAAGATTAATTACACATAATGGTTCTTTTCATGCCGATGATTTATTCGCAGCAGCTACTTTGGCGTTGTATATGGATAGCAAAGGTTATGAGTATGAGATAATCCGTACTCGTGATATGGAAGTTATAAAAAATGCTGACTATGTTTTTGATGTTGGGGGTATTTATGATCCAGAGAAAAATCGTTTTGACCATCATCAAATAGATTCACCAGAAAAAAGAAAAAACGGTATTCCGTATGCTGCTTTCGGTTTAGTTTGGAAGCATTTTGGTATGGAGCTTTGTGGTAATAATCTTGAAGCTTGGAATATTATAGAGAATGAAATAGTTTGCCCAATTGATGCAAATGACAATGGAGTTGATGTTGTGTCTTTAAAATTTAAAAATATTAAACCTTATATGGGTTCTAGAGTTTTTACAATTTTTGAGCCAAGTTGGACTGAAAAAGAAAATCATGTAGATCAGATTTTCAAAGAACAAGTAGAAAAAATTAAATTAGTTTTAAAAAGAGAAATCAAAGTCGCTCACGATGACGCTTCTGGTATAGTTATAGTTAAAAAAGCTTATGAAGAAGCAAAAGACAAAAGAATAATTATCTTAGAGCAATCCCTGCCTAGATATTTATATCAGCAAGTCCTATCTTCTTATCCAGAGCCTCTTTATTTAGTAATGCCTAGTGAACATAGTGATACTTATAAAGTAGAAGCTATCAGTAAAAGTCCTGAAAGTATGCAGAGCAGATTACCTTTTCCAGAATCTTGGAGGGGGGTTTTGGATAAAAATTTTAATTTAGAAAATCATTCAAGTCAAATCAAAGGAGTTCTCTTTGTCCACAATACTGGATTTTTGGCAAATATAAAAAACAAAGAAGATGCAATTCTGTTCGCAGAAAAAGCTTTGAGCTACAAAAAACCTTTCTCATTCGCAAAATTCTTCAAAATATAGTATATTGTATTTAAAGTTATTTTACTTTTAACTTTATAACTTTTAACTTTTTTAACTAAATTTATGTCTTTAATAGATGAATTAAATATACATGCTACTGCTGGTCGTGGAGGCGACGGGGTTGTGCGTTGGCGTCAAGAGAAATTTATTCCAAAAGGAGGACCTGCTGGAGGCGACGGAGGACGAGGTGGAGATTTCTATATCAAAGGAGTTCGCGATATAGGTATTTTGGTGCGCTATAAATCTAAAAAGAATTTTCAAGCAGAAAACGGCGGAGCAGGAGGTAACAAAAGTCTTCATGGAAAAAACGGAGAAGACTTTGTTTTAGAATTACCTATTGGGAGTGTTGTTACAAATATAAACACAGGCGAGAGATGGGAATTATTAGAAGACGGAGATAAGTTTTTGATTTTGCGTGGAGGCTATGGTGGATACGGAAACGAACATTTCAAAAGCTCTACTAATACAACTCCCCAAGAAGCAAATAAAGGAGCTCCTGGAGAAGAAGGAGATTTTCATATTGAGCTTAGGATTTTTGCTGATATGGGATTAGTAGGATATCCGAATGCTGGTAAATCTTCACTTCTTAATATGATTACAAAAGCGAATGCAAAAGTAGGAGATTATGCTTTTACTACACTCGATCCGAATTTAGGAGATTTTTATGGATATATTATTGCTGATATTCCTGGTATTATCGAAGGCGCAAGTGAAGGTAAGGGACTCGGTATTAAATTCTTAAAACATATTAAAAGAACAAAAATCCTAGCTCATTTAATTTCTTTTGAAAATCCAAATATGTTAAAAGCTTATAAAGAAATTCGCAAAGAATTAGAAAGTTTCGATAAGAAAAATCAAAACATTGATGATGAAACGGAAGATAATTTAACAGACAAAGAAGAAATAATCATCTTAACAAAAACTGATATAGTAGAAAATCAAAAAGCTGTAGAAAAAGCAAAAAAAGATTTTGCGAAATTAGGCAAGAAAGTTTTATTGCTTTCTCTGTATGATGATGATTCTATCAAAAATCTAAAAGACGAATTAATAAAAATTTTAAAGAAAAAATAATTATTATGGAAAATAAATATTTTGTCACAATTGGGCTTGAAATACATGCAGAGTTAAATACAAAAACCAAGATGTTTTGCTCTTGCAAGAACGATCCCGAAGAAATAGAACCAAACAAAAATATTTGTCCTGTATGTATGGCTCATCCAGGAGCTTTGCCTGTGCCTAATAAAAAAGCCATTGAGAATGTAATAAAAGTAGGGCTTGCTATTGGTGCAGATATTGCAGACTTTTCAGAATTTGACCGCAAGAATTATTTTTACCCTGATATTCCAAAAGGTTATCAAATTTCTCAATTAAAATATCCTATAGTAAAAGGTGGTTTTCTTGCTGGAATGAAAATTACTCGTATTCATTTAGAAGAAGATACAGCGAATAATAAACACGACCGTGGAGATTTTTCTATTATAGATTTTAATCGTGCTGGTTTACCTCTTATGGAATTAGTAACAGAATCTCATACTTTTGATAATGCTACAGATGCAGCAAAAACTGCAAGTAATTTTGCGCGTGAATATCAATTATTACTTCAATACTTAGGAGCAAGTCATGCAAATATGGAAAAAGGAGAGATGCGTGTTGAGGCGAATGTTTCTATTTCTCCGAATAAAGATGAACTTTGGAAAGGGTATGTTGAAGTAAAAAATTTGAATTCTTTTAAAGTTGTAGAAAAAGCTATTTTATACGAAGTAGAGAGAATGGAAAAATTATGGCAAGAAGGCAAGCAAGATGAAATAGTCAAAGAAACTCGTGGTTGGGATGAGAACAAGCAAAAAACAATAAGTCAAAGAAAGAAAGAATCTAGCGAGGATTATCGTTATTTCCCTGATCCTGATTTAGCAAAAATGAAACTTCACGAAGTTTTTGATTTAGCAAAAATGAAAAATGAATTACCAGAATTACCAGAAGCAAAACGAAATCGTTATAAAAATGATTTTGGAATTAAAGATGAAGATATAGAAATTTATATCAATAATTTAGAACTTGCAAACTATTTCGAACAAGTAGCTAATATTTTAAATGATAAAGAAAAAATTAAAACTTCTTCAAATTATTTACTTACTGATTATATTGGTATCAAGAAAAATTCTGCAGACGCAAAACTTCCACAACCAGAAAATTTTGCTGAATTAATTAATCTTGTGTCTGAAAATAAAATCTCTTCTCGTGGTGCGAAAGATATCCTTGCTATGATTGTCATCAAAGACGAAAGTCCTTTAAAAATAGCCGAAGAGAAAAACTTAATTCAAAAAAATGACGAAGGAGAAATTAAAAAAATAGTAGAAAAAATAATTTCTGAAAATCCTGAAGTCGTAGCTACTTATAAAGGAGGTAAAGAAAACGCAATTATGTCTCTCGTGGGTAAAGTTATAAAAGAATCCGGAGGCTCAGCAAACCCTCAAATGGTTATTAA
>CAYNAO010000005.1:15353-25291 GCA_964395435.1 uncultured Candidatus Saccharibacteria bacterium
TGTTATAATATTTGCATGAATCCCGTTAAATATTTTAAATAATGGGAATGATATATATAACATTCTTAAGTCAATAAATTGTAAAAAAATTATAAATTAATCAAAAATATTTAACGGGATGAAAACATTACGCGAATATATAAACGAAGCAGGTGAAAAGGGGGTTGCTATTGGGCATTTTAATATTTCAAATTTAGAAGGTTTGCATGGGATTTATAATGCAGCAAAGAAATTAAATTTACCAGTTATTATTGGAGTTTCCGAAGGAGAAGAAAAATTTGTTGGAACAGAGGAAGCGGTCGCTTTAGTTAAAGCTTTGAGAATGCGTGATAATTATCCGATTTTCTTAAATGCTGATCATCATGCTAGTTTTGAAAGTGTAAAGAAATGCATCGATGCTGGTTTTGATATGGTAATTATTGATTGTGCGAAATTGCCTTTTGAAGAAAATGTAGCTTTGACTCGTAAGTGCGTAGAATACGCTCGCGAAGTTGGAGCTCGTGAAGGACGCGAGATTTTAGTTGAAGCAGAATTAGGTTATATTGGCTCTGGTTCAAATATCAAAGATTCTATTCCCGAAGGTGCAGGGATTTTGACTGACTCATTAGAAGCTAAAAAATTCGTAGAACAAACAGGTATAGATTTACTTGCTCCGTCTATTGGATCTGTGCATGGATTAATTAAATCAGGTAAGCCTCATATAGATATAGAAAGAACGAGAGAAATAAGAGAAGCTTGCAAGGTGCCTTTGGTTCTTCACGGAGGTTCAGGTTTGCGAGACGAAGATTTCACGGGTGCAATTAGAAATGGAGTTAGTATCGTTCATATAAATAGTGAAATTCGTTTAGCTTATAAAGAAGCTTTAGTAGAGTCTTTAAAAAATTCTGGAGAAGAAATAAATCCAGCTAAAATATTACAACCAACAATAGAGGCAGTAGAAAAAGTAGTAGAAGATAGACTGAAACTTTTTAATAATTTAAACTAAAAATTCTCAAAGAATGATTTGCGGGTTTCTTCGTCTAGATTATTTGTAACTATTATCATTAATTCTGTAGTTAATCCTAAATCTTTTTTAATATTTTGAAACAAATGTTCATAAGGTAGGGGAGAAATCCAAACAGAATTTTTTAAGCAAACAAAGGAAGCTTTCTTTAAAAGATAGCGTAGAGATTCGCGTTCTTGTTTTCGCTCTTCTGGAAGATCAAGTAAAATAATTCTAAAATATCCGTCCCAAGTATGAGGGACCAAAGCATCTTCTCCAGAAATATGCATCAAGGTTAATTTATTTTTACCTTTTTTAGTAATTTTTGCATATTTTTGATTATGGGAATCATAAATATCAACTAATCCTCCTTCAACTAGGTTCTTTAAACTTCTTTTTATTGCTGTATTTGTTTTATTATCTTTTTCTTCTATAGAATCCAAGGAAAGGGCAGGTTTGCGAGATAATTCTTTTAAGATTTTTTTACTATAATTTTTACTCATATTTATAAAATATCTTTGTTTTATAATAATTTTTTTAAATTTATACTAAAAACTTGACACAAATATATCCTATCATATATACTAAGAATATACAAGTTTTTCGCGGTCGCGAAAAAAGAGTAAAAGTTTAGTTTTGCTTAAATAAAATCAAATTTTTCTGCGTTAAGTCATAAGGATAATGCTCTTGAAAAATTTATTTTATTTTAGCAAATTTTATATTATCAAAACATTATAAATTAATAATATCCTGTCAGTCTCGACTGATGGGACAAGTAAAAAATATGTCAAAAATAATAGGTATAGACTTAGGTACAACAAATAGTGCAGTTGCGATAATCGAAGGAGGAAATCCAAAGATTGTTGAAAATATTGAAGGAGCAAGAACTACTCCGTCTATCGTTTCTATTGCAAAAAATGGAGATAGATTAGTAGGACTTCTTGCAAAAAGACAAGCTGTAACAAATCCAGAAAATACTATTTATGGTATTAAAAGATTCATGGGGCATAATTTTGAAGATCCAGAAGTTCAAAAAGATTTAAAAAATTCTGGTTTCAAAATTCAAAAAGGTCAAGACGGTGGAGTAGAAGTTAAAATTGGAGAAAAATGGATGCGTCCCGAAGAAGTTTCTGCAATGATTTTAACTAAAATCAAAACTGATGTAGAAGCAAAATTAGGAGAGAAAATCACCGAAGCAGTTATTACTGTTCCAGCTTATTTCAACGACGCTCAAAGAAAAGCTACAAAAGATGCAGGTATGATTGCAGGTCTTGATGTAAAAAGAATTATCAATGAACCAACAGCCGCAGCTATGGCTTATGGTTTTAATACAAAGAAAAATGAGAAAGTTGTAGTTTACGATTTTGGAGGTGGAACTTTTGATGTTTCTGTACTTGAAATCGGAGATGATGTCATTGAAGTAAAATCAACAGATGGAGACTCTCATTTAGGAGGTCGTGATATTGATCATAAAATCATCAATTGGTTAGCAGAAGAATTCAAGAAGACTTCAGGTATTGATGTTCGTAATGATAAATTAGCTCTTCAAAGATTAGACGAAGCAGCAGAAAAAGCAAAAATCGAACTTTCAACAGCAGTAGAAACAGAAATCAATATTCCTTTTATTACTTCGACTGCAGAAGGTCCTCAACACTTGTTAATCAAAATGACTCGCGCTCAACTAGAATCAATTGCTGATGAATATATAACTCGTTCGATTGATATTACCAAAAAAGCTTTAGCGGCTTCAGGATTTTCTATGAATGATATCAATGAAATCATTATGGTTGGAGGTCAGACTCGTATGCCGAAAATCGTAGAAGAAGTTAAAAAAGTTTTTGGTAAAAATCCAAATCTTTCAATTAATCCAGACGAAGTTGTAGCACTCGGAGCTGCTGTGCAAGCTGGAGTTTTAGCTGGAGATGTTCGTGATGTATTATTGCTTGATGTTATTCCTCTGTCTTTAGGTATTGAAACTTTGGGTGGAGTTGCTACAAAGTTAGTAGAAAGAAATACTACTATTCCGGCTTCTAAATCTCAAATTTTCTCAACAGCAGCAGATAATCAAACTTCAGTAGAAATTCACATAGTGCAAGGTGAACGCCCTATGGCTTCTGATAACAAATCTCTAGGAAGATTTATTTTAGACGGAGTTCCACCTGCACCTCGTGGTATTCCTCAAGTTGAAGTTACTTTTGATGTGGATGCAAACGGAATTTTGAATGTGAAAGCTATGGAAAAAGCTTCTGGTAAAACTCAATCTATTCGTATTGAAGCTTCAAGTGGATTAAAAGACGAAGATATCAAGAAAATGCAACAAGATGCAGAATTAAATGCTGAAGAAGACAGAAAGAAAAAAGAATTGGTTGATGTGAAAAATACTGCAGAAATGACAATGTACACAGCAGAAAAATCTTTGAAAGAAAATGAAGCAAAATTAGATGAAGCTTTGAAAACAGAATTAAATACAAAGATTTCAAATTTGCGTTCTGTAAAAGATGGTTCTGATATGGAAGCTATCAAAAAAGCAACCGAAGAATTATCAACTGAAATGTCTAAAATTGGAGAAGCTTTAGCAAAACAAGGACAAGCTCCGAATACAGACACAACAACAGCAGAACCACAACCCGAAGAAGTAACTGATCAAAACCCGGAAGATAAAAAAGAGTAATTTTAAAAATTACTAGATACAAAAGCCCAAGTTTTTCAGAATGAAAAACTTGGGCTTTTGATTTTTCTTTTGTATAATTAAATTATGGAATTACCACAATTACCAGAAAATAGAGATTTAACATATATCGGATATGCGAGTTTTCGTGGACGAAATCAGGTTTTTGGTATTAAAAGAAAAGACCGTCGTCAACATATGTATATTTTAGGTAAATCAGGAACTGGTAAGTCTGTGCTTATGTCTAATATGATGATGCAAAATATCATCAATGGCGAAGGAGTTTGTGTTGTGGACCCTCACGGAGAATTAGTAGAAGGAATATTGCAATCTGTTCCTCCTCATCGTCTCAAAGATGTAGTTTATTTTAATCCTGCTGATACTGATTATCATATTGGATTTAATGTTTTAGAACTTGTGGATTCAAAATACAAGCATTTAGTTGCTTCTGGTCTTATGGGTATTTTTACTAAAATTTGGGCGAATGCTTGGTCTGCTCGTATGGAATATATTTTGAATAATACTATTTTAGCTCTTCTCGATACTCCAGGCACAACGCTACTAGGTATTCAAAGAATGCTTGTAGACAAAGATTACCGTCAAAAAATAATTGCTAATTTAAAAGATCCAGTTATCAAGGCTTTTTGGATTCATGAATATGAATCTTGGCAAGACAAATTCAGAAATGAAGCCATAGCTCCAATTCAAAACAAAGTAGGTCAATTCTTATCTACTTCTGTTATTCGTAATATTGTTGGTCAATCAAAAAGTACAATCAATATTTTTGATTTAATGAATGAAGGTAAAATTTTCTTGGTGAATGTATCCAAAGGTAGAATCGGTGAAGACAACTCTAAATTACTCGGAGGTATGATTATTACAAAGATTCAGCTAGCTGCTATGGAGCGTGTGCGTATTCCTGAAGAAGAGCGTAAAGATTTTTATTTGTATGTGGACGAGTTTCAAAACTTCGTGACTGATTCTTTTGCTTCTATTTTATCTGAAGCTCGTAAATATCGTTTGTCTTTGACTGTGGCTCACCAATACACAGCTCAGTTAGTAACCAAAGAATCATCTGCTATGCGAGATTCTATTTTCGGTAACGTAGGAACTATGATTGTGTTTAGAGTAGGAGCCGACGATGCTGATTTTTTAGAAAAAGAATTTGCTCCAGAATTCACTCCCGAAGATATAGTGAATTTACCTAACTATAAGATTTATTTAAAACTCATGATAGACGGAGTTACTTCTCGTCCTTTTTCCGCAAAAACTATTCCGCCTTTAGTGAAAGGAGGTGATAAATCCATAGAAGCTGAAGTTATAAGGTCTTCTCGTGAGCTTTATTGTAGAACTCGTGAAGATGTCGAAGATGAAATTAATAAATGGAGTGGTATGGTGGTTGGGGATGATAATAAAGGAGAAAATAATAAAAATACTAATCCCAACGGAGAAAAATTTGAAACAGTTTGTTCTAATTGTGGAGCTTTAACTACTGTGCCTTTCAAACCAGAACCAGGGAGAGCTGTGTATTGTAAAGATTGTATAGCTAAAATAAAAGCCGGAGAAATAAAACCAATCAAAGTTTCAGCCGATCAATTAAAGAAAGACGAAGCTCGTTTTTTTAAACCTTTGGCTGATTTAGGTATTGAATTTCCAGGAGGAGAGAATCAAAACGCTTTCAAAACAGAAGAGAAAAAAGAAAACAATAAATTTATTCCTAAAAAAATTGAGAATAATAATTTCGACAGAAAAGAAAATACTAGAAAAGATTTTGCTAATAAAAACTTTGTAAAAAATCCAAAAAAAGAAAATCCTAGCACTTTCACAAAAATTGGTTTAGGGTTAAAAGAAATTCTAGATAAAGCTTTGTCTAACAACGACATAACCGAATCTGAAACTGTAAAAAATAATTTGATTTTACCTAAAGATGAAAAAATAGAAAATAAAATTTCTTTAAATGATTTAAAAAGTCCAACCATAGAAAATAAAAAAGATTCAAAAGACCGTTCGGCTGATAATAATACTATGGCAAGTTTCAAGAACTTGATTTTAGAAAAAGAAAAAGACATAGTCAAAGAAGAAAAACAAGAAAAAGTCTCAGAAGCAATACCAAAAATAGAAATAAAAGAAAAGACAGAACCTAATCCTGTGTTTCAAAAAACAGAAGAAAAAATAGAATTAAAAGAAGAAAAAGCTGGGACTCCACCACCATTCACCAAAGGAAACCTGCAAGAAGTTCCAGAAGAAGTTTTAAAAAAGATATTAGGAGAAGAATAGTTTATAAATTATTCACTACTTTATAACTAGCTACAATGGCGGCGGTTTCGGCTCTTAGTGTGTTTTCGCCTAGAGATTTTATTTCGTAATTATTTTCTTTTGCAAAATTGTTTTCTTCTTTAGTAAATCCTCCTTCGGGGCCTATGAAAATACTTGCTGGGTTTTTGCGCGCGGAAGCTTCGCTTCCGCGCGCTTCTTTTGTAATATCAAAAAAAATATTCTCTTCATTTTTTTTGCCGTCTAGTATTGCATCACTAAATTTCATAATAGGGGAAAGTTTTGGTAAATAAAGCCTACCTGATTGCTCGCTCGCTTCACGGATAATTTTATTTAATCTATCAATATTAAGTCCGGTTTTAACTGTGCGAGTAGTGATGATAGGGATAATTTCCGAAACTCCAACTTCAACTGCTTTTTCTATAGCAAGCTCAAAGTTTTCTTTTTTAAGAATCGCTAAATATAATGAAACTTTTTTAAAATCATTACTTTTTGAATTTTTTTCTAAAATTTTAACTTTAATTAATCCTTTTTCTATTTGAGTTATTTCTACCTTGGCCTCCGTTCCTAATCCATCACAAAGTATCAAAAAATCCCCAACTCCTAAACGCAAAACACTTTTTATTTGCTTAATAAAGTCTAAGTCTTTGATTTCTATTAATTCATTATTTAAATTAAATTCACTTATAAACCTGTGCAATCTCATATCTTTATATGATATACTTTAATTATAATTTAGTAAAATATGGCAAAACCAAACAGAGTTCAAATAATTAAATATGCTCCACCTCCACCAGAGCTTCCAGTCTATGGCAAATTAAAACCCGAAGAAGCTTCTTTTATTGGGCGGACTAATTATGTGGCTGCTTTAGAAGAAAAAAGATTTATTTTTGGCTTCAAGAGAGTAGACCGCAGGAGGCATCTATACATAATAGGAAAGTCTGGAGTAGGTAAAACTAAATTATTAGAACTTTTTCTCCGTCAGGATATTATGTATGGACACGGACTTTGTTTGATTGATCCACACGGTGATGTGATAGATTCTTTGCTTGATTTTATTCCAGAAAATAGAATTGAAGATGTTTGTATTATTGATCCTTCTGATGTTAATTTTCCAGCTTCTTTTAATCCACTTTCAAATGTGGACCCTATGTTTAAATTTCAATTGACTCAAGGTTTGATTGAAGTTTTCCAAAAGCAATTCGGCGCAAACTGGACTCCTCGTCTGGAGCATGTTTTTCGTTTTACTTGTTTAGCCTTACTTGATTATCCTTATGCAACTATGCGTGGAATGATATCTATGTTAACTGATCGTAATTATCGTCAAAAAGTTGTTGAATATATCAAAGACGATATGGTAAAAAGATTCTTCGCTATTGAATTCGCAGATTGGTCTGAGAAATTCGATACTGATGCGATTATTCCACTTGTTAATAAATTAGGTCAATTCCTCTCTGATCCACTGCTTCGTAATATTTTCGGTCAAAAAGAAAACAAAATAAATATTGCAGAATTAATGAATAGTCAAAAAATTATTTTAATTAATTTATCAAAAGGTAAAATTGGAGAAGAGAATTCTTCTTTCTTTGGATCTATGTTCTTAACCAAGATCAAGCAAGCTGGCATGGAACGAGCCCATTTATTAGAAAAAGATCGTAAGGATTTTTATATTTATGTGGACGAGTTCCAAAATGTGGTAACTCAAACTTTTGAAAATATTTTGTCAGAAGCTCGTAAATATGGAATTAATTTAACAATGGCTCATCAGTATGTTGGTCAAATTCAACCAAAAATTTATCAATCTATTTTAGGAAATGTTGGAAGTATTATTTCTTTCCGTATTGGTGGAGAAGACGCAGTCCGCCTAAAGCCAGAATTTGAGCCAGTCTTCGGAGTTAAAGATATGATTAATTTAGCAGTAGGGGAATTTTATATCAAAATGACTATTGATGGAGAGAGTTATGATCCTTTTTCTGCTGAAACCCTGCGAGTTTTGCCTCCAACTCACCAATCTTTTAGAGAAAGAATATTAGAAGCTTCTCGTCGCAAATTTGCTATTTCAAAAGGGGAAGCTCAAAGATTAATAGAGGAAGAAGAAGCTACAATTATTCGTAGTGCCGAAGAAAAAGCCGCAATTACAGGAAAAAAAGAAGAAGAAACAAATAAACAAGAATCAAAAACAGAGAAAAAAATCGAAGCCGAACCAATGATTTAAAAAATTGATTTTTATGTTATAATATCTATATATGTCATACAATTTCACAAATTTTAAAAATGAATTAAAAAAGGCGGAAGATTTTTTGAGTAAAATTTACCGTGAATTAAATATCGGACGAGCAAGTCCTATGGTTTTAGATAGTATTTCGATTGAAGCTTATGGTTCTTTTCAACCTTTGAAAAATGTAGCTTCTGTTTCTGTAGAAGATCCTAAAACTTTGCGAGTTACTCCTTGGGACAAGAGCCATATTAAAGGAATCGAAAAAGCAATCATGACCGCGAATTTGGGACTTTCGACTGCGGTTGATGATTCTGGACTTCGAGTTATTTTTCCTCAATTAACAACAGAAAATCGTCAAAAATTAGTTAAAGTTCTAAAAGAAAAATTAGAAGACGCTCGGATTACTGTTCGCCAAGTTCGCCAAGAAGCTATGAATGATATTGAAAATAGTGAAATGACAGAAGACGAAATCAAAAGGTCAAAAGACGAATTGCAAAAATTAGTTGATGAAGCTAATAAAACTTTAGAAAATATTTTTTCTCAAAAAGAAAAAGAAGTAATGAATTAATCTATGAGTATTTTAATTTTTTTTATAATTCTTTTAGTGGTGGTTTTAGTGCATGAAGCAGGTCATTTTTTCGTAGCAAAATATTTTAAAATCAGAGTAGATGAATTCGGTTTTGGTTTTCCTCCGAAAGCTATGACGCTCTTTAAAAAAGGAGAAACAGAATATACTCTCAATTGGTTGCCGATTGGAGGATTCGTTAAAATCTTTGGAGAGAATCCTGATGATGAGAGTGTGAATGGTCCTGATAAAGAAAGAAGTTTTATTAACAAACCCCGCTTTCAACAAGCCCTCGTTTTATTCGCAGGAGTATTTATGAATTTTGTTTTAGCTTGGATTTTGTTTTCTGTAGGATTCATGTCAGGATTACCAACTTCACAAGGTACCGAGCCTGCGGGCTATCAATTAGAAAATACTAATTTAGTGGTTGTATCTACTTTGCCGGATTCTCCAGCTGAAAAAGGAGGATTAAAATCAGGTGACAAAATTTTAGAAGTTTCAAATATAGATCAAGCTGGAAATAATCAAACTTTAGCAGAAATTAATCCTGATAGTTTCAGAAATTTTGTTTTAAGTTCAAAAGATAAAACTATTAATATTTCTTATAAAAGAGGTTTAGATGAAAATATTTATACAGCAAATATAACTCCAGGATTAAATAGTGAAAATTCTCCTTTTATAGGAATTGCTATGGATCAAATTGGAACTTTGAAATTACCTTTCTTTGCGTCTTTGGTTGAAGGTATGAAATTAACATTATTCCAAGTAGAAAATACTGCTGTTGGATTATTTAATTTAATTAAAAATGCTGTAATCGGAGAAGGAGATTTGTCTGCTGTTTCGGGTCCTGTTGGATTGACTAAAATAGTAGGGGAAGCTTCAAAATTTGGTTTTATTTATCTGCTTTCATTTACTGCTTTGATATCTGTTAATTTAGCAGTTATTAATCTTGTGCCTTTCCCTGCGCTAGACGGAGGTAGATTACTATTCTTGTTAATAGAGAAAATCAAAGGCTCAAGACTAAATCAAAACTTCGCAAACACAGCCAACATGCTAGGATTTTTTCTCCTAATTCTATTTATGCTGATAGTTACCTATAACGATATTGTGAAGTTGTTTTAGGTATTTAAAAAACACTCATCAAGCGGTGAGTGTTTTTTAATTTAGTTCTTATTTATTTTATATCCGTCGTTAGTGTCTTTGATTTCGTAACCTAATGAATTTATTTTAG
>CAYNAO010000005.1:25391-27926 GCA_964395435.1 uncultured Candidatus Saccharibacteria bacterium
GTATCTAAATCATCAAAAACTCTTTCTTTGAATTTTTCTTGGTAATTTTTATCAATTTCTCCTATATCTTCTCCTAAATCTAAATAAAGCTTGTAAAGTCTATTTAAAGCGATTTCTGAGGCTTCTAGGGCTTCAAAAGTGAAGTTAACTCGACTATGATAGCTTGCCATAAGTAGCCAAAAACGATAAACAATAGGATCTATTTTTTTATCAATCAAATCTCTCAAAGTGTAAAAATTATTTTCACTTTTAGACATTTTTTTATGATCAACTAAAACCCATTCATTATGCATAAAATATTTTGCAAATTGTTCTCCTGTATAGCATTCGGATTGAGCAATTTCATTTTCATGATGAGGGAAAATATTATCAACTCCTCCAGTATGAATATCTATAGAATTTCCTAAATTCGCTATCGCCATAGCTGAACATTCAATATGCCAACCAGGGCGACCTTTACCTAAAGGTGTTTCCCAAAATACATCTCCATCATTTTCATCATAAGCTTTCCATAATGCAAAGTCTTGAATATTTTCTTTGTCATATTCATCAGTCTTTATTCTGCCTTGGGCGTTTTCTTTGAGCGTGTCTAATTTTAGATTTGAAAGTTTTCCATAATTAGAAAATTTTTTAATATCAAAATAAACACTACCGTCTTCGCTACGGTAAGCGAAACCTTTTTTAATCAAGTCTTCGGTGATTTCTACCATCTTGTCTATGTAATTTGTAGCTTTAGTGAAAGCTGTTGGAGGTAGGATATTTAATTTTGCTAAATCTTTTGTAAATTCTAAAGTATAAAATTCTGTAAATTCTTTTAAGCTTTTTCCAGCTTTTTTTGAATCCCGAATAGTTTTATCGTCTATGTCGGTAATATTCATTATGTGTTTTACCTCGTATCCTCCATAAACTAAAGTTCTTTTTAAAATATCTGCAAAAACATAAGAACGATAATTTCCAATATGAGGATAATTATAAACAGTCGGACCACAAGAATAAAAAGAAACCTTGCCTTCTTTTAAGGGTTTGAAATCTTCTTTTTGGCGAGTTAAGGTATTGTAAAATTTAATCATTATTAATTTTCTTTTGGTTTAAATTCTTCGTTATATATAGCAATAAGAGAGTAAAGCAAACTAACAGCAAGCGGACCAATCAAAAATCCAACCGGACCCATCAATACTAATCCACCCAAAATAGAGAATAAAACCATAATTTGAGGAATGTCTATTTTAGAAGAAATTACAATCGGATTTAATAAATTATCAACCCAGCCAACAATCATAAAAGCCCAAATAGACATACCAATACCTCCAAAAGTATTTCCAGTAGCAAACAAGAAAATGACAGCCGGCACAGAAACTAATGCAGTTCCTAGGGTAGGGATTAATGAACCAATACCAGCAATAACTCCCCAAAGGGCAGCGTTAGGTACTCCAAAGAAATGAAGTCCAAACCCCATCAAAACTCCTTGAATAAGAGCAATTAATAAATATCCTTTGATGATTCCATTAATAGCTAGTGATAATCGATCTAGGATCTTGTGGTCATCTTCGTCTCGAAGAGGACTTAGAGAAATCAAAGCTTTTCTCCATCCTTTGCCGTCTTTCAAGAAGAAGAATAAAGAAACAATAATTAAAAAGAAAGAGAATAGTGTAGTTATTGTAGAAGTAAATATATTTGCGATATTTGTAGAAGTGAAAGAGATCAGTTCTCCTAATCTGTCTTCTATATTGATATCAATTTCGTTTGGTACGTATCTTTGAATTGAGTTCTCTATGTTATTAAAATAAGATCCAATACCTCCATTCGAATTAATTGAATTATAAACATCCTGACTTTGGTCAAAAACTAAAATTCCAATACCAAACAAAGGTCCACAAATAATTAAAATGAAGAATAATACTGTAGTTAATGCTCCAAGCCAATTAGGGAATTTGTGTTTAAGTAATCGTCCATAAATAGGTGTTAATACTACCGCAAAACAAGCACTAATTACCAAAAGAGGTAAGAAGGGTTTAAAAATTAAAAAAGTAAAAATAAAAACCGCTAATAATAAGCCAAAGAAAAAGTTTCTTTCTATGATTTTTGTTTGCATAGGGTAATTATAGCATATTTATATCTAAAAAAAGAAAGGATTTGTGTGTGTTTTTATATAAATAGCCCTTGCCAGGCTAGTTGGGATTAATAGGGCTTGCATTTTTTACTAATCTAGTGTAAGATGGTATTTATGGAATTTGCAGTAATAAAAACAGGTGGAAAACAATATAAAGTCTCAAAAGACGAAGTTATTACTATTGAGAAAATTAAAGGAGATTTTAAAAAAGGAGACAAGGTTTCTTTTGATAAAGTTTTATTAGTTGATGATGGTAAAAATACAACTATTGGTACGCCTTATATAGACGGAGCAAAAGTTGAAGGAGAAATTTCAGTCATCGGTAGAGCTCGCAAAGTTTTAGTTGTAAAATACAAACAAAAATCAAGATATTTAAAGAGAAACGGTCACCGTCAACCATACTTCAAAGTAAAAATCACTTCTAT
>CAYNAO010000005.1:28026-37409 GCA_964395435.1 uncultured Candidatus Saccharibacteria bacterium
ATAAAAATCAGTATGATCTCCTTGAGGTGAGATAGAAAAAGCAAAAATTATTTCTTTTAAATTATTTTCTTTATTTATTTTTTCTTTTAATTCTTTGATTCTGACAAAGTTCAAAGTTTTATTATCAGCAATAGGAATAAGTCCTCCTAAAACAAAGAATTTTCCATTATAGGTTCTACTTTTCATTATACTTTCCAAATCAGAATCTTTTTCAATAACTAAGAGTAGGGAATTATCAATATTTTCTGAAACACAAATATTGCAAATATTTTCTTTTATATTGTTTTCGCTTTTCAAGAAAAATCTAAAACATTCATTGCAACGCAAAACTTCTTTTTTTAAATCTAAAATACTGCGAGCTAAATTCTCGCTATAAACTCCATTTCGAGACATAAGAAAATAAACAAAACGCCTAGCTTGCCTTTCTCCAATACCAGGAAATTCTTTAAAAATTTCAGTTAATTTATCTATATTATTCATTTATTTTAAAAATCATCTAAGCCACCTTCGACTTTGGCTGGAGCGAAATCAGAAAGACTACTTTTCTCTAAGTTTAAGAATGAAGTAGTTTTACCATCAAAGTATAATTCGACTTTACCTGTTGGTCCATTTCTGTGTTTTTCTATTAGAATTTCTGCAATGTTTGTTCTTTCGGATTCATCTTTACCTTTGTCTTCACGGTGAATAAACATAACAACATCGGCGTCTTGCTCAATAGATCCAGAATCACGAAGATCAGAAAGTCTAGGTTTACCTCCACGAGATTCCACAGCACGAGAAAGTTGAGACAATGCCAATACTGGCACATCTAATTCTTTAGCTAATCCTTTGAGGGAGCGAGATATTTCGGTCACTTGATTGACCATAGAATCGTGACTCTTGCTTGTAGTCATTAATTGCAAATAGTCTACAACGATTAAGTCTAGACCTTTTTCAGCTTTGATTCTACGAGATGTTGCTTTCATGCGAGCAATAGAGTTGCCTGGTTGATCGTCTATGAAAATTTTAGCTTTCGATAAACGATCCAAGGAATCACGAAGACGAGAGAAATCATTGTCCCCATTAATTCTTCCAGTTCGCAAATTCCAAGCATTCACTCGAGATTCCGCTGATAGCATTCTGTCTACTAATTGTTGAGATGACATTTCCAAAGAAAAAATTAAAACAGATTTGTCGTGAGTGGTTGCTGTTATACGAGCCATATCTAGAGCAAGAGTTGTTTTACCCACAGAAGGCCGAGCTGCAAGAATAATTAAATCCGAAGGTTGAAGCCCTGAGAGCATTTCATCCAAGTCTCTAATTCCAGTCGGTACTCCACGAAGCATTCCACGATTCTCGTGCAATTTTTCTAATCTTTCATAAGCCTCCGGCAGGGCTTCTTTTAGACTTACGAATTTTTGATTTTTAGGTTGAGAGATAACAGAGAAAATTTTCTTCTCAGCTAAATCCAAAATATCATCCATATGATTTTCTCCATCTTGCATTGCAATTTCAGAAACATAATCAGCTGCTTCTATAAGAGCACGCAAAATATATTTTTTCTGAACGATTTGAGCATAGTATTTTACATTTGTAGAAGCAGGTACAGAATTTACTAATTCTGTTAAGTATTGATTTCCTCCAATAGAATCTAATGTATTTTTTTCATTTAATTTTGTAGACAAAGATAAAATATCTATTGGTTCATGCTTGGTATGTAATTCAAGCATTGATTCAAAAATCTTTTTGTGTTTTTCAGCATAGAAAGAGTCTGCATTAATTATATCTTCAATTTCATTCAAACTATCTTTACGAAGTAGTATAGAACCCAAAACAGCTTTCTCAGAATCGAGATGTTGAGGTGGAATTCTTATTCCAGTATTCCAATTTTTGTTTGGTCTTTCTTTGGACATAAATATATTTTAACAAAATCAAAAAATAAACAAACTAGTAAATTTTAGATTTTGTGGTTAAGTTTGTGATTTACCTGTGGATTGTTCAAAAACCTTTAAATATATGCTATTATGGAGCTATGTCAAAAAAGATATTATTATCTGGAATACAACCTTCAGGTCGCCCTCATATAGGGAATTATTTTGGAGCCATGAAGCAATTTGTGGATTTACAAGACGACTACGAAAGCTATATTTTTATAGCTGATTATCATGCACTGCATACTCTTCGTGATCCTAAAATGATGAATGAAAACATTAAAAATGTTTTGCTCGATTATTTAGCAATAGGACTTGATCCAAAAAAAGTAACAATTTATAAACAATCTGATATTAGCGAGCACACTGAACTTGCTTGGATTTTTGATACTTTGGTAACTATGCCTTATTTGATGCGAGCTCATGCTTTCAAAGATGCTGAAGCTAAAAACAAAGAAATCTCAGTAGGGACTTTTAATTATCCTGTTTTACAATCGGCAGATATTTTAATGTATGATGTTGATGTTGTGCCTGTCGGTCAAGATCAAAAGCAACATATAGAAATAGCTCGCGACATAGCTTTAAAATTCAATAATCAATATGGAGAAACTTTTAAATTACCAGAATCTATGATTTTAGAAAATGTTTCTATCGTGCCGGGAATTGACGGGCAGAAGATGAGTAAGAGTTATGGAAATATAATTCCGCTTTTTGGTAGTGAAGAAGAAATTAAAAAAGCTGTGATGGGTATAGTTACAGATTCCAGTGGAGATATACCTCAAAATGTTTATAATATTCACAAACTTTTTAGAAGTGAAGAAGAATTAAAAGATATTTACGAAGAAAATAAAGGTAAATATAAAATCTTAAAAGATTTACTGTTAGAAGATATAGAAAAATTAGTACAGCCAATGCGAGAGAAAAGAGCGTATTGGGAAAAGCATATGGATGAAGCCTTAGAAATATTAAAAAAAGGTGGAGAAAAAATGAAAGAAAAAGCCAGCAAAAAAATGTCCGAAGTTCGCGAAAAATTAGGAGTTAATGTTTATTAAATAAAATTATGCAAAATAGAATTTATATTAAAGATTTAAATACAAAAATAGGGGAAGAAGTAATTATTGCTGGCTGGGTGAATATTCGTCGCGATCAAGGAAAAATGATTTTTATGGATTTTCGTGATATGACTGGACTTGTGCAAGGAGTTATTTTGCCTGGAAGTTTGGCTATGGAAATAGGCAAGCAAATTCGTCCTGAATGGGTGGTAAAAGTTTCTGGAAAGGTAAATGAAAGACCAGAGCGAAATAAAAAAATAGGTGTTTTAAATGGTGAACTCGAACTTGAGATTTTAAATATTGAAGTTTTGAATGAAGCAAAAACAACTCCTTTTTTAGTAGACGAAGACACTAGTGGAGTAAATGAAGAAGTCAGAATGAAATACAAATATCTAGATTTGCGTACAGCAAGAATGCAAAACAATTTACGCATGCGAGATAAAATTGTTTCTTTTTTTAGAGATCATATGCATCAAAATGGTTTTCTTGAAATCGAAACTCCTTTGATGACAAAAGGTACTCCTGAAGGTTCAAGAGAGTATTTAGTTCCTTCTCGTTTAGAGCAAGGCAAATTCTATGTATTACCTCAATCTCCTCAACAATTCAAGCAACTCGCTATGGTTGCAGGATTTGAAAAATATTTTCAAGTAGCAAAATGTATGCGTGACGAAGATACTCGTGGAGACAGACAACCAGAATTCACTCAACTTGATTATGAATTATCTTTTACTACTCAAGAAGAAATTATTTCTTATACTGAAGATATGTTTATTAAAATGGTACAAACTCTTTATCCTGAGAAGAAAATTCAGCAAATTCCTTTTCCTAGATTAACTTATAAAGAATCTATGGAAAAATACGGCAACGATAAACCAGATTTAAGAGAAGACAAAAATGATCCTAATTTATTAGCATTTTGTTGGATTGTAGATTTTCCTATGTTTGAGAAAAATTCTGAAGGAGAAATTGGAGCTGTGCATCATCCTTTTACAAGACCTCTTGATGAAGACAAGCATTTACTAGAAACCGATCCTATGTCTATGAGAGCAAATGCTTATGATATTGTGCTTAATGGTTATGAATTAGGAGGAGGTTCTATCCGTATTCACGAAAGAGAATTACAAAATAAAATTTTTGAAATTTTGGGACTTTCACCTGAATTAATAGAAGCTCGTTTTGGACATATGCTTGAAGCTTTTGAATTTGGTGCTCCGCCACACGGAGGATGTGCTCAAGGAATAGACCGTATTGTTATGCTTCTTCAAAATGAACCAAATATTCGTGAAGTTATCGCTTTCCCTAAAACAGGTGAAGGTAGAGATTTGATGATGGGAGCTCCAAGCGAAACAGGTGAGAAGCAATTAAATGAATTAGGTTTAAGTATTAAGAAATAAATAATGGAATTATCTAAAAGAAAATGTATACCTTGCGAAGATAAAAGTTTAAAACCTTTTGATTTAGAACGGGCAGAGGAATATATGGTTGATGTAAAAGGTTGGATTCTCTTAAAATCTGCGGAAGAAGGTCTTTCGCAGGTTTTAAAAATTTCTCGTGAATTTGTTTTCAAAGATTTTGTGGAAGCTTTGGAATTCGTAAACAGAGTAGGAGATTTAGCAGAAATGGAAGGCCATCATCCTGATATTTTAATACATTCTTGGAATAAAGTTTTAATTACTCTTTATACTCATTCAGTAAAAGGTTTGTCCGAGAATGATTATATTTTGGCTGCTAAGATAAATGAAATAATATAAAAACCCATAGGAATTTCCTATGGGTTTTTAATGACTAAATTAGATCTGGTGTGTTAGGATTTAGTTTTGAATCTAGTTCAAGATTTATATTTTTATATAAGTTTTCTTGATAATTTTCTAGTTCTTGCCATCTGCCTTCATAAGCCATTTTTGCTTGAATTGGCCAGTTTTTTGGATTTGCCATATTAAAATTATTTCCAGCTTCGTCTAGAATTTTTTGTAAATCTGAAATATAAGTATAAGCTAGTGTCTCAAAAGTTTTAATACCCCTGCTATACAAAAGTTCTTGGATTCTAGGACCAATTCCTTCTATTTTGGTTAAATCATCATTTTTGTCATTTTGATGCAAGACAATTTTTTGATTTAAATTTTTTAATTTCTGATTAATTAATTCTAATTCCTCTTCTCTGTTTTCAACATCTTTATGGTTATTTTCTGTATACTCTGAATCAAATTTTGATATAAAATAGAGAGCAATGGCACAAATTACAACTAAAAGAATTGTTATTAAATCTTCGTACATACTAGTATTATATATACTTTTTTAAGAATTTTTCAAGTTTTTTGTTGTCTCGTTTGAAAATTAGATTATTTATCTCCATTCTTTCGATAACTTGCTCAACAGCTCTTTCTGCGCCTGGAGCCTTGTTTTGCTTGAAAAAAGTCGAAAATTGCTTGATATATTTCTCTTCACTATTTAGCATAAATCCTTTAACCAAACGACTTAGAGCATAGCCTCCATCTCCGTATCTATTAAGCAGGATTTGCCATTTGTGTTTTATGCTTTTTAGCCAAATATTTCTGCCGTCTGGATTCATGGCTATGCCTGTTAATATGCTAATAGTATCTTGAATTTTTACATTTTCACTAAAACTAAATTCTATTACTTTGCACAAAATTTTCTCGTCTTTAAAATAAGTCAAAGCATTTCCAATTCTATTTTTCTCTTCGTGTAAATTCTCGTTTTTATACATTTTAACTAATTGCTCGAATTCTTTATCTGTGCCATTTAAAGCAACACTATTATATACAAAACCTCTGATATCTGGGTTTACTTTTTCTTTCTTTTTAATTTTTATAAATTCTTTTTTAGCAAAATTTATTGCCTCTTTGTTTCCTGATGCTAGTAATCGATTTAGTATAAGTGGACGCAGTAGGGTAGTGAAATGATCTTCATGGTCTTTTTTATCAAAACTAATTTTACTTTTAATATTTGATAATAAATTTAAAATATATTTATTTAATAAATCTTTGTTTTTGGTTTTTGCAAAAATTTGAGTGTTTCTATTTAAGCCAGAAATAATTTCAAGCCAAACCGTATAGTTGTCTTCGTCTTTGTAGTTTTCCAAGAATTCTAAAACTACATCTAGACTAATAGTTCCGTTTTCCGCTAGAGCAAACAAATCTCTAATAATCCCTAGTCTGTCTATGTCTTTTAAGGTTTTATTTTGTATTTCTTCTTTTAGATTTTGTAGCAATTCTGTACTGTAATGAGTTCGATAAAAACCACTTTCACCTAAGTTTATTTTTAAGTCAGTTTTTTCTTTTTCTAAAATTATACTTTTTTTATCTAGAAGAATATTTTTGACTTCTTTATTGTTTTTCAAATATTTAACTGGAACTTGCCACAATGTTTTGTCTTTATTATTTTTGTATTTTGGATGAGCATAAAATCTCTCTTGAGAAATTTCTATTTTATCTCCTTTAGAGGAAATGTTAATCATAGGATAACCTGATTTTGAAGTCCAATTTTTCATAACTTTTAAAACCGGTTTTTTAGAAACTTTTTCTAAGGCATTCCATAAATCAAGAGTGATTGTGTTTTTGTAGCTGTGTTTTTTCAAATAATATCTCAAGCCATTTTTAAAATTCTCTTCTCCTAAATATTCTGCAAGCATCCGAATTACAGAAGCTCCTTTGGAATATGAAATTTCGTCAAAAATCTCACTAATTTCAGAAGGATGATGAACTTTGATTTCTATCGGATGAGTGTTGTGTAATGAGTCTAATTTCAAAGCAACTCCTAAATCGTGATTTGCAAATTGAGTCCAAATATTCCAGTTTGGATAAATTTTATCTACCGCTAAATATTCTATATAAGAAGCAAAGCCTTCGTTTAGCCATAAATCAGTCCACCAACGCATTGTGACTAAATTCCCGAACCATTGATGAGCTATTTCATGAGCAATCACTAAAGCCACCCATTGCTTGTTTGTAATTGAAGAATTCTCTTCATCTACAAGCAAGGCAGTTTCTCGATAAGTAATAGCTCCCCAGTTCTCCATAGCACCACTTGCAAAATCCGGAATAGCTATCATATCTAAAGTGTTTAGAGGATATTTAATATCAAAATATTCTTCAAAAAAATCCAAAGTTTTAATAGCTGTCTCCAAGGCAAATTTACTTTGATGAATTTTATTTTTAGTAGTATAGACTTTTATTTTAACTCCATTCTTGCTAACTCCTTCGACAAAACTAAAATCTCCCACAATAAAAGCGAGCAGATAAGTCGACATAATCGGAGTGGGGGCAAAATTAATAATATTAAAACCTGCTTCGTGCTCGCGCGTTGATAGAGGCAGAGTATTTGAAATTGCAGTTTTGTTTTCTGGAACGACCAAAGAAACTTCAAAAATTGCTTTTTGTTCTGGTTCATCAAAACAAGGGAAAGCCCTCCTTGCATCGGTTGCTTCGAATTGAGTAGTAGCTATGAAATGTTTTTTAGAATCTATTTCATACGAACTTCTGTAAAAGCCACGCATTTTGTCATTTAGAATTCCTTTGAATACTATATGTAAATCATATTTTCCTTTTTTAATAGTTTCTTTGAAAAATAAAGTTACACTTTCGCGTTCTTCATTATAAGTTATTTTTGAAGTGAAAATTTTGTTTTTATTTATAGTTATAGAAGCTGTTTCAATATCTAATTCTTTGCTATGTATTTCTATAGATTTAGTTTCTTTTTCTATTTTAATAGTTATGTTTTCAAAACCCGAAAAAGTGAAATTGTCTAAGTCTGGTTTTAAAGTAATTTTATATTTTAAAGGTATTATGTTTTTTGATAATCTTATATTTTTATTTTTCATTAGTGTGATTATAGCATAGATTTATAAGTCTAAAAATGTTAATATATTTGTTATGGATAGCTATAATACAACTGATTATTCTGTAAATTTAGATCAATTTGTCGGTCCTTATTCTGTATTGCTTTCTATGATAGAAGAGAGAAAACTTTTCATTAATGATATCTCTCTTGCTTTAATTACCGAAGACTATATTAAATATGTAAACACTCATAATATTCACCCAGCCCTAATTTCAAATTTTGTTTTAGTAGCTTCGACTTTAATTTTAATTAAATCAAAATCTTTATTGCCAACTTTGGATTTGACCGAAGAAGAAAATAAAGATATTCAAAATCTAGAAGAGAGATTGAGATTATATGAATTGTATTCAAAATTATCTGTAAATATTAAAGATAGGTTCGGTAAAGAAATAATATTTTTCCCTGAAGAGAGAAAAAATCAAGAAGTAATATTCTTGCCTGATAATCAAATCACCAAAGATCAGATGATGGTTTTGGTAAGTGATTTGTTAAATAAAATTCCTAAAAAAACCAATAATCCCGAAGTTTCAGTTAAAAAAGTTATTTCTATTGAAGAAATGATTAATAATTTAAAAGACAGAATAGAGAATAATTTTAAATTAAATTTTCGTGAAATTGCAGGAAAGGCTACAAATAAAGAAGAAAAAGTCTTTGCTATTGTAAGCTTTCTGGCTATGTTAGAATTAGTTAGAGAAGGATTTTTGGATGTTATGCAAGATAATAATTTTGAAGATATAACTATTGAAAAACGAGATAATAATTTATTAAATAATAATCAAAATATTTAACAGAATGAATAATTTAGAAAATAAAATCGAATCAATACTTTTTTTCAAAGGAGAACCAATAACTTTAAAGAAATTGAGTGATATTTTAGAAGTATCAATAGAAGAAATAAAAGAATCTTTGCTATCTTTAAGTAAAAACTTAGAAAATAGGGGAATTGTATTGGTTGAAAATCAGGAACAAGTTTATCTAGGAGTTAGTAAAGAAAATAGTTCTCTAATAGAAAAAATCCAAAAAGAAGATTTGAATCGTGATTTATCAAAAGCGAGCTTAGAGACTTTGTCTATTATTTTATACAAAAACGGAGCAACTCGCCAAGAAATAGATTTTATTCGTGGAGTAAATTCTAGTTTTTCTCTTAGGATTTTATCAATTAGAGGTTTAATAGAAAAAACTCAATCCAAAGAAGACACTAGGAAATTTATTTATAAACCGACTTTTGATTTGTTGTCATATTTAGGTATTTCAAAAATAGAAGACATGCCAGGTTTCTCTGATTTAAAAGAAGACTTAGATAAATTAAAAGATAGTATAAATGAAGAAAATATATAGTTTTTATTATGATAATAAGAATTTTCAAAAAAAATAAATTAAAAAGTAAACATAATTTCGTAGAACCAGACGAGATATTTTTGGATTCTGCTAATTTAGAAAACTTTGATACTCAGCAATTCGAAGGTCAAATAGAAAAACCTCTCTCTAAAAGAATTGTTTATTTTCTCGGTATGTTTTTTAGTTTAATTATTTTTGTTTTTACTTTTCAATTATTTAATTTGCA
>CAYNAO010000005.1:37509-45720 GCA_964395435.1 uncultured Candidatus Saccharibacteria bacterium
CTGATTTTATTGGTAAAGATGGCTTAGAAAAAGTTTATTCAGAAAAATTAAAAGGAGAGAACGGTTCTCGTTTAATTGAAACAGACGCTAGAGGGGAACTTCATTCTTTTAATATAATTAATCCTCCAAAAAGAGGCCCTGATTTATATACAACCATTGATGCGAAAGTTCAGCAATCTTTGTATAAAGGTATAGAGAGATTATCTAGAGATTATGGTTTTACTGGGGGAGCAGGAATTATTATGAATATTGATAATGGAGAAGTTCTTTCTTCTGTGAGTTATCCAGAATATGATGCTCAAATATTGTCTTTAGGGGAAGATAAAGAAACTATAAATAATTATTTAAATGATAAAAGAAAAGTTTTCTTAAATAGAGTTACCAACGGATTATATACTCCCGGTTCTATTGTTAAGCCTTTCTTTGCATTGGGTGCTTTGATGGAGAATTTGATTGATCCTGAGAAAGAAATTTTCTCAGCAGGGTCTATTTCTATTCCTAATCCTTATGATCCTAGCAAGCCAACAATTTTCAAAGACTGGAAAGCTCACGGTTGGACAGATATGCGCGAAGCTATTGCTGTTTCTTCGGATGTGTATTTTTATAGTATTGGTGGAGGTTTTGGAGACCAGAGAGGAATGGGAATTTTGAATCTAGAAAAGTATGCTCGTATGTTTAAAATTGGAGAAAAAACAGGTATAGATTTACCTCAAGAAAAAGAAGGAGTAATACCAAATCCAGATTGGAAAAGTAGAAATTTTAATGGAGAGCCTTGGAGAATAGGAAACACTTTTCATACTTCTATCGGACAATATGGCTTCCAGGTAACTTTAGCTGGGATGGTTCGGGCTACTGCAGCACTCGCTAATGGAGGTAAATTTGTAAACCCTCATTTCTTATTAGAAGATAATGATTTAAAGAATAAATACGAAACTATCTCTCTTGATAAAGGACATTTAGAAATAATTCATGAAGGTATGAGGGAGACAGTTACTTATGGTACTGCTACTGTGCTTAATGTCCCTTATGTAGAAGTTGCTGCAAAAACTGGTACTGCTCAATTGGGTATTTCCAAGTCCAGAGTCAACTCTTGGGTAGTTGGTTTTTTCCCTTATGAAAATCCAAAATATGCATTTACTGTGATGATGGAATCTGGACCTTCCAAGGTTCCAGTCGGAGCTACTTCGGCTATGCGTGAAGTATTAGATTTTATGTCTCAAAATACTCCAGAATATTTCAAATAAATCTTTGACTTATTTTTTTAAAGGTATATATTATGGGTAATTGTATTTTTAAATCAAAATCAATTATAAAGTATTGACTTTTTTATTATAAGTTGTCTAATTAAATTTTATGAAAAAATATTTATTAAGTTTTTCTGTTCTAGTTTTTGGATTTTTGTTTTTTAGCAATGTAACTTTTGGAGCTACAACTTCTATTTTATATCCTATTGCGAATGGGACTTATGGCTCATGGAGTGGAGGAGTTACTCGTGTTGATGAATCTGGAGTTCCGAATTGTAGTGCAGGTAATTCTATTACTGAAATGATTCCTGGTAATAGAGAATCTTATGTTTTTGATTTAAGTAGCGTTCCAAATAATTCTTTGATTGATAGCATTGATGTAACTGTTGCAAGTCGTGGAAATGTAATAATGGATGGTGGTAAGTTTAAATTATTCACAAGAGTTAATAATTCAAACACAGATTCTTCTTCAGAAATTTCTGTTGTTGGGACTGGAGTTGGATCTGACTGTAATAATGATACAGAAAATTTTATTTTTAATAATTTAATAAAAGATTCTTTTACAACTTTAGAAATTGGTGTTTTAAAAACGGATTTAAATCCTGTTAGAGTTGGTGCTATTAATATAGTAATTAATTATACCCAATTAGGTTCTTTAACTGTAAACAAAAATGTTTTGAATCCAGAAAATTCTGAAGTAGTAGATAATCAATCATTCTCTATAATGCTAAATGGTTCAAATACTCAAAATATTAGTGAAAATTCTTCATATACTTATACTAATTTAACTCCAGGAGTGTATACAATCACTGAAAACTCAAATGGTAATTATGATTTTGTGAGTTTTTCTACTGATAATGATAACGGCATAGCAGGAGCTCAAGTAGTAGTTTCTGCTGGAAATAATACAGTTTTAACAATTACAAATAAGCAAAAAAGTGCTTCTTTGACTGTTAATAAAATCGTAACAAATCCAAATGGAGGCGAAGCAGTAGCTGGAGATTTTTCTTTCAAGGTAAATGACGGCGAAGCTGTGATGTTTACTCAAGACGAAAATAATCCTTTGTTAGGTTCTAATACTTTAACTCTAAATCCTGGAACATACACAATTACCGAAGTAATGCCAGAAGGTTCTTATGCAATTTCTTATCAAAATTGTACAAGTATTAATTTAACAAGTAATGGTAATGCTACTTGTACTATTACAAATAGTGATATTCCAGAAGGTAAAGGAGCTATTACAGTAGTGAAAAGTTTAAACCTAAATTATAACGGTAGTTTAACAGCAAATGATTTTGACTTATTTATTAATGATGGAGAAGCAAATACAGAAGTTTCATCTGGATCTTCTAATTTCTTAAATCCTGGAAACTACATTATCTCTGAAGGATCTTTACCTGCAGGTTATGTGCAAAATAGTATTTCTTGTACAAATGGCGTAGAAACAAATAATGGAAGTATTTCTTTGAGTGAACAAGCATCTTGGGTGTGTACTATTACAAATAGTGATACTCCAGCAAAATTAAAAATTGTTAAAAAAGTTATCAATACAGCTTTGTATAAAACCCTGGAAGATACTTTTAATTTTAATTTAACTGGCAACGAAGCAATTAGTATAAATACTGCTATGCCAGAAGGAGAATTTAATTCTGAAGAATACAATGCAATCGGCGAATCAGAAATTTTAATTTTAAATGCTGGTGAATATAATCTAACAGAAAATCTAAATCCAAATTGGAATTTAACTAATGTTTCTTGTTCTGGAGAAGAAGGAATGGAAATTGAAAATGGGGTAGCTTTGTCTCTGCAAAATGGTGAAGAAGTAATTTGCACATTTACAAATACCAGAAAAGTTGGAACTTTGATTGTAGAAAAAGTTGTAGTAAATGAT
The DNA here is from genome assembly GCA_964395435.1 of uncultured Candidatus Saccharibacteria bacterium. Lineage (GTDB taxonomy): Bacteria > Patescibacteriota > Minisyncoccia > Phycocordibacterales > UBA9973 > UBA9973. Next base: position 40,645 of record CAYNAO010000005.1, read on the forward strand.
GACAATAAAGAATACACTATTTCAGATTTCCCTGGTTTTACTATCAATAATAATTCAGTAATTCCTTTTGATTCAAATGAAGATAATATGTCAGGAGGCAAAACTGTTATTTTGGAATTAGGAACTTATCAAATTTCAGAACCAGTTACAGAAGGATATTATAAAGTTACTGAAAACTGTGATTCAGTAAATATTATAGAAAATGAAAGTAAAACTTGTAAATTTAGAAACGATGATGTTGGATTCTTTGTTCATAGTGGAGGTTCTGGAGGATCTGGTGGTCAAGTTTTAGGAGCTACAACAGAAGAACCTACTACTACAACAGAAGAAACTCCTACAATGACCGAAGAAACTAAACCAGAAGGTGAAGTTTTAGGAGAAACTACTTGTGCTCCATATATAACTAAGTATATGAGATACAGAAGCTTGGCTAATGACAAAAACGAAGTTACTTTGCTTCAAAAATTCTTGAATGAATATCTAAACTTAGATCCTAAATTAAAAGAAGACGGAATTTTTGGATTAAGTACTAGAAACGCTGTTATTGCTTTCCAAGAAAAGCATAAAGACGAAGTATTAACTCCTTGGGTTCCTTTCGGATTAAAAGGGGACAAGGGAACTGGAAATGTATACAAGACAACATTGAGAATGGTTAATAAAATGAAATGTCCAAATACAGAAATTCCAATGCCAAAATTGCCTTAATATTAAAATATGATTAAATAAAAACCAAACAAAACACATTTTGACGATGTGTTTTGTTTGTTATATAATATGAATGTGAAAAAAATATTAAACAAATTACATAACTTTTTTATTCCTAACGACAAAAATAATCATAAACCGCATTTTTATAGCAACAAGTCTTTTGTAGCTTTGCTTTTATTAGTAATTGTTTTTGAATTAGCCTTTTTGGTTCAAACTTTATTTGTTTTTAATAAAACTAATTTCCTTGCAGCTGTATTACCAGGAGTTTTAACTTCTTTGACAAACGAGCAAAGAATAGCTAATCAAGTTTCTCCTTTAGAAGAAAATCCTCTTTTAGTAGCAGCCGCTCAATTAAAAGCAAATGATATGGCAGCAAAAGGTTATTTTTCTCACAATACTCCAGATGGTAAAACTCCTTGGTATTTTCTAGAACAAGCTGGTTATAAGTACTCAGTAGCAGGTGAGAATCTAGCTGTGAATTTTTTTGAATCAATTGATGTCGCAAATGCTTGGATGGCTTCTCCAACCCACAGAGCAAATATTGTTAAAAAAGAATATACTGAAATTGGTATTGCTACAGCTTCTGGAGTTTATGAAGGTAGATCTGCAGTATTTGTAGTTCAATTTTTTGGAAAACCTCTGAGTTCTAATTCTGTACCTGTTATATCAAATTCTAATCAAAATAATTCTAGTTTGGCTGTAAACACAGACACAGAAATAAATGTATTAGGAGAAAGTCAAAAAAATACCCAGGTAGAAAAACCTAAAACTTCTACTAATAAAATAACTCAAAAAACAGAAAACAAATTACCATCAACCACAAAAACAGAAAATACAAATACTCAAACAAATACCCAAACTCAAAAAGAAGATATTGTAGTTCAAACAGAAAATCAAAATGTTTTCAAAAATATCAGTAGTCTAGATAATTCTTTTTGGGTTAAGTTAAAAAATAAGATTAATTTATTATTAATTTCACCTGATAAAGTTATAAATAATGTTTTATTAGTATTGCTTGCTATGATTGGTTTTGCTTTTTTGCTTTACACTGTTTTCTCAAAAATATCTCATTCTTTTGTGTTAATAAGGTCTTTGCTTTTGTTTACTCTAATATTCAGTTTTATGTTTATAAACATAAATTTAACAAATAAAACTAGTAAAATATTAGATCAATTAACTTCATTCACCGCAATTGCCTTATAATTCATTCTTTTATATAATAAGAGAATGCAAACATCAAAATTACTTTTATTTTTAGGAATCTGGACTATGGTCTTGCCACATTTAGGTTTTCCTTCTTTTATTAAAAATATTTTATTTTTTGTTACTGGAATTCTTTTAGTTTATCTAAGTATCTTATTGAGAAATTTGAAAAAAGAAAATCAAATTAAAAAGATTTTTGAAAATTTTTCAGAAAACTTGCACTTAAATAGTAAATAATATGTTTCAATTCTTTAAAGAAAAACAAAATAGAAATTTTATTCTAATAACTTTACTAATTTTTGTTATTGGAATTTATTTAGGTTCTTTAAACAAAGAATTCTTTCAAGAAAAATTCTCTTTCCTTTACGACAAACCCGAAGTAGATGAAACCAAAGTTGATTTGACTGATTTCTGGAAGGCTTGGGATTCTATTGATGAAAAATATCCAGAAGCTAAAAATGTAGATAATCAAGAAAGAGTTTATGGTGCTATCAAAGGACTTGTTGGTTCATTAGGAGATCCATATAGTACTTTCTTTACTCCAGAAGAAACAAAAGTTTTTGAAGAAGATATTTCTGGTAATTTCAGTGGAGTAGGGATGGAAGTCGGCATGAAAGAAAATATACTAACCGTTATTGCTCCACTTAAAAATACTCCTGCTTATAAAGCTGGTATTAAATCAGGTGACAAGATTTTGAAAATTGATGAAACTATTACCAACGATATTTCTGTTGAAGAAGCAATTAAATTAATTAGAGGAGAAAAAGGAACTTCTGTTAGATTAACTATTTTCAGAGAATCCGAAGCTAAACCTCGAGAAGTTAGCATAGTAAGAGATGTTATAAATGTTCCTTCTTTGGATACTGAAAAATTAAGTGGAAATATTTTTATGATTAAGCTATATAGCTTTAGTGCAAATTCCACAAAATTATTCCGTGATGCTATGAAAGAATTTTATAATTCTAATTCAGATAAATTAATTATTGATTTGCGTGGTAATCCAGGAGGATATTTAGAAAGTGCTGTTGATATGGCTTCTTGGTTCTTGCCTTCTTCTGAAGTAGTCTTGATTGAAGATTATGGAAATAATCAAAAGCAAAAATTGTATAATAGCTATGGATATGATTTATTCAATGATAACTTGAAATTTGTTATTTTGATTGATGGCGGTTCAGCTTCAGCCTCAGAAATCTTAGCAGGAGCTATGCAAGACTATAAAAAAGCTAAAATTGTAGGAGAGCAAAGTTATGGTAAAGGATCAGTCCAAGAAGTTGTTGATATTACCAAAGATACAATTTTAAAAATCACGGTAGCTAATTGGTTAACTCCAAAGGGTGCTTCTATTAGCGAGAAAGGTATTACTCCTGATGTTATCGTAGATCGTGGAGATGATGAAAAAAGAGATTTACAATTAGAAAAAGCGATCGAATTATTACAAAAATGGGAACCAATAAATTAATATGAAAGTTATATTCTTAAAAGATGTACCTCGAGTAGGTAGAAAAAATGATGTAAAAGAAGTTAACGACGGATATGCTTTAAATTTTCTTTTACCAAATAAATTAGCGATCAGAGGTACTCCTGAAGCTATCAAACAATTAGAATTAAAACAAAAAGGCATAATTATTGAAAAACAAATCCAAGAAGATTTATTGCTTAAAAACTTGAAAGAATTAGAAGGAAAAATTATTTCTTTTAAAGAGAAAGCAAATGAAAAAGGTCATTTGTTTAAATCCATTCATGCAAAAGAAATAGTAGAAGCTTTGAAGAAAGAGCATCATGTAGACATAGAAGAATCAATAATAAAATTAGAAAAACCAATAAAAGAATTAGGTGAAATAAAAGTCCCAATCGAAATTAACGGCAAGAAATCCTTCTTAAGTTTAGAAATTTCATCAATATAAATAGACAAATTAAAAACCCCTCAATGAGGGGTTTTTAATTTTAGTATTATTTTATATTTACTACTTTCTTTACTACAGTTTTACCGTTGAAAGAAGTTTTTCTTTTAGATCCAAATTTAACAACTCCGTCTTTTAGGGCAAATAAAGTATGATCTTTACCCAAGCCTACATTCTCCCCAGCAAGTATTACAGTTCCTCTTTGGCGAACGATAATATTTCCTGCGATAGCTTTTTGACCATCAGCAATTTTAGTACCTAAGTACTTTGGATTCGAATCTCGTAAATTTTTGGCGGTACCGCCGGCTTTCCTATGTGCCATATTATTATTTTCTTAAATTTAATGTTAAAATTAATGTATATACAACTATATATCATTTTATGGAAAAAATCAAGTCTTTTTTAGAAAGTGAACAAGGTAAAAATTTAATTATTATATTAATTATAATATTAGTTGGTTTGGGGTCTTTTGAATTAGGTAGAAGGTCTAAAAATAAGCCTGAAAACCTTTCAAATATAGACTTTTCTAGCCAAACCGCTAATACGCTAAATTCTGGAGAAAATACGGTTTTAGAGCAAAAATACGAGTTTGAAGGGGTGAATCTAGAGGGTAGAGCATACTTTGCTTCTAAAAGAGGGTCTAAATATTATCCTTTTGGCTGCTCGGCTGGTAAAAGCATAAAAGAAGAAAATAGGGTTTATTTTGATACCGAAGAACAAGCCCAAAAAGCCGGCTACTCCAAATCTTCTTCCTGTAATTAAATTTGACAAAAAGATATATTTAATATATAATATAGTAAGTATTTTCGATCTTTAAAAAAGTGAAATTTTTAGGTTAATAATATTCTGTAGCTTTAGCTTTTAAATAAGACTTTAGAATATTATTAATCTGAAAATTTTTAAAATATGACACAGAAGAATATTAAAACTGACTTTTATTATTTAATTGATCCCAAAAATAATAAAGTAATTTCTATTGTTTTATTACACAAAAAAAAAATATAAAGTTAAAAGTTTTCTACGGGATAAATTTACTAAATAAATTTTTACCTATAAAACAATATTCTTTAGATTCATTGGGTAAAAAGGTTGGAGTAAGACATGTTGTAAATTTTTTAGAATCTGAAATTAGTTATCTTTATCACCCAGAAGAATTTTATGATTTGGTTCATCATTGTAAGTTTCATAGAAATAACACTACAAAAGTGCGGTTTTATCAACTTATGAAACTTTTGAAACTCCCTACAGGATTACTTAAAAGAGG
>CAYNAO010000006.1:0-28300 GCA_964395435.1 uncultured Candidatus Saccharibacteria bacterium
ACGCTTAGTGTCCTTTGTTTTGAAAATAGGTTCTAACTTGGTACAATAGAGACACAAATAAAAAAGCAAATAAAATCATTTATTTGCTTTTTGTTTTCGTTTTTCAATTGAAGAAAAAAGGAAATCTTCGTTTTTGATAATAAAAATTTTTTCATTACGAAAACTCGATCCAGATTTGAAACTCAAATCTATTTTCCAATCAGCCTTAATAATAGAAAAAAGTTTTTCTCTATCATTTTTATTATCAAAAAATAAAAAATCTATTTTTCTCTCTAAAATTAATTGTTTATTTTGAAAAACAGAAATTAAAATTCCTCCTTCCCGAGATTTGTTTAAAATTAACAAATTTTCCATTTTTAGTATTTTTAAAAAAACAAAGAATATCCCCTTCTAATATATCAGAAAATAAAAAAAGGGCTACTGCCCTTTTATTTTTGGTTTGAATATATTCAAGTGAAAAACCTTTGCAGATTCTTCATCTTTTTTAGCAAAAGAATCTATGATACAAAAAGCTAGACGTGGAATAAGTTTTTCCTCTTTGAGTTTGTATTCTTTTTCAAAAAAATCGAGTAATTCATGCAAACTATTTAATTCTTCTTTTTCTAGGTTAAAAAAAGTTTTAAATTTATAATCATTGTTTGTTTTTTTACCCAAAACTATGGGTTTCAAGGTTCCGTCTTTGGGTACAAAAATTAAATACCCTTCATCCGAATTTTTAACTAAATCAAAAAATTCATCTAAATTCTCTTTACTCATTTTTTAAAAAATTAAAAATTATTTAAAATGTACATATCAAAAATAATATAACACATTTTTCAATATTTGACAAGTATTTTAATAGTGATATAATAATACTGATAATATTTTGTACAAATTTTTTTAAAAAACAAAAAAAATGGGACAGCCAATTGTAAGCAAGAGGACCGGACACATTGTCGGCAGAGCTATTAGTTTATCGGAAACTAATAAAAAAACAAAAAAAATGCAGAAAATTTTTCCTGAAAAAAATCATCCTCATTCTTCCTGTGGCCCACACCTAAGATGGCAAGGTAGAAATAATGAAGGAAGACATGTTTATATGTGTCGGGTTTGTGGAGAACTCCACATAAAAAACAAATAGAACCTGTCAAAACGAATACCCCACCAACAAGTCAAACTTGAAGTCGGGGTATTTTTTATTTATAGACTTTTTTCATATATTTTGTAATATTAACTTTATGCGTATATTATCCATAGAAACAAGTTGTGATGAGACTGGAATAAGTCTTTTAGAGGTAAAAAATACAAAAAATAAAATTACTTTTGAAATTCTTGCAAATACCCTAGCCTCTCAAATAAAAATCCATAAAGAATATGGAGGAGTTTACCCTGCATTAGCTAAACGCGAACATATAAAAAACTTACCTATTTTATTTAATAAAATTTTAAAACAAATAGAAAATAAAAAAATTAAATCTAAAAAAATTTTTGATTTGATTACTGTTACTTCAGGCCCAGGACTAGAACCTGCTCTATGGACAGGGATAGTTTTCGCTCGTGAATTAAGCGATAAATACAAAGTTCCAGTAATTCCCGCAAACCATATGGAAGGACATATTTTATCTGTATATGGAAAAGACAAAAATAATTTTGAAATACCTTTGAATAAAAAAGAAGTTAATTTCCCTATTTTATCGCTACTGATTTCTGGAGGACACACTGAAATTGTTTTAGTCAAAGATTGGGGAAAATATAAAATTATTGGAGAGACTGTTGATGATGCTGTGGGAGAAGCTTATGACAAGGTTGCTCGCATGCTCAAATTACCCTACCCTGGCGGACCTGAAGTTTCTAAATTAGCAGAAGAAAGAAGAATATTGCTTTTGAAAAGCCTTGGTAGTCGCGACGGCGACGGACAGAGAAAATTTTCAGCAGAAAATTTTAGTGCTTTTCAAAAGCAATATTCCTCTGTAGAAAATATAGAAATTAAATTACCTCGTCCTATGATTTACACCAAAGATTTTAATTTCTCTTTTTCTGGACTCAAGACTGCTGTTTTGTATTTGATTCGAGATTTAGAAAAAAACAAAATTGAAATTGATGAGAATTTGAAAAGTATGATTGCTTTAGAATTCGAAGAAGCAATCACAGAAACCTTATTACATAAAACAAAGAAAGCCATAGAAAAATACAAAGTTAACAAATTAATAATTGCTGGTGGGGTTTCGGCTAATAAAAACATAAAAAGAGAATTCGCAAAAATGGGTAAAAAATTAAATATAGAAATACTTTTCCCTACTCAAAAATTAACTGGAGACAATGCCCTGATGATCGGGATGGCTGGATATATGAAATATCTAATAAATCCAACTAAAAAATATAAAAAAATAAAAGCTGAAGGCAATTTAAAACTTAAATAAAATATGCTAAAATAGTTTTATATGATAAACGATAAGTTTTTGCGTCCTTATAATGCAAAAGATACCGAAGACAAAATATACGAGACTTGGGAAAAGTCTGGTTTTTTTAATCCTGATATTTGTATAGAAAAAGGAATTATTGATAAAGACGCAGAAGCTTTCTCTATTGTCCTCCCTCCGCCTAATGTTACAGGTAGCCTTCACACCGGGCATGCACTGATGCTTGTTATCGAAGATATAATGGTTCGTTATAATCGAATGCTAGGAAAGAAAACTCTCTGGATACCAGGAACAGATCATGCTGCTATTGCTACACAATCCAAAGTAGAAAAAATTTTAGAAAAAGAAAAAATCCGTAAAGCTGATTTGGGTCGTGAAGAATTTTTAAAAAGAGTCGAAGAATACGCAAAAAATTCTCATGATGAAATCGTTCGTCAAACTAAAAAAATGGGAGCAAGTCTCGACTGGTCTCGAGAAGCTTTTACTTTGGATGAACAAAGGAGTCTTGCAGTGAGAACTGCTTTCAAGAAAATGTATGATGACGGACTTATATATCGAGGTTATCGTATTGTGAATTGGGATCCAAAAGGTCAAACTACAATTTCAGATGATGAAATAGTAAATGAAGAAAGAAAAGCTAAATTATATACTTTTAAATATTCAAAAGACTTCCCTATTTCTATTTCAACCACTCGCCCAGAAACCAAAGTCGGAGATACAGCCGTAGCGGTAAATCCCGAAGATCCTAGATATAGTGAATACATAGGAAAAACTTATGAAGTTGATTTTATTGGAGTAAAATTAAAAATCAAAATAATTGCTGATGAAAAAGTAGAAAAAGATTTTGGAACTGGAGCTCTCGGAGTTACTCCTGCTCATTCGCAAACTGATTGGGAATTTGCTCAAAAAAATGATTTGGAAATCATTCCTGTTATTAATGAATATGCAAAAATGATTGTTGGAGATGAAAGAATTCTAAACAAGAAAACTACCGAAGCTCGCGAGGTTATTGTAAATTGGTTAAAAGAAAAAAATCTATTAGAAAAAGAAGAAGAAATAAATCAATCCCTCCCTACCGCAGAACGCACAGGAGGAATAATAGAACCTCTACCAAAATTACAATGGTTCGTAGATGTAAACAAGAAAATTCCTAAAAGAGACAATAAATCTCTAAAAGAATTAATGCTTGAGCCTGTTAAAAATGGTGATATTAAAATCTTACCTGATAGATTCGAAAAAGTTTATTATCATTGGATAGAAAATCTCCGTGATTGGTGTATTTCTAGACAAATTTGGTATGGTCATAGAATTCCTGTTTGGTACCCCAAACAAGTAGAAAGTAATCAAGTTAATAAAGTAGAAAATAATAATATATACTGTGATATTAATCCCCCATCTGATATAGAAAACTGGGAGCAAGATCCAGATACGCTCGACACTTGGTTCTCTTCTGGTCTTTGGACTTTTTCGACTTTAGGCTGGCCCTTCGACGAAGCTCAGGGCAAGCCTAATGATTTTAAAACTTACCACCCAACAAAAGTAATAGAAACTGGGCATGATATTTTATTCTTCTGGATTGCTAGAATGATTTTAATGTCTCAATATTTAGTAAACACTATTCCTTTTGAAACTATTTATTTACACGGTATGGTGCGGACCGCCGACGGTAAAAAAATGAGTAAATCTCTCGGAGAGAAAGCAATTGACCCGCTCGACATAATAGAGAAATACGGAAACGATGCCCTTCGTATGGCTATGATCATAGGAAATACTCCGGGGAACGATTTAAAATTAGATGAGAATGATATTCGTGGATATTCTAAATTTGCAAACAAAATCTGGAACGCTTCTCGTTTTGTATTAGAGCAAACAAATTCTTTAGATAAAAATAATATCAATTTAGATTTATTAGATGAAGAAGATAAAAAATCCCACCAAGAATTAGCGAATTTAATAGCAGAAATTACAAAAGAAATGAATGAGTATCGTTTCTCTATTGTGGGTGAAAAATTATATCAATATTTCTGGCATACTTTTGCTGATATTTTAATAGAAAGATCAAAAAAGAAAATTCTTGAAAATCAAAACAAAGATTCAGCTCAAATATTAATTTACACACAATTGCAAACTCTACTCAAATTACTCCACCCTTTTATGCCTTTTATTACCGAAGAAATTTGGAAAGAATTTGATAAAGAAAATTTATTATTGATTACAAAGTGGCCAAAATAAATGAACTACGAAATTAAAACAATAATTTATGCATTTCTAGGAGGAGTTTTGCCTGCATTGTTGTGGCTTTGGTTTTGGCTCAAAGAAGAAGACCGCAAAGAACCAAAACAAGTTTTAACTGGAATTTTTATTTTAGGAATGATAAGTGTGATTTTCGTTATTCCTATTCAAAAATATGTCCAAGCAAATATTTTTGATGAAAATATAAGATTAGTTATTTGGGCTTTGGTAGAAGAATTTGCAAAATACTTTGTAGCTTTTATTTTAATTTATCATACTAGATTCGTAAACAAACCAATAGACTGGCCTATTTATATGATTACTAGTGCTTTAGGATTTGCAGCACTAGAAAATACTTTTTTCTTATTAGAACCTTTTGCTTTAGGAGATACGACTGTTGGATTATTAACTGGAGGACTAAGATTCCTAGGATCAACACTACTTCATAGCATAGCGAGCGCTTTATTTGGTATTTTTATTGGACTTTCTTTTTATTCAAACTTTTTTATCAAGAAAATTTATTTAATTTTTGGTTTATTAGGAGCAACAATATTGCATACTGTATTTAATTTCTTTATAATTAATACAGAAGGAGGTAAATTTATTCAAACTTTTGCTTTCTTGTGGGTGTTTACTATTATCATAATGCTACTCTTTGAAAAAATACGCAGAATGAGTGGCGAATATTAATATTTAATTTTTAAAAAATATGTCAAATAAAAAAAGAAGCTTTTTTGAGAGATTAACAGGCAGTATTAAATTAGAAGAATACGAAGATGATGATTTTGTAGAAGAAGAAGTTACTAAAGATAAAAAAAATAATTGGCTTGAAGCTGAAAATGAAGAAGCTGAACTTGCTGTTGATGTTTATCAAACTCCTCGTGATATCGTAATTCAAACAATGATAGCTGGAGTAAAACCAGAAGACATGGAATTAGAAATTGCTCGTGATGTAATAGTTATAAGAGGAAAAAGAGAAGTAGAACAAAATATTGATGATGATAATTATTTTATAAATGAGCTTTATTGGGGTAAATTCTCTCGCACAATTTCCCTACCTCAAGAAGTTGAACCTGAATTTGTAGAAGCAACCGAAAAACACGGCCTACTAACTATCAAAATCCAAAAAGTAGATAAAGAAAAGAAATCTCGCGTTAAAGTAAAATCTATATAATAAAAATATTAAATAAAAAACCTCCCATATGGGAGGTTTTTTATTTTGGTGCCAAGACCCAGGATCGAACTGGGGACCTATCCCTCTTCAGGGGAGCGCTCTACCAACTGAGCTATCTTGGCTTAATGTTTAATTTTAAATTTACATAATTGACTGCTAATCTCGCGTTACCTACCAAGACAGCTTATCTTGGCAAATTCAAACTTTTCAAATCCAAATTATCTAAAATACTTTTTATTGTACCTGGATCAGCTCCAACTTCCCCTATATTAGACAAATTTGTATAAATTTCAAATACTTTTGTTATATAAGGTTGTAGATAATAATAGGCACCTAAAACAAAAAGAACGAACAAAATAAATTTAACTGTAGCTATCAAATGAGCTCTTTTTTGAACACTTCTAATTTTATGAAGCATTTCATTATTCTCTTCAGTTAACTCATATATTTTTTCTAATAACTTTTTGGATTCAGGTTCCATAAAAATATATTAGCATAAAATTAACAAAAAACAAACTTTAAAAGAGTCTTTTTATATGGTAAATTATATTTAGTTATATTAGAATAACTGCACCGCTTGCCCCGCTATATGTCCTTATAGTTCAATGGATAGAACGACTCCGTCCTAAGGAGTAGATGTAGGTTCGATTCCTGCTGAGGACACATTTTTTGACATTATACTGGGGTCCTAAGGGGTAATTGCTGGTTCGATTCCGGCCGAGGACACCAGTACATAATAAAGGCAAAATTTAAAAACCCCCTTCGACTATGCTCAGGGGATTTTTAAATTATAAGCCAAGTAATTCTACTATTTTTGGTTTATTAAAACCTATTACCATGTCTTCTCCAATAAAGATAACCGGCACTCCTAATTGTCCACTTTTTTCAATTAATTCTTCTCTTTTTGCTGGATCTTGAGATACATCAAAATCAGTAAAAGCTACATTGTTTTCTTTAAAGAAATCTTTTGCCATGTGGCAAAAATGACAAGTTGGGGTTGAATAAATTTTTACTTCTTTCATATTTTCTTGTCCCGCCGTATTTTTATACGGAATGGGATTATTAATTAATAATTTTTATACTTCTATTATATCATAAAAATTTTGCAATTAAAAAAGCCTCGTTTTTTTCAAAAAAAAACGAGGCTTTTGATTTTTATATAGCAAAGAAATAATCCATTGCTATATAAGTTATACATCCCCCTATATAGCCTAAAAAGGCAAGCAAGGTGATTTTCTTTAAATACCAGATAAAGTCTATTTTTTCCATACCCATAGCCGCTACGCCGGCCGCAGAGCCTACAATAAGCATACTTCCCCCTGTTCCGGCTGCATAAGCTATAAAATGCCAAACGCTGTGATCCATCGGAAAATTATACATCCCCATAGACGCTGCCACCAAAGGCACATTGTCTATTACCGCCGATAAAACTCCGAGCAAAATAATTACAACATTTTGATCAGGAATAGCCTGTTCTAAACCTTCTGCTAAATAGCGCAGAGTTCCTACTCCGCCAACTACCATAGTCTCAAGAGCAGCCACAGCCATAAGAATTCCTAAGAAAAAAAGAATGCTGGATAATTCAATCCGCGACAATGCTTTATGCGGAGAATAAGCAGCTCTTTTTTCATTCGTAAAATTCTCTTCCGGATGAATATATTCCGATACCAACCAAACTACTGCAAGACTCAGCATCATACCAACATACGGAGGCAAATGCGTAATTGTTTTAAAAACAGGAACAAAAATAATCATAACTAAACCAAGAATTAACATAGTTTTAGAACTCAATAATTTCTGTTCTTCTGTGTGGTGAGTTTCCTCAACCTTAATTTCTCCTTTAAACATTTTACTTCTCAGTAAAAAGAAAAGTGGTACTAATGTGCAGATAACAGAAGGAATAAAAAGATTCACAACTAAATCCCAGCTGGAAACTTTTTTACCAATCCAAAGCATAGTGGTCGTAACATCACCAACCGGAGACCAAGCTCCCCCAGCATTTGCAGCAATAATAACCATACAGATATACCATATCCGCATAGTTTTATCTTTGATTAATTTTCGGAGCAAACTAATCATCACGATAGTTGTGGTCAGGTTGTCTATCACTGCTGAAAGGAAAAAGGAAAGCACTGTAACAATCCAAAGTAATTTTTTCTTGTCTTTAGTATGAATACTTTCTTTTAAAACTTCAAAGCCCCGATGAAGATCAATTAGTTCGACAATGGTCATCGCCCCAATCAAGAAAATCAAAATTTCTGCAATCTTTCCAATGTGATGAAGAAGATTTGAAGAAAAAACATCATGCCCTGATTCAATCACTTCAGGATCTGTAATCCCAAACAAATTGAAGGTGTGATTATGGCCATCGATTATTTCAATAAGACCATAATTAAAACCAACGGCAACCAAAGCCCACATTACAGCTCCAATAAGGAGCGCAGGGACGGTTTTGTCTAATTTGAGCGGGTGCTCAAATACTATGGCTAAATAGCCAAAAACAAAGGTAAGAATAACTAATGCTATCATTATCTATAAATTTAAAAAACACGGCAAAATCGCCTCTGTTTTTATATAAACATAAAAAGCATAAAAAGTAAAATTAATCTTTAATAAAACAATTAAATAGAATAAATCTCAATTTAAATATGTTTTTCTGACTCAGTTATGATTTTTTTCATCATATTAACAGATTCTACGGGGTATTTACCTGAAGCAGTTTCATCTGAAAGCATTACAATATCAGCTCCGGAAATAACAGCAAAAACTACATCAGTCACCTCGGCTCTAGTCGGCAAAATATTTTCCTTCATAGAAAACATCATCTGGGTAGCCACGATTACAGGCTTATTTTTCTGATTACATTTTAAAATTATATCTTTTTCAATAAAAGGAATTTGCTCTAGGGGAACTTCATTACCTAAATCTCCCCTAGCAATCATAACTAAATCTGTTTCATTTATAATTTCATCTAAATTTAAATAAGCTAATTTCCTCTCAATTTTTGCAATAATAGGTAAAACCTTGCCTGATTTATTCATTTCATTTCGTAGTTTCAAAATATCATTTTTATCCCCCACATACGACATAGCCACATAATCAATATTATTCTCTATACCAAAAGCTAAATCTTTTAAATCTTTTTCTGTAATAACTTCTATTGCTTCTTCGTTGTATCCATGACCATTTTCATTTTGAATTCTAGGACCAGAAAGATCTTGAATAATTTTAACATCTTTATTTAATTCTTGATTTAATTCTCGAATTATTTCTATGTAATTTTTATGTTCTTCATAAGTACCCCAAGAAAAATTTAAACGAGCAAAATCCATTCCATTCAAAATCATTTCTCTGATAATTTCTTTGGTGTTAGAAGATAAACCTATAGTAGCTATTATTTTTGTATTTTTTTTCATATATTAATTTGAAATTTCTATTAATCTTTTATATTTTATTAATCTCTCTTCTTTGAGCGGTGCTCCAGCTTTTAATCCAAAAGCCCCAAAAGCATAAGCTAAATCAGCAATAAAATCATCGTTAGTTTCCCCACTTCGGTGACTAATAATAATTTTTATATTATTATCTTGGGCAAGGGAAATTGTTTCTATAGTTTCAGTCAAAGTTCCAATTTGATTTGGTTTAATTAAAATAGCATTAATACTATCATTCTCTATTGCTTTTTTTAGTAAATCTTTATTAGTCACAGTCAAATCATCCCCTATTACTAATAAATCTTTGCTAGAATTTTTAAGCAAACTAAAATACTCGAAATCTTCTTCAAAAAAAGGATCCTCAATAGAAAGTAAGTTAAATTCTTGTATTAAGTCTTGATACAAAGATAACAATTCTTGCTTATGTAATTTTTGATTATCAATAAAATAAAAACCGTCTTTATAAAAAGAACTAGCCGCTACATCTAAAGAAAGTCTGACTTGATTAAAAACAGGATTTTCTTTAATAATATTTTGCAGAATTATTAATGGTTCTTTTATATTTTTAAAAACAGGAGAAAATCCTCCTTCGTCTCCTATTTCTAAATTATTTGAAATATTTTTTTCTAAAAATGTTTTTAAATAGTTCTCAAATAATATTCCTAAATCTAAAGCTTCTTTTGGATCTTTTACTAAAGGCACAATATGATATTCCTGAAAAGCTAAATTATTTTTTGCATGTTTACCACCATTTATTAAATTCATATAAAAATAAGGAATATCTTTATTTGTTTTATTATCTCCGAGTTCTATTAAATAATCACTAAGTGATATATTTTTACAAATAGCCGCTAATTTAGCGCATGCAATACTTGCTCCTAAAATACTATTACCTCCTAAATTGCTTTTATTTTTTGTGCCATCTAAATCAATCATAATTTGATCAATTTCTTTTTGATTAAAAATACTTTTACCTAATAAGGCAGGCTGTATGATTTCTTGAATTTTCAAAATAGCTTTTTGCATACCTCCATCTTCGTCTCTTAATTCTACAACTTCATTAGAGCCAGTCGAAGCCCCAGAAGGCACAAAAAAAGAAGCAGATAAATCACCACAAAAAACTCTAACTTCTAAAGTTTTATTATTTCTTGAATCATTTATTTCTGTGGCAGTAATTTTTGTAATTAAGTTATTCATCTTTGCAAAATAAAATCATTAAATCTGAAACATTCGCCCCAGTAGGTCCAGTAATAATTAAATCATTTGTTTTTTTAAAAGCTGTTTCGGCGTCAAAATTATTCAAAGCTTCGTCTATATTTATATTTAAATTTTTTACTTTTTCTAAAGTTAAACTATCAGCAAAAGCTCCTGCATAAGGACCATTATCCATACCGTCCGAAGCTAAAGACACAAAAACAGTGTCATTATGAAAATGGTTTAATTTTAAAGCTTTTAATGCCATATATAAATTCCTACCTCCACTACCACGATTGCCATACACCTTAAGCCTAGGCTCTCCAGCAGCCAAAATGACAGTATTATTTTCTTTGGCTTGAAAAATTTCATTTATATTTTTTTCTACTTCATCATACATAGAAGTTGATAAAATTTTGGTTTTTAACCCTAAATTTTTAAAAGTATCCTCCAAGCTCAAAACAGCAGTTTTATTATCAACTAAAATAAAATTAAAAACTTTTTCAAAGTATTTGTCTTCTTTGGGTGTTTCAATCAAATCAAAATCACCTAAATTGTATTTATCTATAATTTTTTGAGCATCAGAAATAGTAGTTTCGTCTTTATAGGTCGGACCAGAAGCAACTTCTTCAAATTTATCTCCGGGCACATCAGAAAAAACTAGTCCTATAACAGTAGCCGGATAAACTAATTTAGCTAATCCCCCGCCTTTCAGTAAAGACAAATGTTTTCTAATTGTATTTATTTCTAAAATAGTTTGACCACTTTTAAGAAAAGTATTATATAATTTTTCTCCTTGAATACATTCACTTTCAGGATAACAAAGCAAAGCTGAACCTCCTCCAGACACAATAGTAATTATCAAATCTTTTTCAGTTGAATCTTTTAATAATTCATAGATTCTTTTACCAGGAGCAACATTAGTCAAAGAAGGCTTTGGATGAGTACCGACAAAAGTCTCTATATGATTACAAGTTATTTTATTTAAACCAACCACAATTCCTTGGTTGATTTTATCTCCTAAAACCTCTTCTAGTGCCAATGCAGCATCACAGGCAGATTTACCGAAACCGACTACCTTAATTTTCTCAAATAAATTTAAGTCGAATTCTTTATCTTGAATTTTTAAAACATTATCTTTTAGGATTATATTATTTTTAATAATATTTTTTGTATCAATTGAATCTAGGGCTTTTTTTATTCCAGATAAAACAATTTCTCTATTTTTAGAAATTGCTATTTCTGCATAATTTTTTATCCATTCTTTTTCCATATTATTTAACTAAATTTACAGGTTCATTTTTTAAAAAACCTAAAATATTAGAAACGACTGTATCCATGATTCTGCGTTCAGCCTCTTTAGTATAAAAAGCAATATGAGGAGTAACTATCACATTTGGCATATCAATCAAAGCTCTATTTTCAAGTAATATTTTATAATTACCTGGATCATTTTCAGAAATTAAAATTTCATTTTCATTTTTTAAATCTCTCTCAGATTCCAAAACATCAAGCCCTGCTCCAGCAATATTTCCATTTAATAAATTAACAATCAAAGCTTGTGTTTCTATTAATTCCCCACGAGCAGTATTAACAAGAAAAGCTCCTTTTTTAATTTTTGATAAGTTTTCTTTATTTAATAAATGATGATTATCTTTTGTATAAGGAGCATGCAAAGTCACAATATCAGAAGAAGAGAGTAATTCATCCAAAGATAAATATTTAAAATTATTTTGACTAGCAAATTCTATATCAGGATATAAATCATAAGCCACAATATTCATCCCAAAACCTGAAGCAATTTTAATAATATGTTTTCCTATTTTGCCAGTTCCAATAACTCCGATGGTTTTATTCTCTAAATCAAAACCAACAAAATTACCAATATTAAAATCTCCGTCATCTTTTAATTTATTATAAGCTAAATAAACCCTGCGAGATAAATTTAGAATTAAAGCAAAAGTAAATTCAGCTACAGTTTGAGATCCATAAGCAGGCACACTTGAAACTTTGATGTTTTGTAAATTACAATAATTAATATCTATATGGTCATAACCAGTAGAGCCTGTTACAATAAATTTTAAATTTGGTAATTTAGATAAAACTTCTTGATTTAAAATAGAATTAACGAAAACATACAAAATATCTACATCTAAAACTTGATCTAAATTAGAATTGGATAATTTTTCTTCAAAGAAAACCATACCTAAACCGGAACCTTCTAATAATTTAATATATTCTTGTTTTTTACTTTCTGGTAATTCAAAAAATGCTATTTTCATATAATTTAATTATAGCATATTTAAAATCCGAAAAAAGTCTTTATTTTTAACCAAAAACTAGAATTTTCTTCTGTATTTTCAATATTTTTATTATCATCAACAATAACAATAACCCCTTCGCCTTCACTACCATAGCCATAATTTTCTCTAAAAACCTTTTCTTTCCCTTTATCGCTACTTAAATTCTCTATGTCAAGAAGTAGTTTTTCTTTTCTTTCTTCTAAATTTTTTAATTTATTCTCAGCAATTTCTTTGTTTTTCAAAGTATCATTCATTTTTGAATACAAATTAAAAACTCCTATAATAAATAAAATAAGCAAAAACAATAAAATAAATAAAACCAAAGGATGTTTCAAAAAATTATTCTTTTTCTTTTTAGATTGAAAATTAACCATATTTATGCTATTAATATTATATGCTTTTTAATAGAAAAAACCAAAAGAAAATACAAAAAATCTGGGCAGTTATTTCAATACTTGTAATAATAAGTATGATTTTATTATACTCTCCTATTTTTTATTCATTTTAAGATAAACTAATTTCCACTTTTCATCATTTTCAAGAAAACCTCTTGGGAAATATTTACCTTACCTCTTTCTTTCATTTTCTTCTTTCCTTTCTTTTGTTTTTCTAAAAGTTTTTTCTTGCGAGTAATATCTCCTCCGTATAAATACCCCGTAACATCTTTTCTAAATGCTTGAATAGTTCTAGAAGCAATAATTCTATTTAAAGCTTTTCCTTGAATTTTAGTTACGAACATTTGTCTTGGTAAAATAGAATGTAATTTTTCAACAGTCTTTTCGGCTTCTTCTTCTACTTTTCTTTTCGCAACCACCCTAGAAAAAGCTGGCACAACTTCATCAGCCACCAAAATATCAAGTCTTGTAACATTTGCTTCTCTTAATTCATCTAATTCATAAGAAATAGAAGCAAAACCAGAAGAAACACTTTTTAATTCATCAAAAAAATTACGCATAAGTTCCCGAAGTGGCATCTTGATATTTAAACTCGATCTATTGTCTCCGAAATTCATAGTATCTACAACTTCAGCTTCATGATCAAAAAGAATTTGCATAATATTACCTAAATATTCTGTCGGAGTAATAATTTTAATATTAACCCAAGGTTCAAAAACCTTTGCAATCAAACTATCATCTGGAAAGAAATACGGAGAATATATTTTTTCTGTATTTCCTTTTTTAGTCAAAACTTCATAAGTAATAGAAGGTGTAGTAATAACTAAATCCAAATCAAATTCTCTTTTTAATCTTTCTGTAATAATTTCCAAGTGAAGCATACCCAAAAAACCTGAACGAAAACCTCTACCTAATGAGCCACTTGATTCTTCTTCAAAAGAAAAAGCTGAATCAGATAATTTTAATTTACCCAAAGCTGATTTTAATTCCATGAACTGATCGGCATCTTCAGGAAATATAGAAGCCCAGACAACAGGGACCGGCTTCATATAACCTCCAAATGCTGGTAAAATATTATTACTTTTAACAATAGTGTCTCCGACGGACGCAATACCAGGTCTTTTAATTCCGGTAACAATATAACCAGTCTCTCCTCTCTCTAGAAAATCTTTTGGAGTTTCTTCTGGAGAGAAAATACCAACTTCCAAATTTATGAATTTCTCTTTAGATTCCGAAAAAATTAGACTTTCTCCTTTTTTAATTCTACCATCAAGCACTCTAACAAAAACAATAACTCCTTTGTGATTAGAATATTTAAAATCAAAAACCAAAGCCCTAAAATCATTTTCATTTTTATAAGTGACAGATGGAGGTTCTACTCTTTTAATAATTTCCTGTAATAAATTATCTACCCCTTCACCTGTTTTACCAGACACAAACAAAATTTCTTCTTCGCTACAATTAAGCAAATTAATCACTTCTTGTTTAACTTCTTCTTTTCGAGATAATGGTGAATCAATTTTAGATAATACTGGGATAATTTTTAAACCACTCTCACGAGCCATATTTAAAGTAGTCAATGTTTGAGCTTGAACACCTTGAGTCGAATCAACAAGCAAAATAGAACCTTCTACTGCTTTTAGAGCACGAGAAACTTCATAAGAGAAATCTATGTGACCAGGAGTATCAATTAGGTTTAAAATATACTTTTCTCCATTTAAAACATATTCCATTCTAACTGGTTGCATTTTAATAGTTATACCCCGCTCTCTTTCAAGCTCCATAGAATCAAGGACTTGGTCTTTCATTTTTCTTTGTTCTATAGTATTTGTAACTTCAAGCATGCGGTCAGCCAAGGTAGATTTACCATGATCTATGTGGGCTATAATACTAAAGTTTCTTATATTTTTTAAATCCATACAAACATATTAGCAGAAAATAATAAAAAAAGGGAGCCTAAGAGAGATCTGGATGACTAGGGATAATAGCTTTTTGTTTTGTAAATTTAGTTTTTAGAGCAGTTATTACATCATCAAGCTCTTTATTTTTAAGCAAAAATAATACAAAAATAGCAGCTAATATACCTAAAATACCAGCTAAGAATCCTTGTAAAAACACACCTAAAAATGTTTCAGTTCCGAATATTTTTGAAAAAATGTTTAAAAAGAAATAAGCAGTGATACCCAAGAAAAACGAAGCCCCTAAAGATTGCAAAAAAGTAGTTCCAATAAAATCTTCTTTCTTCATGAATTCTCTTTTAATAAAAAACCATTGCAACAAGAAATTTATAATAGTTCCTATAGAATAAGCCAAAGGCAAAACTAATATTTCAGTACCAGCAATATTTTCTACTTTAAACAAAGACTCTATAAAATATTTAAAATTTGGGTTTATATTAAATAAATTAGTTAAATTAATAGCAAAAAATACTATTAAAACAGAAGAAAATAAATTAATTAATAATGGAGTTTTAGTGTTTCCATTTGCATAGTATGCACGAGAAAGTAAAGCAATCATACCTTGAGCTAATACTGAAATAGAAAAAATTGCCAAAGATGCAGCAACCAATCTAGTATTATCCCAAGAAAAAGAAGAAGAGCCTAAAATAACTCTCACAATCTGAGCTCTTAAAACAATAAACAAAAAAGCTACTGGCAAAGACCAAAATACAATAGAACGAGCAGATAATTTTAATTGTTCTTTGAATTCTTCTATTTTGCCTAAAGAAATAGATTTTGCTAAACTCGGAAAAGAAGCTACCGCATAAGAAACTCCGATAATGTTTAAAGGAACTGATTGCAGATTCAAAGATAAATTAAAAATAGAAATAGAACCAGCTTTATAAAAAGAAGCAATTGCAATAATAGCTATTAAGGCAATATTATTAAAAGCAAGACCCAAGGTTCTAGGCAGTGAAGTTAAAACTAATTTTTTGATTTCTGTAAAATTTATTTTAAAAGAAAAAGCAAAATTAAAACCCGACTTTAAGGAACCGAAAACTTGAATCAAGAAATGGAGCAAAGCCCCTAAAACAACTCCAAAAGCTAAACCTTTAATTCCAAAAAATGGATAGAAAAATAAAATTCCAAAAATAATTCCTAAGTTATACAATATTGGAGATAAAGAATATATAAAAAATTTTCTAAATAATTGAGTAATACTACCAAACAAATTAGATAAACCTAAAAATATTGGTGAAAGTAATAAAATTCTAGATAATACAATTACATCATTTTGACCTTCTATAGAAAAACCTGGTGCAATAAAATAAACAAATTTAGGAATCAAAATAAAAACAATTAACGAAAATAAAGTAATACAGAAAAAGAAAACAGTAAAAATATCATTCAAGAATTTACGAGCCTCATCTGTTACCTTCTCCCCTTTCATTTTACTAACAATAAACGGAACTAAAACCGTCACAGAAGCAAGTGAAGCTAAAGAAATAAATATCAAATCTGGAATACGAAAAGCAGCATAATACGCATCAAGCTCTAGACCAGGACCAATAAAATGAGCAATAAATCTATCTCTAAATAAACCTAAAATCTGAGAAAGTAAAGTAAATAGACCGAGCAAAATCGCAGCCTGATTTATGCTTACATATTCTTTATTAAATATCTTCCACAGCCTCTCCATTTAATTAATTATTTTCTGAATTAGAGTTATCAGTGTTGTCCTCTATTTGAGTAGGAATAGTTGTTTTTTGTTTTAAAGAATTTAAATAATCTGTTAGTTGTTTATCTCCTGGTAAAACATTCAAAGCTTTTTCTGCATAAGAAATTGCTTCTTTTTTATTATTCAAAGAATCTGCTAATTGAGATAAGAAAATTAATCCTTCTATGAAATCAGGTTTTAATTCTATTGCTTTTAAGCCGAAATTTCTAGCTTCCACAAAATTCTTTTCAAGGAAATACACTCTAGCAATTTCTAATTGAAGTAAAGGATTTTTTGGATTAAGTAAACTTGCTTTTGTGTAAGCTTCTATTGCGCCAGAAGCAGTGTCTTCTACTCCAAAAGAAAGTGCATTTTTATAAACAAATCCTAATAATTCATAATTCAAATAATTATTAGAATTAGCTTCAGTCGCAGACAAAGCATAACTTATGGATTGATTAAGGCTATTTTGCAAGAGAACTTTTTGATCATCTTCTAAAGTTTCTTTGTCGCTTAAAATAGAATTAATTTTCGAAACATAGACTTGAGAAGCTGTTCTAAAATACAAATCATTTTTATTTAAAATCAAAGCTTTAGTTATATTTCTCTCAGCATCTTCTATTGTGCCAGCCTGCAATGTTTTAGTAAAGAAAGGAACCGAAGCGAATTTTTCAAAATACTTAAAAGACAAACCTGCACTTAAAATCATAACTAAAACCAAAGCCAAAATTGAAAAGAAACTTTTTCTTGGATCTTCTAAGAAATTAATTGTGATATTTTTATTTAATTTGTTTGAACTAATACCAATACTAATACCAATAAATACAAAGCTTAGTATAAACAAAGTACTTGAAACTGGATACAATAAAGCATTAACTAAAAGGAATAATGACATAAAGAAATACAGAACTAAATCATTATTATATCTATTTTTAATAAAAACAGATATATTTTTAATACTTTCAATTAAGAAAAAGAATAGGAAAACAATCCATAACAATATACCCAAAACTCCGACAGTAGACATAAATGTAGGCAATAAACCAAAAGCAGACACAAAAGAAGTATTCCAAAATTGACTACTGTTTATGATAATAGGTTTATACAAAGCCCAAGCTTCTGTAAATTTATTTGGACCCATTCCAAATACAGGATCAGAAGTAATTACATTTTTAGTAATACTAAAAGTAGAATTCAAAGAAGGATTTACTTCTAAGCTAACCAAATTAAACAACCCTGGGATAATACCTCCTATAAATTTTGCAGACATGATAAAGAGCAAAGAGACTAAAATTAAAGAGAAAGAAAGTAATGGAAATTTAATTTTCTGATTATTTTCTTTATGCAATGCTGAATTATTAGATAATTTATAAACAAATAAAATCAAAGAGAAAACACCTAGTATTTGCCAGATTAAAATAAAATTAACATTCAAAATTATAAACAATGAGATGAAAGCCAGAATACCTAATAATATCTTGTGTCTTTTTGATAGCTTATAAAATTCTAAAATAAAAACAGACATTAATAATGAAAGACTTGCAAAAATACCTAAAGAATTCCAAGAGCCAACTAGATTGTCTGTTTTTTCAGTAAATAAACCTAAATTTAAAATTTCTGGTATAAAAAATCTGAAAATTTGAAAAACAAAAACTACAAAAAAAGAAATTATTAAACCTTTTAAAATAAATCTACCTTTCTTTTCATTATTAACAACTAAAGATGAGATAATTAACAACAAGCTCGCAGAAAAAATATACCAAAAAGTACCAGTATCTAACACAACTCCGAATAATGAAACACTAGAATTTTGAGAGAATAAACTACTTAAAAATAAAACTAAAGATAAAGCCAATACAGATAATATTATTTTTGACTTTGGAATTATGATTTTACCATCACTAAATCTAGAAGCTGCCCAAAATATAACAGACAAAACTAGGCCTAAAATAAAAATAAGACCTTTATTTGTGTCAACTGGAATACCAGTAAAAGGTATTATAAAGATTGGTAATAGTAAAACTGTAAAAAACAAAGACCAAAATGAAACTTTATCTAAAATATTTGATAACATAAAATTTTAAGTAATTAATAATATTTGAATAAATACATTATACAATAAAAACAAACTAAACTACAATGTTAATAAGTCTATTTTTAACATAAATAATTTTCTTAATTTCCTGATTATTTATAAATTTGAGTACACTATCTTCTTTTAAGGCTAAGTCTTTCACTTCATCTTCTATCATATCTAATTTAATCAAAATTTGACCTCTGACTTTACCATTTACTTGAACTGGGATATTTATATCTGACTGTATTATTTTATTTTCATCATAAGCAGGCCAAGACTCTAAATGAATGCTATTTGTCTCCCCAAAAGAAAACCAAAGCTCTTCTGAAATATGCGGAGCAAAAGGAGATAATAATTTAATCAATGTTTTATAATCATTTAAACTAATTTCTTTTTCTTTTTCCCATTCATTTAAAATAATCATCATTTGAGAAATACAAGTATTGTATTTGTGATCATTTATATCTTCTGTAATTTTTTTAATATATTTATCTAAACCTGTTTCTTTAATTTCTGTATTAATTTTATTTTTATTTTTCCAAACTCTCTCTAGAAATCTACGAACTCCTACTACACCATTCGGATCCCAAGGATAATTAGCAGTAGTTCCATAAGGCCCCATAAAAGCTAAATACATACGCACAGTATCAGCTCCTAATCTCTCTACGATTTCATCAGGATTAATAACATTACCTTTTGATTTACTCATTTTATTTCCATCCGGTCCTAAAATAATTCCTCTATTTAAGCGAATTTTATAAGCTTCATTGTCTTTCACTAAGCCTAAATCATATAATGCTTTCGTCCAAAAACGAGAATAGAGAAGGTGCATAGTAGTGTGTTCTGCTCCACCCATATATAAATCTATTGGCATAAAAGCATCCATTTTTTCTTTAGAAGCAAATTCAGTATTATTTTTATTATCTAAATATCGATAAAAATACCAAGAAGAATCCACGAAAGTATCCATAGTCTCAACTTCTGGAGTCCATCCTTTACCAAATATTTTTTCTGTTCTTTCGAAAAGTTCACGACTACGAGCAAGTGGCGCAGAGCCGTCTGGAGTATGGTCCACATCTTCAGGTAGCATCCAAGGTAAATGCTCTGTTGGGACAGGATGAGCTTTACCCTCTGGATCATAAACTACAGGAATAGGACAACCCCAATATCTCTGACGAGAAATTCCCCAATCACGAAGACGATAAGTATTTACAAATTTTCCTCCTACAAATTCTGTAATTTTCTTTTTTGCTTCTTCAGAAGATAAGCCGTCGAATTTTCCAGAATTAACTAAAATTCCATATTCGTCCATTTTATCTAGAACAACTTCTTTGATTGGCAAATTATATTTCTTAGCAAATTCATTATCACGCTCATCATGAGCAGGCACTGCCATCACAATACCAGTTCCATAATTAGCTAAAACATAATCCGCAATCCAAACAGGAACTTTTTCATTATTAGCTGGATTGATTGCATATACACCTTTTAATTCTACTCCTGTTTTTTCTTTTGTTTGTTGTCTTTCTAATTCTAATTTTTTCTTGGTTTCTTTTATATAATTTTCTACTTCTTCCCTGTTTTCTATTTTATCTAAAAAATTATTTATTAAAGGATGTTCTGGAGCAAGGACAACATAAGTAACTCCAAAAAGCGTATCAGCGCGAGTTGTGAAAACTTTTATTGAAGAAGAAAATTCTTCTGCAATAATCTCAAATGGAATTTCACTTCCCTCACTTCTACCAATCCAATTCTTTTGAGATTCTTTAATTGCATTCGGCCAATCTAAACTATCTAAATCATCTATTAATCTGTCTGCATATTTTGTGATGCGTAGCATCCATTGATCTTGATCTTTTTGAATTATTTCTCCATCGCATCTCTCGCATTTTCCATCTACTACTTGTTCATTAGCTAATATAGTTTTATCTTTTGGACACCAATTAACTTTTGTATTAGCACGATAAACTAAATCGTTTTCTAAAAATTTATTAAACATCCATTGAGTCCATTTATAATATTCTGGAGCACAGGAAACTATTTCTCTGTCCCAGTCAAACATAGCTCCCATAGAGCGAAGTTGTTTGCGCATTTTTTCCATTTGCTCATAAGTCCAAATTCGAGGATTTGCTCCTTGCTTAATAGCAGCATTTTCAGCAGGCAGGCCAAAAGCATCAAAACCCATAGGATATAAAACATTATAACCTTGCATTCTTTTGTAGCGAGCGTAAATATCAGGTACCGAAAAAGCATACCAATGCCCAGTATGTAAATTCCCGGAAGGATAAGAAAATTCTACTAATTGATAAAAATTCTTTTTACCTTCTACTTGGTCTTTAACTTTATAAATACCGTCTTTCTCCCACTTCTCTTGCCATTTTTTTTCTATTTCTAAATGATTGTATTCTTTTTCCATAAATTCTATATTATTTTATTTTTCAAATGGTGGATACAAATCCTTATCTATTGTTCTATCAAAACATTTATAGCCAGCTTCATGATCCCAAGATTCATTCACCCCTCCATAATTAGGATAAGAAGAAACTGCTATGTCTTTCGTGCCCAAAGGTATAACTTCTCTGTAATTATTTTCTACCCAACCTTTTTGTATTGGTAAATTAAAAGTAGTACACAAACTAAAACTTAATTTTTTCTCATCTAATATTTTATATTCATAAGTTATTCCTTTATCAATTTCAGGAGAAACTGGCAAATAAAAACTAGATATTGGATTTACTAATTCTTCTAATGAAGAAGGTAATTTTTCTTTTTGTTGCCAATAGTTAATAATTTGATATTGAATAGTTTGCAAATCATTTATTTTAATATCATCTAATCTTGCCAATCTTTGAGTTTTTGGACTACCCATAACAACAAAAGCAAAATAGATAACTAAAATCACAAATATACTTGATTTTATAGCAGCTCCAACACCAACAGGCATTCCATAAATTTTCTTTTTATTAAAAATTTCAAAAATATAATAAAATCCAATAAACAAAGCTACTAATAAAGTTATTGCAACTTTGTAAATAAAACGATCAGTAATTTCTCCAGAAACAAAATATCTAACCAAAGTAACTAAATCAATCACAATAACTAAAGAAGATAAAAATAAAACTAAATAAATTAACCACTTGCGAACAATTTGATCAATTTCGCCTAATCCTTTTTTAATTTTTTTATCCCAAAAATAATGCACTAATAAAAACACAGGAAAGAAAATAATTAAAGTAGCCAAAGAAGCTCTCATGCTGTCATAGTCATAATATAAATTTCCATATTGATAATTAGCATTTAGCACATCAGGAAATCTTTTGTTTAATGTTTCAAAAAATAAACCTAAGAAAGAAACCACTGAAGTTACGAGTCCAATTAATACTCCTAAAGAAAGAAAGAAGAAACTTATGCTAAATTTTTGATTTGAATTTGTGTTTTTTATTTGTGTTTCCATGAAATTTATTATACCATATATAGAGATTAATTTTAAGTATAAAAATATGAGAAAAAATCGTATAAATTTTTCAAAAAAAATAACTGATTGGATTGGATCTACGAGCTCTCTTTTAGTGCATACCCTATTTTTCGTAGGGATTTTTGTATTGAGGATTTTTGGAATTCCTATTTCTGATATTTTGCTTATTTTAACAACCATAGTTTCATTAGAAGCAATATATCTAGCTATTTTTATTCAAATTACTATCAATCAACACAGTGAAGATTTGGAAGAGGTTTCTGAAGACATTGAAGAATTGCAAGAAAATGTTGAAGGTATTTCTGAAGATGTTGAAGAAATTCAAAAAGATGTTGAAGATATTTCTGATAATGTCGAAGAGATTCAAGAAGACGTTGAAGGACTTGAAAAAGATGTCGAAGAGATATCTCATGATATGGAAGATATTTCTGAAGATGTCGAAGAAATTCAAAAAGACGTTGAAGAGATAAATGAAGAAGAAGATGAAGAAGAAAAAGAATTAGCTATAGAAAAAGAAAAATTCCAAAAAATAGAAAACACTTTAGAATTATTATTGCAAGAAATAAATAGTCTAAAAAGTAAAAACAAAAAACCTGTAAAAAAAGAAAAGACTAAAAAAATTAAAAAAAGTGAGAAATAATATTTCTCACTTTTTTGTTTTACCATTCTTCCCAAAACCTTTCCCAAGACCTCACACCAGGAGGAATTTTTTGCTTATTCCTTTTTTTACTATTCCTTCTTTTATTGTAAAAAGCTAAAATCTTAAACTTAAAATCACTGAGAGAATCGAAGCCTTTGAAAGATTTAAAATGTTTGTATTTTGAATAAATTTCTTCTAAGATTTTAATAAAATTCACTTTTTTACTAGATCCTTTTCTAGAAACAAAATTTTGATCTATTATAGAAATAACACCATCAAAATTTGAAGGTTCTGTTGTTGAATAAGTTCCCATAAATAAATTATTTTAAGGTTCAAAAATATTTAATTTTATTTTACAATAGATAAAGTTTAAAAGCAATTAGATCTTAAACTCAATCACATCCCCGTCTTTGACTATATATTCTTTACCTTCAGTGCGAATAAAACCTTTTTCTCGAGCTATCGCATAAGACCCTGCTTCAAGTAATTTATCACAAGCAACAACTTCGGCTCTAATAAATTTATCTTTAAAATCATTATGAATTGCTGTACCTGCAATCGGAGCACTAGAGCCTTTTTGTATAGTCCAAGCTCTTGTTTCGTCTTCTCCTGTAGTAAAAAAAGTCTCAAGACCCAATAATTCATAACAAGATTTAATCAAATCATCAAAACCCGCCTCGAAAACTGTATCAATTTTTACAAAAGGACCTGGAGGAGTAAAATCCACATTAGTATTCGCCTCGCTTTGATTCAGCCCATAAAGCATAGGTTTCAAAGTAAGTAAATTTAAACTTTTAATTTTAAATTTTTCTTCTTCTGACAAATTAGCATCACTTGCCATATGCCCTTCTTCTAAAACTTTATAAACTTTCTCTAAAACAGCATTTTCTAAAATAGCTTCTTTGTCTCCTCTTTTTAATTCCCGGGAAATATTAGCTACCCTCTTAGAAACAATTTCAAAATCAGACAAAACAAGTTCTAAGTTAATAATTCCAATATCACGATTTGGATCAACTTTGTTATTAACATGAATCACAGAGTCATCTTCAAAAACTCTCACCATATGCAGTATTGCATCTACTTCTTTAATATTAGATAAAAATTTATTTCCTAAACCTTCACCCTTACTAGCACCTTCTACAAGACCTGCAATATCAACAAATTCAATAACTGCTGGAATAGTATTTTTACTATTAGACAAACGAGAAAGCTCCCAAAGCCTATTATCAGGCACAGGTACAATACCAACAGAAGGATCAATCGTACAAAAAGGATAATTTTCCGCCGGAACAGATTTTTTTGTTAAAGCGTTAAATAAACTAGATTTTCCTACATTTGGCAAACCAACAATTCCAATACTTAATTTCATTCAAATAATATAACAGAAATTTAAAATAAAGTAAAAATTATTTATTAACAAACCCCCTACTCAAAGGTCCAAAGTATCCCACAGCAGGATTAATATTATTTGCTTTTTGGAATTTAATTAAAGCATTACGAGTTGCTCTACCGAATAAGGTAGTTTCTTTTCCTTTTGAACCAGGACCAGTAGAAGCTACTAGGAAGCCATTGTTGTTTAGATATTCTTGCAATAGTTTTACTTGAGTATCTTTCATGCCTAGTTTTAGGTTTTTAGTAAACTTTGTTTTTTCGGCAACAAATTCATTTGTATTTGTTTTTGTATTATTGCAAGGTAAACCATTTACTGGACTGAAAGCATATCCTTCTTTACAACCTATTGTTGTTTTAGTTTGAGTTTGATTGTTTTGATTAGACAATGCTTGCAAGAACGCTACTGATACAGCTCCGTTAGTTGATACTATTTGTGCTGGAGTTGTTTGTGTTTGTCCGAATAAAGCAAACAATGAGAAATTAGTTGTAGTACAAGTAATTGTGTTTAAATTAGTATCAATAACGCAACCATCTAAAGCCACCCAAGCTGATCCATTCCAACGATAAATAACTAAGGATGATTCATCATATCCTGATAGATCGGAGTCAGAATAAGAAATAGTGATTGTGATTTCTTCGTTAAAGGATGTATTTGCTTCGTCTACAGAAGATAGTGATTTTAATTCATATGTGTATTCTCCTATTAAAGATTTTGAGGTAGGTGTACTTGTTGTAATTACTACTTCATCAGCATCTAGTTTTTTGATTTGGAAGATTGCATCGGTATCTGTTGCTCCTGCTGGAATACTTAAAGATAGACCGTATGAGCTTGCCAGAAGGTTAACTGAGCCTCCTGTTGCTGTAGGAATACTTGATTGATTTTCATCTAATACTTCTGCGTCACCTACACAACCTGTTGTGGTGAATGTATTATTTGAGCCTGTAGCTAGATTAGAAGCTGCATCATTTGATTTAACTCTATAGTTGTATGTTGTGCATGCTATTAGGTTATTTACTGTTACTGAGTGAGAAGTTACTCTTGGTATTGTATCTGCTTCTACTGTTGTTGTTCCATAGCTATTAGTTAGACCGTAGTCTACTATACTAGATGATGCTTCGTCTGTGGTCCAGGTTATTGTTACTGAAGTGTTTGATGGGGTTGAGGAGACGGAGGAGATTGAAGGGGCCGTTCCGTCTGTGGTTGTAGAATTAGCAGAGACAGAATTACCAGCACCAACAGAATTAATTGCACTAACTCTAAAATTATACAAAGTAGAGCCTGAAAGTCCTGTTACAGTAGCCGAAGTAGAAGTTGAAGTACCATCAGCAAAAGTCAGCCAAGTATTAGAAGCATTTGTTTTGTATTCGATTAAATAATCAGTTATAACTGATCCTCCATTTGATGCTGGAGCAACTCAAGACAAACTCGCAGAAGTACTAGAAGGAGTTATATTTAAAGAAGTTATTTTACCAGGGAAATTTAAACCCAAAGCATTCTTAGTAATTGTAACCATACTAGAAGCAACAGTTTTTAATCCAGCATAACTCCAGTGGTTAGTATCACGAAGCCCTGCTCCAGTAGAGCTAACTACATAAACATTAGCTTCTTCTTCTGCTATATCATTCATAATTGCATTATAAGTCGCATAACCTGATTGATTAGTCATTGATTGAAATTGAGTAAGTATAATTATAGCTCCAGGTAAATCAGTCTTTATTTTATTTATATGAGCAACCATAGAAGTTTTCCAAGTAGTAAGAGCTGTTCCAGCAATTGCATCATTAATACCTAAGCTCATCCATACAACCCATTTTCTGTCTTCATCTAATTGAGTTTTAGCAGCAGCTGTTCTTTGCAGGAATTTAGTCCAATAAGTACCTCCAACATTCCATTGAGAAACTTGTGAGCCTCCATGTCCTGTTTTAATTAAATAAACTTGAGGATTATCAGGAAAAGCATTTGCTTCTGTGGAATTCATTAATTGCAATTCAAAACCATGACAACAATCATAATATCCTTCAAGCCCAGCATGATCACGCAAATTATTTGTACCAATATCAATATTTTCAAATAAGAAATTACCAGAAGTTAAATTCATTATTTGAACAGCTGAACTTGCATCCAATTCACCTGCTGTTGCTTCAGAATTAAGACCGATACCTCCTGAATTACTTTCTCCAGTTATCACAAAAGCCAAGGTGTCTATTTCAGAAGGCGTAGCAGTAGATGTAGCCGAAGCTGTACCAGATCCAAAACTATTAACTGCACTTACTCTGAAATCATAAGACTCATCATTTAATAAACCAGTTACAATTGTTTTAGTGTTTTGAGAAGTACCATCAGCAAATGTAGACCAAGAGTCTGCTGAAGAAAGTTTGTATTCAATTAAATAATCTGAGACTACAGCATAACCATTATCACTAGGAGCGTCCCAATTTAATAAAACTTGTTTATTTGCACTAGTTGAAGCCAAAGAAGGAACTTGCCCTGGAGCGACTGCTGTTGTTTTTGCACCATAAACTAGAACATCATCAAAAGTACTTGCATTAGCAGAAACTTGCAAGAAAACTGGTTTATCATTTACAACAACAGCGGTATTGTGCGTACATTGTAGAGCACCATTCCTGTAAACTTCAAACCCACCGGAAATAATTTTCATTTTATAAGTAGAACCTGAAACAGTTGAACCACAAGATGTACTATAACTACTTGTTCCATCCCAAGACAAAGCAAGCACGCTTGAAGCATGTTGAGGGTAAATTAAATATGCTTTTTTACCCGAAACTCCAAAACCATAATCTCCGTAACCTATAACTGGATTAGATACCGTATTAACTACTGCTGAAATTTCCAAATTAGTAGCAGAAAAACTATCTTGAGATATTAAAGCATTCGCACCCCAAGCTCCTCCAGAATAACTATCGGCAATAGACAAAGTACCATTTTGCAGAATTTTACCATAAGAACCACCCTTACCTGTAGGATCAAATTCAAACCATTTTGTTGTGTTAATTGTAGTACCAGTAAAACTATCGGTTAATTGATTTGCTAATGTGCTAGGAGTAATTGCATTCGAAGATGCAGATGAAACAGAAGTTCCAATAGCATTAGTTGCTGTAACAGTAAAAGTATATTCCACTCCATTAGTTAAACCTGAAACTATTATAGGAAAATCTGAACCAGTGCCTGTAAATCCACCAGGAGAAGAAGTTACTGTGTATGAAGTAATAGCTGAACCACCATTATCTGCTGGAGGAGTAAAAGTAATTGTTGCTTCTGTATTTCCAGCTGTCGCCGTTCCTATTGTAGGAGCGTCTGGTGCTGTTGGTGCTCCTGGTGTTTTTGTTGCAGTTGAACTAGCAACACTTGTACCGAAACCGTTCACAGCCTTCACTCTAAAATCATAACTCAAATCATTAGTAAGCCCTGTTACAGTAGCAGTAGTGTTAGTTGAAGTTCCGTCTGCGAAAGTAGACCATGTTGTAGGTTCACTAGTTAATTTATACTCTACTATGTAATCTGTGATTGGTGATCCTCCGTTTGAGGCTGGAGCGATCCAAGATAAACTTACTTGCTCATCTCCTGCTGTTGCTTCAAGAGAAGTTGGCGCTCCTGGAGCAGAAGAAAGAGCATTACCT
The DNA here is from genome assembly GCA_964395435.1 of uncultured Candidatus Saccharibacteria bacterium. Classification (GTDB taxonomy): domain Bacteria; phylum Patescibacteriota; class Minisyncoccia; order Phycocordibacterales; family UBA9973; genus UBA9973. Next base: position 28,009 of record CAYNAO010000006.1, read on the forward strand.
GTAACTAAAACATCATCGAATATACTTGCCGCAACAGAAGATTGCAAAAATACTTTTTCGTCATCAATAGATGTCCCAGTAGTGCTTTGAGTACATTGCAATACATCGTTTTTATAAACTTCAAAACTACTAGCCAAAATCTTCATTCTATAAGTAGCCCCATCAGTAAATGTACCACAAGCAAAATTACTACCAACTAGAGAATTATTATTCCAAACCAAAGTATAAATAGTAGAACCAACCATATCTAAAATATAAGCTTTCGTACCAGCACTTTGAAAATTATAATCTC
>CAYNAO010000007.1:0-3798 GCA_964395435.1 uncultured Candidatus Saccharibacteria bacterium
GTGACTCTACGGGGAATCGAACCCCGGTTCCAGCCTTGAGAAGGCCGTGTCCTAACCGCTAGACGATAGAGCCAGATTGGATGCTTGCCCCGCATAGCTTTATGCGTAGTGGGAATAGAGCCAATATAAAAAGCTTATCAGAAAATAGCTTTTTTGACAAAAAAATACGCCGGCTTTTGACCGGCGTTGCAAATTGTTTTTTATTTCATAATAAACAAAAAAACAATAAACAAAATAATTCCAATTTTTTCCTCCATATAAAGCACAGGAGGCATCATTTTTTTATCCATAAATATATTTTAAGGGTGAACAAAACTTTTTAAACTATACAACAAAATAAAAAATAAAGCAATAAAAGATTTATTTCTTCTTGAGCCACTCTTCTTCTTGGCGAACTAGATACTTTGCTTGTTTTTCTGGATTTTTTAAAAGATTAAAGACGGTTTTTTCCATGCGAACACCTTGAGACCCTTTGATTAAAATCAAATCTCTATTTTTGATAAAATCTTTTAAAAAATCCCCTGCTTGTATTGAATCTTGAAATTCAAAAATATTTTCTTCTTTCATTCCAGATTCCAATGCTCCAATTTTAATATATTGAGCCCGCGGTCCAACCACAACTAAAATATCAATATTCTCTTTCACAATTTTTCCGATATTTTTATGTGCTTCTTCGGTATGACGACCAAGTTCAAGCATATCTCCTAATACAGCAATAGTTCTGAATTTTGATTTTATATTATTGATAGTTCTAATTGCTGATTCTACTGCAAAAGGAGAAGAATTATAAGTATCATCAATTATCAAAGCATTATCTTTGCCTAATAAAACTCGCATTCTTCCAGGCGGAGTATCGTAATTCCGCAGTGCATCAATTGCTTTTAACATATTCAAATTCAAAACATAAGACAAAGACAAAGCCGACAAACTAGAGTAAATATGATTTTTACCAAAAACTCCTTCACGAATTACTGGGAAACTATTGTCTTTGATATCAATACGAAAAGAAGTCCCTTCGGGTATTGTATCAATCATAATATTAGCAATATCTTCTTTGAGATTTTCTAAACTTTTATTATCCACTAAATCATGACTATAGAAAATATCTTCATGAGAGCAAATCAAATCTGCTTCTTTATCAAAACCATAGGTAAAGATTTTCTCTTTGGTTTTATTTCTCATATTAAAAACATCTTGATCGTCTTTGTTTAAAATCAAAGTTCCGCCTTTTTTCAAAGTTTCTATAAGTCCACTTTTCTCTTCTATTAAATGCTCTCTAGAGTCAAAGAACTCCACATGCGCAGGTATATCTCCAATAGCTGTTATGATTACTATATCGCTACGGAGCCACATAGCAGTTTCCTTCATGTCTCCTGGTTTCCCTACCCCTACTTCTAATACTAGCCATTCTGGATATTTGTTTTTAAACAAAATTAATTTTAAACCTTTTAAAATATTAATTAGCCAAATATAAGGATTATTCCAACCATTCGGAATTCCTAAAATAGTCAAAGGTAAACCAATTTGACTATTATAACTTTTATCACTTTTACGCACATAATAAAATTTCGACAAAACCGGATAAATAGCATCCTTGGTAGAAGTTTTGCCAACTGAACCAGTAATAGTAATAATTTTTGGATTATACTTTTTCAGGACTAATTCAGCCTCAATTCTTATTATTTTTAAAACAATATCTTTAAAAAATTTTTTCATATATTTTATCTATCTGGTGGAACTTCGTAATAGTTTAGCAAAAATTTAGTAATATTCAAAAAAGGATCTGACCAAGTAACCGACGCAAAAGGCGTTCCTTTTGGATTCACAGCAAAAAGCAAAACTATGAATTCTGGATTATAAGCTGGAAAATATCCAAAAAAAGAATGCGTATTTCTATCATCATAATATCCCTTGCCGTCTGGACGAGCCACTTGAGCCGTTCCAGTTTTGACCGCTACTGTATGTCTATCTAATTTGCCTTGTCCATTTTTAAATGACTTATCCATCACGGTAACGAGCATATCTGTAATTTCTTTGCTAGTTTCTTCACTTATTTTTGTCTTCTTTATATCATAAGATAATTCTTTGAAAGAGTTATCTTCATATTTAATTTTCTTAACAAAATGCGGAGTAACTAAATTCCCTCCATTTCCGAGTGACGCTAATGCGCGTATCATCTGCACCGGAGTCAAAGCTATACCTTGCCCGAAAGAAGCGTTGGCATACTCAAGTTCACGAGGAGAATAAAGGTTCGAGATAAGACTACCTGTTTCATTAGGCAAATCAATTCCTGTTTTATCTTTTATTCCAAAACCAAGCATATAATCCCTAAAAAAATCTTTACCTAATTTTTTGTAAATAAAAACCATTCCAGTGTTTAGAGATTGATTCAAAACATCTTGCATACTAGTATTTGCCCCTCTACCTTTTTTATCGAAATTATAAATAGTTTTATTTTCTACTATTACCGAACCAGTATCATTGTATTTTGTTTGAGGAGTAATTAAATCTTTGTCTAAAGCCGAAGCAATAACCAAAGGTTTAACAATAGACCCGAATTCTAAAACATTCTCAACCATAGGATTTCTAAAAATAGCAATGTCATCTACATTCTTAAAATTATTCAAATCAAAATCCGGCTTTGAACTCATAGCATAAATAGAACCGTCTTTTGGATTCATAATAATAGCTCCAATTTGATCAGCATTATATTTTTTCAAAACATTATCAATTTCTTTTTCAAGAAAACTTTGCACATTAGGTTCGATAGTTGTAACCAAATCCCCTTTTTTAGTTTTATTTAAGAAAATACTATCATTCAAATCAGCAAAAACTTCAGCAAAAAAATTCACATAAGGATTATCTTTGTCTCGAGACAAAACAGAATCATATTCTCTCTCTAGTCCATACCTACCCTCTAAATCATTTCCATTATAAGCAACAAAACCCAAAGATTGCGACAGTATATTTTTACCAGGATAAAAACGCCATTTATCTTTGTGTAGTTCTATGCCTTGTAATTTTAATTTAGAAATTTCATCAGCTTCTTTTTTAGACAAGCCACCTTTTATGTCTTCATAAGGATCATTAGTTTTAGAAACTTTAGACATAAAATCATCGTAATCAATTTTTGTAATTGTATTTAAATTTTTATAAGTATCTTCTTTGTTTTTGATTTTAACTGGATTTATGGCTAATTTAAAACCAGATATTTGCATAGCACCAGAAACTAATTCTCCATCTTTACGAGTAAAAAATATACTACCTCGTTCAAAAACTCCAGAAGCGGGAGCTACATATTGCCTGTCTGCTTTTTCAGCAAAAGATTCTTTTTTGACGACTTGCAATACAAAAAGCCTGTAAACAAAAACAGTACAAATTACAATAATTAAAAAAGAAACAATTTTTAATCTTAAATGAGAATTAGATTTCATTTTGAGCTAAAAGACTAGAGTTTAGTGTTAAACTTGCATTAGAGCGATTAGCAAAAATAGGTTTAATTTCTTTTAGTCCCAAAGCAAAAGAACTTGCTTGGTCTAAATTATTTACCAATATTAAATAATTAGCTTCCAAAGAAGCTACTTCATTAGCCAAATTACGAGCTTCTAAATCAACGGTCTTTCTCTCAATAATATTAAAAACCATATTTCCTAAAACAAACACATATAAAAAAGAAAAAAGTATAAACATAGAAAAAATACCATACAAAACCTTGCTTCTCAGATCAATATTTTGATCTATTGTATCTACTCTTTCTATATAATTTTTCACTTTTATACTTGCTTGTTTCATTTTTTT
>CAYNAO010000007.1:3898-21788 GCA_964395435.1 uncultured Candidatus Saccharibacteria bacterium
TTTTATTAATTTATAATTTTTCTATGATTCTTAATTTTGCACTTCTTGATCTTTTGTTGTTTTTAATTTCTTCTTGGCTAGGGATAATTGGTTTTTTGTTTATTAAAATTCCCTTTTTTTCTTTTACTTTATTTCTAAAAAAATTTTTAACTATTCTATCTTCTAAGCTATGAAAAGTAATTACCACCAATCTTGCTCCAGAATCTAATAAATTAAATCCATTTTCTAAACCTTCTTCTAAGGCTCTTAATTCGTCATTGGTAGCAATACGGAGCGCTTGAAAAGTTTTAGTAGCGGGATTGATTTTCATTCTCAAATAAGATTTCGGTACAGCATTTTTGATAATTTCTACTAAATCAAAAGTAGTTTTTATTTCTTTCTCTTCCCTACTTGAGACTATTGCTTTTGCAATTCTTCTCGCATAGCGTTCTTCACCATAACCATAAATAATATCTGCAAGACTTTCCTCTGCCCAAGTATTAACTATTTCTTTAGCTGTTAAATCTTCAGGAGTTAAATTTTGTTTTAAAGTCATTAGCAATTCTTCATCTCGCAAGAAAGAAAAACCTCTTTTCGAATTATCTAATTGATCAGAAGAAATACCCAAGTCAAACAAAATTCCAGATATTTTTTGATTTTGATCTACTGATTTTGCTATATTACGAAAGTTTAAATTTTTAAAAATAACTCTGTCTTTTAGATTGCCTAATTTTGGTAAAGCTCTATTTAATGCTCCAGAATCTTGATCTAAAGCTATAACTTTTGTGTTTTTAGTTTTTTCTAAAATTAATTTTGTATGTCCACCTCCTCCAAAAGTCGCATCAATAAACAAAGAATTATCTTTTAGATTTAAACCTTCTATACTTTCTTGTAAAAGAACACTGGTATGGATACTATTCATTACTTTATTCTTTGGCTTAATTTTTCTGCTATTTGATCGGCCTCTTTTTCTGTAATTTTTCTGTATTCATTCCAAACATTTTGATTCCAGATTTCAATACGATTATCTACTCCTACTAAAATTAATTCTTTCTCATCTTTTAGTAATGCTTCTTCTTTCAAGAATTCTGGTATTATCATACGGCCTACTTTATCTATTTCTATTTCAACCGCTCCACCAAAAATTCTTCGATTAAAAGCACGAGTATCAGAAGACAACCAAGGAGAATTTGATAATTCAGAAGACAATTTAGTCCATTCTTTTGCAGTAAACACAAAAAGACATTTATCAAGCCCACGAGTTATGATAATTTTTTTACCAATTTCTTTACGAAATTTTGATGGTAAAGAAACTCGGCTTTTTTCATCTATTTTGTGTGTATATTCTCCTATTAACATAAATATTTAATAAAACCTTGGAACTTTTAATATCCCACTTTTTCCCACTTAGTATTTATTATATACCACCCTATCCCACTACACAAATAAAATATGTGGATAAATAAGACAAATAAAAAAGCCTGTTTCTATTTAATAGAAACAGGCTTTTGATAATCCTTTTTAAGGTGAATTATCATAACTTTTTAAAATAAAATAAAACAAAACAATAGGTATTATTACACTATAAAGAAAATAAATAATAACAGAAAACACCCAAGATAAAAATGGGTAACTTTGAAAATTTGTAATGAGTAAAAGAAACAAAGATCCAAAAAGAAGACTTAATAGAATTTCAATAAATCTATCACGAATTTGAACATTTTTATCATAAAAATTATTTAATGCATTAGATATATTTAATGCATGCAAAACATTCTTTCTATGATTAAAAAAGAAAAAAACAGAAAAAGAAATACCGACACAAAAAAAGTTAATTCCGTAAAACAACAATGCATATAATGCATACAAGAATACGCTTTTAAAGTCATAAGGTATCTCTACAAAAAGATACGAAATCAGCGAAATCACAGAGAAAGAAAGCAATCCTCCAACAAATAAAAACATTTTTGGAGATTTAAAGAAAGTTATTACATTTTCCATTATCTAGATTTTATAAGTTAAAAAACAATATTCTTTTTTAGAATAGAACAAAAAATAAAATATGTCAAAACTAATCTTCTTTAATTAGAATCTTTCCCAAAACAAAAGAAATTACAGAAACCACAATGGCTCCTAAAAATGCAGACATAAATCCATCCACATAAAATCCTTTTACAAAACTAGAAACGAACCAAAACAAAAGTCCATTTAAAACAAAAGAGAAAAGTCCTAAAGTTAGTAAATTAATAGGTAATGTTAAAATATTTAAAATAGGTTTTACAAAGAAACTAATAATCCCCCAAACCAAAGCTACAACCAAAGCAGTATAAAAATTATTTATACTAATTCCAGATAAAATATAAGGAGTCAGGAAAACCGCTCCAGCAACTATTAACCATCGTAAAATTACTTTCATAATACTTTAATTATAGCACAAAATAAATTTGCGGAAGTCCTTCTTTCGCAAACTTATTCTATTTCTTTAAAAGAAAGCCATTCATTTATTTCCGAATCAAAATCTTTGATATTCTTAAAATATTCAGGAAAATCTTCTAAATACAATATTTTATTTTCTGATCTTAAAACATTCTTATAATCTAAATAACTTGACCATTTATAATTTTCTAAAAAATGTTTGGTTTTGCTAAAATCTTTTATCCCATTTTCTTTCCAATTTTTATCTATCAACTTAATAGGATTCAAATGAATATAAGAAAATAAATATTTTGCATAATTATCTTTGTCTATATGGGTATCTTTAAATTTACCTTCAAATAAACTTCCTGTTCTTTTGTATTTTTGATTAAAATACTTTGAATAAGAAGTTAAAACCTTCCTCATAAATTCTGATATTGCATTTTTACGAAAGTCCTTCTTTCGCGGATTTTTAGTAATATATAAATGAAAATGATTTGGCATTAAAACCCACGCGCCGATAGACACAAGAGAGTCTTCTTTTTCAAAATCCCACGCATTGATATTTTTCCTAATTATATCTTCACGAAAATCAATTCTTTTTTCTGAATTACAAAGATAGAGTAATTTTATAAAACGATCATAATCATACTCATCCAAGAATATTTCTTGTTTACTGTTGCCACGATTATATATGTGATAATATTCTCCTTCAGTAAAATTTGTTTTTCTAAAACCCATATATAAATAATATCGCGAAAGAAGGACTTCCGCAACTTTATGTCTTTGCGGAAGTCCTTCTTCCGGGAATAAAAAAAGGACTGCTTGTAAAAACAGTCCTTGTTAACACTTAACACTTGTATCTCTAAATCTCATACCCCTTCAAAGCTGCATTTGCACATTTATCAAATGCTGCATTCATTGTTTGGATATATTTTTTTAAAGGAATTGATTTGTTTGTTCGTAAAAAATAATCCAATTTTTCTTTGTCAATTTTTTTAGACTCTACAAATGATTGAAATTGCTGATAAGCATCAGGATCATCTTTTTTGAACAACTCTGTTGCTCGTTTTTCGATGCATTCATACACACTAGCAGCGTTCTTAGGATTTTTTAATAAAATCTCTAAGTCATCACTTAAAAGTTCATTTAACACGGACAGAGTGTCGAATGTTGTTATATTGGTATCCACTACCGTTACCAATACTGCCTCAACTTTTTCTGAAGAAGAACAAGAAACAAACAAAGTTGTGCTAATTAAAGCAATCACGATAAAAAGATTTACTTTTGTCATTTTAAAATTATTTAAGTTTTGCGATATTGCTCACTGGAAATCAGAATATGACGTCCAAAAAGCAACACCCAAAACAAAATAACCAAATATCAAAGAACTATACTATTTTGTATATTATAGCATAATATAACTTATTTGTCAATATAAATATTTTGTTATTACTCCTCGCGTTTTGGCTTCATTAGTGGGAAGAATTGAGTTTCGCGGATTGGTTTGTCAGCTAAAAATGCAAAGAACATTTCTCCAAATCCAAAACCACAAGTCGGAGGCATACCGTATTCAAGCATTTCTACGAATTCATGATCTGGCATCATAGCTTCTTTGTCTCCTCTGTTTATCAAATCTTGTTGAACTTGGAATCTTTCTTCTTGGTCAATAGGATCATTTAATTCAGAAAAACCATTTCCCACTTCGGACCCTGCGATGATGACTTGGAATCTTTCAGTTTTATCTTTATTATCTGGCATAGATTTTGATAAAGGAGAAACTAATTTTGGATGACCAGTTAAGAAAACAGGTCCTGCTATTTTACGGCGACAATATTTCCACAAAGTATCTACCAATCTCTCCATAGTGTCTCCGTCATATTTAACTTCTAATCTCTCTAAAGTTGTGCGAATTTCTTCATAAGTAGTATTTTCTAAATCAACCCCAGTTTCTTTTTTGATTGTTTCTGTGTAGTCTATGATTTGCCACTCTCCCCCTAAATCAAATTTATGTCCACGAGTTTCGAATTCTGTTTTTCCAAAAACATCTAAAGAAATTTTTTTATAAAGTTTTTCTACTAATTTCATTCCGTCTTTGTAATTCGCATAAGCCCAATAAAATTCCATATTTACGAATTCTTGCAAATGATTCGCATCAGATCCTTCATTACGATAAGCTCTACCTATTTCAAAAGTTTTATGAAAACCCGCCGCCATTAATCTCTTCTGCCAAAGTTCTCCAATTGAAATACGCATATATAAAGGCAATTTAAAATCTTCATTATAAGTTTTAAAAGGAGTAGCTTCGGCACCTCCAGTTGTAATTTCTAAAGTCGGAGTTTCAACTTCCAAAAATCCATGCTCCTTCATAAAATTCCGAGTAGTTTCCCAGAATTTCATTTTCTTTACAAGCAAGTCTTTGATATCTTCGTTCATTAAAATATCTAAATATCTTTTGCGAAATCTCTCTTCGACATCAGTTAATCCATGCCATTTCTCAGGCAAAGGAAGCAAGCTCTTGGTTAAAATATTCCAATCTGTTACTTCTATACTCTTCTCGCCTCTTTTAGTTGTAAAAAAAGTTCCAGCAATTTCAATAAAATCTCCAATATCAATAACTTCATTAAATAAATTTAATTTATCTTCTCCTAAAACATCTAATTTTAAAACTCCTTGAAAAGAAGCTGTCCCATCAAAAATAGTCACGAACATAATAGCTCCTTGTCCGCGAATAGACATAATTCTCCCTGCTAACCATTTAATTTGTTTTTCTTTTTCTAAACTTTCAAACGAAGAAATAGCTTCATTTAAATAAAGCTCTCTTTTTGATTCTGCTGGATAAGGATCAATACCCCTATCTTTTAAGATTTTTAATTTAGCTAGGCGAACGTCTCGAATCTCATCAATTGAAGACATATTATGATACTTTGATTATTTTATAATTAACTTCTCCTTTAGGAGTTTTGAATTTTACTAAATCTCCTTTTTTCTTTCCCCAAAAAGCTTCGCCGATTGGTGAAGTATTTGAAATTTTATTTTGAAGCATGTCGGCTTCTTGTGAACCAACTATGATATAAGTTTTCTTTTCTTTTGTGTCTTGTTTTTCTACCACAACTTCAGAACCAATTTCCACAGTATCACTACCTGTTTTTTTAACAATAGTAGCTGATTTTAAAATTTGTTCTATATTTTTAATTTTTGCTTCTAATTTTCCTTGATCTTCACGAGCTTGGTGATATTCAGCATTCTCAGACAAATCACCCAAGGATTTTGCATATTCCAAAGCATCAATAATTTCCTTTCTTTTTGGTCCTTGCAAGTCCAATAACTCTAATTCAAGTTCTTTTTTCTTTTCTTCTGTTATGTAAACTACATTTTTATCCATAATTAAATATATTACACTTTTTTAATATCAAAGTCCATAAAACTTGCGATATATTTTATATATGTTAATCTATAACATATGGCAAAAACAGTAATAGAAGTAAATAAAAACCCAAACGAAAATAACGCAAGTATTTTGCGTCGCTTTTCTCGCAAGGTTTCAGAATCAAATATAATTCCAAAAGTTAAATCAAAAAGATTTAATGAGAGAAAAGAATCAAAAGTAAAGGCGAAAAAAACTACTCTAAAGAAAATCATTCGCCGAAAAGAAGTAGAAAAACTTCGCAAGCTTGGTAAAATTAGATAAAGTGAAAGAAATACAAACTTTACAAATAGTAAATAAAACAAAAGAGAGAAGAATCTTAATTGAGGCTTCTCTTTTTTGTCGTATCAAAGATGATATATTAGGAAAAAAATATAATTTATCTGTTGCATTTGTTGGAGAAAAAAAATCTAAAGAAATAAATTTTAAATACAGAAACAAAAATAAATCTACAAATGTTTTATCTTTTGGTTATTCAAAAAATGAAGGAGAATTAATTCTCTGTCCGCAAGTTATCAAGAGACAAGCTCACAAATTTGATAAAACTCCAAAAAATTTTCTTGGATTTTTAGTTATACACGGAATGCTACATTTGAAAGGAATGGAACATGGTAGTATAATGGAGAAAGAAGAAAAAAAATATGACAAGAAATATTTCGGTGGGAATAGACATAGGCACAACGACAACAAGAGTCGTAGTAGCAGAATTTAAAAAAGGAGAAGAATATCCTGATATTTTAGCTGTCTCTGAAAATGAAACCGAAGGATTGCGTAATGGTTATATAATCAACCAGCAAGATGTTTTAAAATCTCTTAGAAAATGCATAAAAGAAGTAGAAAAAAATTCTGAGATCAAAATCAAAAAAGCTTTTGTTAGCATAGGTAGCAGTACAATAAAAGGCGAAATTTCAAATGGTTTTAGTATAGTTTCCAAAGCCGACAATGAAGTTACTCATTTAGATATTGAAAAAGCAATAGAAGATGCTCAGGGTAATTTGAATTTAAATAATAAAAAAGTTATTAATGTTTCCCCTATTTATTACAAATTAGATGGTCAAGATATTTTAGGTAGAATAGAAGGAAGTATTGGAAACAAATTAGAAGTTAAGGCTATTTTCACAACTGTATCTTCTCAACATTTTGAAGATTTAATAAATACAATTGGCGAATTAGATATAGAAGTTTTAGATATTATACCTGGAATTATTGCTTCTAGTAATTTTTGCCTACCTAAAAAACAAAAAATTATTGGTTCTATCCTAGTTGATATTGGTAGCGAAACTACAAAAATTGCAGTATTTGAAAATGAAAACCCAATAGCTATTCATACTTTTAATCTAGGAGGAGCAGATATTACAAATGATATTGCTTTAGGCTTAAAAATTTCTATCGACGAAGCAGAAAAAATAAAATTAGGAAATATACCCGAAGAATTTTCAAAGAAAAAAATTGATGAAATTATAAATGCTCGCCTTTCTGATATTTTTGAATTAATTGATACTTATTTGAAAAAAATTAAAAGAAATGAATTATTGCCAGGTGGAATTGTTCTAATTGGTGGAACTTCAAATATTCCAAATATTTTAGACTTATCAAAAAATTTCTTGAAACTACCTGCTAGCTTTGGACAAACTCAGATGTTTGGAAATGCTAAAACAAAACTTAAAAATAACTCTTGGTATAATGTCTTGGGATTATTGTTTTCTAGTAAAGAAAAGTCTTTAGAGGAAAACGGAATTACTCTATTTTTCAGAGATTTAAAAAACACAATAAAATCAAATTTAAAGCAATTTATGCCTTAAAAAATAAGGTTTTTATGCTATTTTTTCAAAAAAAGTCAATTCTTTTACTTTTTAGCTTTTTCTGTTATTATACTTGGTATAAGATTATTAGATTAAGTTATAAAAATTATGCCTAAAGTAAACCCTGAAATAGAAAGTTTTGCTCGTATTGTAGTTATTGGAGTTGGAGGCTCTGGTAAGAATGCTGTTAATCACATGATTAATTCAAAAGTTAAAGGAGTAACTTTTATTGCAATGAATACTGATACTCAAGACTTGCACAATTCTCTAGCTGAGAAAAAAATTCATATTGGAAAAAATTTAACAAAAGGACTTGGAGCTGGAATGAATCCAGAAATTGGAAAAAAAGCTGCCGAAGAAACTAAAGCTGAAATTCAAGATGTTATCAAGGGAGCTGATATGATTTTTATTGCTTGTGGTATGGGCGGAGGAACTGGTACAGGTGCTGCTCCTATTATCGCTCGCGCAGCCAAAGAGCAAGGCATACTAACTGTTGGTGTTGTTACTAAACCTTTCTTCTTCGAAGGTCAACACAGAGGCAGACTAGCTGAAAGAGGTATCGAAGAATTAGCTAAAGAAGTAGATGCTTTAATCACAATTCCAAATGACAAATTACTTCAAATTACAGAAAAAAGTACTAATTTCAAAGAAGCTTTCTCTATCTGTGATGATGTTTTGCGTCAAGCAGTAGAAGGAATCTCAGACCTTATTACTACTCCTGGAATTATCAATGTGGACTTTGCTGATATTAGAGCTGTTATGTCTGATGCAGGAAGTGCTCTTATGGGTATCGGATCTGCTTCTGGAGAGAATCGTGCAGAAAAAGCAGCTGTGCAAGCTATCAATTCTCCTCTACTAGAAGTTTCTATTCATGGTGCAAAAGGAGTTCTGTTTGCTATTTCTGGAGGTGATGATTTAACTATTCACGAAATTCAAGATGCTGCAAAAATTATAACTGAATCAATCGACAAAGATGCAAAAGTTATCTTTGGAACTATTAGTGATGAAAAATTAAAGAAAGGTGAAGTAAAAGTTACAGTGATTGCTACCAACTTCCCTACTGATTTACCAAAGAAAAGCTTATTCTCAAATACTCCTATAATGAATATCAACCCGACTCCAGTTAAAGAAGAAACTCCAGCTCAAATCAAAAAAGAAATTCACAATAGCTTACCAAATGGCAAAATCGAAGAGAAAAAAGAAGAAAAATTACCTTCTTCAAACTCTATAATCAACACAATCACAGGCAACAATCTTGATATGGTTAAAAAAATAGAAAAAAAAGAAATTGTTGAAGAAGAAATTATAATTGATGATGACGATGACTGGAGCGCTGTTCCAGCTTTTCTACGAAGAAAAAAATAAAAAATAATACTATATTTTGGAGGGGTTTTGCGAGTGGCGACGAGCAAACTTCAGGATTTTTTAAGCTTCAAAAAATCTGTACCGGAAAAATATAGTATTATTTTTTTATTTTAATATAAGAATTGTGATATAATACAAAGATGGAAAATAAAACTTATGATTTAATTATCGTTGGTGGCGGGCCGGCTGGAGTATCGGCTGCTGTTTATGCTGCTCGTAAAAGACTTAAAACCTTACTTATTCTAGCTGAATGGGGAGGACAAAGTATTGTTTCAGAATATATTTATAACTGGATTGGTTCCCCTTCTATTGCGGGACACGAACTAGCAAAGAATTTCAAAGATCATGTATTAGCTAATGCAAAAACCAAAGAAAATGAAGACTCTACTTTGGAAATACAAGAAGGTGAAAAAGTAATTTTAGTTTCAAAAAACGAAGATAAAACTTTTAATGTAAAAATCGAAAGTGGCAAAGAATTCCACACTAAAACTATTTTAATTTCTTCTGGTAGTGGACGCAGAAAAATAGACGCTATTAATGCTGACCGCTTAGAACACAAAGGGCTTACTTATTGTGCTTCTTGTGATGGACCTCTATTCTCGGGCATGGATGTAGCTGTGATTGGAGGAGGAAATGCTGGTTTTGAATCTGCTTCGCAATTACTTGCTTATTGTAATTCTGTAACACTACTTCACCGCAATCCAGAATACAAAGCCGAAGAAATCACTGTTGAAAAAATCTCTAAAAATCCTAAATTCAAAGGAATCTTGGATGTTACCATTCTAGAAATCAAAGGCGAAAAATTCGTCGAAGGTTTAGTTTACAAACAAAATCAAACTGGCGAAGTTCACGAAATCAAAGTTTCTGGAATCTTTGTTGAAATTGGACAAATTCCAAATACTGAATTTATAAAAGATATCGTAGAATTAGATCAAATAGGTAGAATTAAAATTGACCCTTGGACTGGTAAAACTAATACCGAAGGTATTTGGGCTGCGGGAGATTGCACCAATGTTCTCTATCATCAAAACAACATAGCCTCAGGCGACGGAGTCAAAGCCCTAGAAGATATTTATCTATATATTCATACTAAATAATTCCAAGATATTTTGCTTGTAAATTAAAGCTTCTTTTTGCAAGAAAGGTAATTCCGGAGTTTGATTTACTATATCTAGCATTCTCTCCATCCTATCTAAAATCTCATTTATTTCTTCTTGTTTCAAATCTGAAACTTCTTGATAATCTTTACTGAAAAGCAAAACTAAATTAGGAGAACTCTCTTCCCTATCTTCTTTTAGATCTATCAAATCATCATAAATATCATTTATTCTTTGCAAAGCTCGAAAAGAATTTTTAAATTTTTCTGGAACTTCTACAAACTTTTCTGTAATTTCAAGATAAAAAGGCACATCGCTTGATTTCATTTTAGAATAATTCTCTCTATCTTCAAAAGCAAAATTATCTCTGAGTAGTAAACTTTTCTCATAATCCCAAAAAGGACCAATTGTATTATTATAAATTTCTTCTAATTTTTCTTTATTCAAAGAAGGACAAGATTCTAATAAATCTATTTTACTTTTTTCATAAGCTTGTTTGAAAATCTCATCTCCAATTTCCATGTACCGATCAAAAAACATAACAATCCTCGCCCCTAAATGCACGGAGTTTTTAACCTTAGAAGATATTTCCCTATCATTAGTTAAATAAAAAGCTAATTCTCCGTAGAAATCTGTGTGAATTGTTTCATTGATTTTATTATCTATGAATTCCGTAATTGAAGTAAAATCTTTTTCCATGTTTATATTATAACATTAATCCAAAATTGAAATTAACTTGGTCGGAGATTGATGACCATTTATAATTCTAATTTTATTTACTGGGATTTTTAATTCCAAACTAAGTATTTCTAAAATCCTTTTATTAGCCATATTCCGCTCGGCTTTCTCGCGAACGGAAATCTGAAAAGTGTTTTCATTCACTTTTAAAATCTCCTCCTTCCTCTGCCCCGCTTTAACTTTGATTTTTAGATACATTCTAGAAATTAAATTCCGTATTTATTAGGTAAAAGGTCTCCTTTTTTTATTGTTAAATAAAACATAAATAATATATATAATAAAAACGGTATTACAAAAATAAATCCTATAGTTTTAAAAAATTCGGAAATTATATCTTGAGGAATAAGACCAAAAATAATCATAGGCAACAACCACCACCCACTCATATTAACATCGTGCAATCTTCTAACATTTAAAGAAAGCAAAGGAACTATAATAATTAAAGAATAAATGAAAGTTAATATAGGAATATTTAATATACGAAACAAAATTGTAAACAAGAAATTAAATAACAAAAAATACCAAAATTCTTTACGATTTGCTCTTCCTTTAAAATTCGCGTAATTTATAAATGCTTTTTGAATATATTCCATAAATTTAAAATTATTTTTAATATATTAATTATACTACTTTTTTAAAAAACATGAACACTGAAGTTGTGTTTTAAATTAAAAATGATATAGTGCATTTGAAATAGTTTTTCTAAATTTTAAAAAAAGAAAAAAATGAGAATTAAGGTTAAGGCAGTTAAACTTGGTTTTGAATACAAAATCCAAATCCCAGAAAAGAAATTTATCTTTTTTACTTGCTGGAAAACAATAAAAAATGGCCTTTTTGCTAGCTCAAACAAAGATTTTTTAATGACTTACCTAAAAAGCAACTATCCGAACATTGAAGTTGTGTTTTAAACAAAAAAAAAGACTGGAAATCCAGTCTTTTTTTACGCTCATGTGACCTCACGGAGAATCGAACTCCGATTAGCGGATTGAAAACCCGCTGTCCTAACCGTTAGACGATGAGGCCTTTTAAACACAGAAACATTATAACATAATTTAAAAAAATGCAAAGCTTTTTGGAAATTATCAAAAGTATAAAAATAACAAATATTTTAAACTAATTCTTATTCATACTCGCCTTTGAATTTTATAGCTTTTTCTACTTTGTCATCTATAAAATAATAATTCCCTCCCCTTGGCTTATTAAAAATAATTTGATTATATTTAAAACCATGTTCTTCTAGCCATTTCTCAGTATTAGCTCTATGTTCTTCGGCGCGAGAAGTAAAAAAACAAATATTATGCCCTAAATCAAAAAATTTATTAATAGTTTCCCTAGCTCCTGGTAATTCTTTTGCTGTTAGCATTCTCTCGGGCTGTTCGTTGGGAATATCTTCACAAATAGTTCCATCAATATCTATTAAATAGTTTATTTTGTTTTTTGGTAATTCGGGACTTAATTGATTCCCATTCTCGTCAAACTTATTTAATAAATTCATAATTAATATTATAGCCTGAGTAAATATTTAGTCAATTTGGCTTAAAATTAAAAAGTTCCGGAAAATTCCGGAACTTTTGTTTTCAAGCAAGACCGACAATTATGTCGTCTTCGGGTTTGTCATTTTCATTGCAATCTTTTTTAATTTTAGGATTTAAAAATTCCACATCATATGGACTCATATGTTTTGGTGGAAGGAAAATCTTGGATATTTCTTCTTTTGAAAAAATATCTGAAAGACAAAATCCTAAAAGGGCACAAAAATCAAAAGGTTTTGTTTTCATGATTAATCAATTTTAAAAAGGTTCGCGAATATTCAATAAAATAATAGCATGTTTTTATAAAAATTGCACTTGACTTCAATCCTAAAAAGGATTAAATTTTATTGGAATTGATTCTTTAAATTTATAAAAAAATAGTGATGATTACACAAATCGAAACCAAAACGGTAAGTTTAAATAACTTAATCCTAAATCTTCTTCGTTTCATGAAAAGAGAAGATGGAGAAATTAAAATAATTATAAAAAACTTAACTACCCAAAGAATTATTGCCAACCAGAATTTTGATAAAAAAAATGATGTCGCCGAAAATATAGCCTGGGAGAATATGATCCTGTGGCTTGAAGACAAAAAGAGTCTTTTTTCGATAGAAAAAAATGGAACTAAGCCAAATGGTGCTGTTGCCGTAAAAAAAGATATCGAGAAATTCGGTTGTTCTGTGTATGGATTACCACATTTTGTAGAAAATATTTTTCTTGCAATAAAAATTTTGGAATTCCATACAAAAATTTCATTTGAAGACATAGTTTCAAATTTGCAACTGGGCAAGATTAATGCTCACTCAGAAAGAGAAATTCTTCTGGAAATGAATGAAGATGCAAAAAAAGTAAATTTGTAAATGCAGCACTCCGGCCGGCGAGGAATTTATTCCGAGCCGGCTTTTTTATTTTTCCAACAAAATACTTTTGGTTTTTGAAAAATCGGTATCTTCTACTAGCATAGGCATAAATTCATCTTTATTTAAAAAATGATCTCCTGGGCAACTTGTAGTAGAGCTACTCAAAGTTAAATTAGATTTCTTAACAACTTTTTCATTAACTTCTCTGTGATAAATAATATTATCTTTCGGTATTTCGTATTGAGATTTTAATTGATTAAGTAATTTGGTCAAAGAATCCAATTGTAATTTTGAGACTTTTTGTTTTTTATCAAAATCTCCCAATAAAACAATCCCCAAAGACCCATAATCAGGGTCCTTTTTTAAAATATTCCTAATATCTTCATATCTACTTTTATATTGCTCGTTGTCTAAATTTTTAAATTCAGAAAAATTATTAGCCAAACATTCTTTTATGCCTTCTTGTGATTCTATTGTTGAACCAGCATGCGCCCCCACAAAAGAAACAGGCCTGCCTTCAAAAACTTCACCATTTTTATGAATCAAATAATGATAACCAATATCATTAAAATTTCTTTCAAAAATATGAAAATCTCTAATAAAATTTATTTCTTCTAATGTATTTTTCTGTGAATCAAAAGCAGAATGATGTATGACTATTCTTTTCAAGAAATCTTTTAATTCTTTGTTTTCTTGATTTTCTAAATAATTTAAAGTACTAGCAACTCTTTCTATTTTTATATTTTTTGATTTAGAAATAGAAAAACTTTCACCGAATTTTTGCTCATATTGTTTTTTGATTTCATTCCATTTATTATCCCAATCCTCTCTTTTTTCTATACAAAAACTTTCCTGATTTTCTAAATTAATATTTTTATTAAACAAAAAAGAAGAACCTAAAAAAGCTAGCTTCTTAAGAAATTCTCTCCGAGACTCTTTTTTATTATTAAAATTTTCAAAATTAAATTTCATATTTTATATTTTTCAAAATATCTTCTAAATATTCTCTATTATTTGATAATCTTGGAACTTTGTTTTGTCCTCCTAATTTTCCCTTCTCTTTCATCCAATTATAAAAAGTCGCCTTCGGAGCAAAATGAATTTTTAATTTTCTTAAAATTATATCTTTATGTCTTTTTGCATCATAATCAGAATTAATTTCTCTTAGATATTTGTCTAATAAATCTGTAATTTTTTCTTGATCTAAATTCTCATTTTCAAATTCTATAATCCATTCGTGATAACCAGAATTCCCTTCATCCATAAAACAAGGACAAGCCGTATAATCAACTAATTTTAAATTTAAATCTTTGCAAACTCTATCCAAAGCAAGATCAGTATTATGAACTACAACTTCTTCACCAAAAGCATTTATAAAATGTTTAGTTCTACCAGTTATAATTATCCTGTGGGGAGAAAGAGAAGTAAATTTCACAGTATCTCCAATCACATATCTAAATAATCCCGCACAAGTAGTAATTACTAAAACATAATCCTCTCCCAGCTTCACATTTTCCAAAGTATAAATTTCTGGATTTTCTTTGCCATATTCTGAAACCGGAATAAATTCATAGAAAATACCATAATCCGGAGCAAGCCACATTTCGCCGTCTTCTAAGCCGATTTCGTCGGCAATAGCAAAAAAGCCTTCAGAAGCATTATAAGCCTCAATATAATGCATTTTTGGGCTTTTTATGAGGTCTTTAAAGACTTGTTTATAAGGCACGAACGACACAGCTCCATGAAAGAAAACTTCTAAATTAGGCCAAACTTCTAAAATATCTGAGGCTCCCCTTTTTTCCATGACTTTTTTAATCAAAGCAATAGTCCAAGTCGGCGTCCCAGCCAAACTACGAACATCCTCGTTCATAGTTTCTTCTGCCATTTTTTCTAATTTTATTTCATAATCAGAAAGAGTTGCAGTCTCTAAACTCGGTGTTCGAAAAAATTTTCCAAAAATTGGTAAATTATTCATCAATATCGCTGAAACATCTCCGACAAATATTTCTGGATTAGAATTTATTTTATCCAAACTACCTCCAACAAAAATACTTTTCCCTTCCAAGACTTTACTTTCTGGATTGTTATTTACATAAAACATCAATTCATCTTCGCCTCCTTTAAAACAATATTTCAACAATTCATCTGAAACAGGTAGAAATTTACTACGAGAAGTGGTCCCCGAAGACTTTGAAAAATTAGAAATCAAACCAGGCCAAAGAATATCTCTCTCCCCTTTTATCATACGATCAATATAAGGAAATAAATCTTCATATGAAACTATTGGAATTTGTTTTTGGAAATCTTGTAAACTTTTAATATTTTGAAAATTATATTTCTTGCCATATTCTGTATTACGAGCTTTATTTAATATTTCAAATAAAAAATTTTCTTGGTATTTGTATGGATTTTCTGTCAAAGATTTAATCTCATTCATTCTTAATTTTGAATAAACCCAAAAAAGCTTTGTTATTAAATTTAAAGGCATATAAAAATTATACTAAAATAACTCAAAAAATAAACTTTCTTTTTTTCTAAAAAGTAGTAAATTATAATAGTATGGAAAATTTAATGGAAAATATTGAAATAGTTATTTTGGCCGGAGGTCAAGGGAAAAGGATGGAATCAGAATTACCAAAAGTCATGTCTCCACTCAAAGGAGGCACAATGATAATTCATATTTTAAATGAAATTAAAAAAATAACTGAAAAAAAGCCAATTGTAGTGGTTGGATACAAAAAAGAAATATTAATGGATTATTTAGGAGATATTTGTTTGTATGCACATCAAGACGAGCAATTAGGAACCGGACATGCGGTATCTTGCGCAGAAAAACAAGTCAAAAACGCTAAGCATATTTTAGTTATGTCTGGAGATCAGCCTTTTATTAAAAAAGAAACCATAGAAAAATTAATCAAAACTCATTTAGAAAATCAAGCTAAAATAACTCTAGCAACCACAATAGTAGAAGATTTCGAAGGTTTCAAGAAAAATTTTATTGCTTTTGGTAGAATTAAAAAAGAAAATGGAATAGTTAAAGGTATTAAAGAATTCAGAGACGCTACTTTAGAAGAGAGAGAAATCAAAGAAGTAAATGCCGGGCTTTATATGTTTGAAGCTAATTTTCTTTGGGAAAATTTAAGTAAATTAAGAAACGAAAATGCACAAGGAGAATATTATTTAACAGACCTTTTGAAAATAGCTTCACAAAATGGAGAAAAAATATCAGACATACAAATAGAAAACTACGAGGCTTTAGGAGCAAACACAAAAGAAGAATTAAATGTTTTAGAAAATTTAAATTTATAAATTAACAATCCCATCAGTCTCGACTGACGGGATAAGTAAAAAATATGCAAAACCCATTTTTAAATGCTATGGCTCAGCTTGATAAAGTTGTAGAAATCAAAAACTTTAATCAAGATTTAATAAAAAAATTAAGACAACCAGATAGAGATATTCGTATTTCTATTCCTGTCAAAATGGACAACGGAGAATTAAAAATCTTTGAAGGTTATCGTGTGCAATATGATAATAAAATGGGACCTTATAAAGGAGGTATTCGTTTCCACCAAGATACAGAAATAAATGAAGTCAAAGCCCTCGCATTTTGGATGACTATCAAATGCGCTGTGGCTGGAATCCCTATGGGCGGAGGAAAAGGAGGAATTACTGTAAATCCAAAAGACTTATCTAAAACTGAATTAGAAAAACTCTCTCGTGGTTGGGTTTTAAAAATGGCAGACATGATTGGACCTAAAAAAGATGTTCCTGCTCCTGATGTAAACACAAACGGAGAAATTATGAACTGGATGAATGATGAATACAAGAAAATCACAGGAGAAGAAAGTCTAGCTACTTTTACAGGAAAACCAATAGAGAATGGTGGATCTTTGGGTCGCGAAAGTGCGACGGGTCTCGGAGGATTTTATGTATTTGAATCTCTGCAAGAAAAATTAAATTTAGGTCAAAATCTAAAAGTAGTGATTCAAGGTTTAGGAAATGTAGGATCTTTTGCTTTCAAAAGCTTTATAGAAAATGGACACAAAGTTATCGCTATTTCTGATTCAAAAGGAGCTATTTATAATGAAGAAGGTTTGAATTACGATGAAGTTTTGAATTATAAAAAAGAAAATAAAACACTAGAGAATTTCCCAAATGCAAAATATATTTCAAATGAAGCATTACTAGAATTAGAAACTGATGTTTTAGTTCCAGCTGCTTTCGAAAATCAAATTACAGAAAAAAATGCAAATAATATAAAAGCAAAGGTTATCTTGGAATTAGCAAACGGACCTATTGCTCCAGAGGCTGATGAAATCTTAAATCAAAAAAATATAGCAATCATTCCTGATGTTTTAGCGAATGCGGGCGGAGTAACGGTTTCTACTTTTGAATGGGAGCAAAATTTGAAAAATGAAAAATGGAGCGAAGAAGAAGTAAATCAAAAATTAAAAAATATTTTAAGTGTTTCAGCTAATAAAATTTTTGATATCTCAAAAGAGAATAAAACAAGTCTGCGTAATAGTGCTTTTATATTAGCACTTGAAAGAATACAAGAAAAAATGTAAATTTAAAAAGTAAGCTTTTGCTTACTTTAGGCGCGGTTAGCTCAGTTGGTAGAGCGTTCCCTTGACGTGGGAAAGGCCACAGGTTCAAATCCTGTATCGCGCAC